>NZ_AUFA01000031.1:0-78946 GCF_000426265.1 Bradyrhizobium sp. Cp5.3 | reverse complement strand
GGACACGCCGGCGACCTGGCTCGACAGGCTCTGCGTGGTCTCGGCGGTGCGGGTCAGCGTCGAGGCCGCCGATTCGAGCTGCACCGCCGAGGCCGAGACGTTGGAGACGATGGCGCCGACGGCGCTCTCGAAATCGTCGGCAAAGCGGATCAGCTCGGAACGGCGCGCCGCGCTTGCTTCCTTGTTCTGGGCTTCGCTGGCGGCAGCGTCGCGCTCGGCCTTGGCTACGGCCTGCATCTTGAACTCCTCGACCGCGCCGGCCATCTCGCCGATCTCGTCCTTGCGGCCAAGGCCCGGCAGCACGACATCGAAATTGCCCGACGCAAGCTCGCGCATCGCCTTGCACATCGCGATCATCGGACGCGAGATGCCGGTGCCGAGCAGGAAGGCGAGGACCGCGCCCAGCAGGGTGCCGCCAACGGCCAGCATCAGGATGAAGCGCTCGGTCTGTCCGATGGTGGTTTCCGATTCCGAATCCAGGCGCTGCTGTTCGGCGACCAAATCCGCCTTCATGGCGGTCGCGCCCTGCAGGATCGCGCCCGCCGAGCCGCTCATCTCGGTGACGAGATCATCGACCATCTTGGCGTTTGCGATCAGCTTCTCCAGCGCTTCGCGATAGGCGACGAGCAGAGCCTTGGCGTCCTTCAGGCCGGCGACGATCTTGTCGTCCATGGAATAGACCGCGCCCAGCGAATTCTCGACGAATTTCAGCCGCGCCAGCGCGCTGGTGCCGATCCCCTGGTCGGATGTCAGGACGAAATTGGTCGCGGCCGCGGTCGCCGTCTGGAACTGGGCATTGACCTGCTTGGTGCCGAACTCGATCGACTGTGCTTCGGCGTCGGAGGCATTGTTGCCGATGTCGTCGAGCTTGTACTTCAGGAGGTTGGCGTCACGCGTGAGCTGGTTCTGCACCAGGAGCGCGCTGTCGCGCTTGGCCTGCAGGACCTTTGCGAAGGTCGCGGAGAAATTGGAAAACTCCTTGGCGAGCTTGTTGAGGCTCTCCTGCCGCGCCGGCGTCTTGGTGCCCTTGATCGCCTGGTCGATGGCGTTCTTCAGGCTCGCCTCCGTGTCCAGCGCCGCCTTGGCGTCGTCTTCCTTGCCGGTGACGACGAAATACCGCACCGCCGAACGATAGGCGAGCAGCTCGCGGTCGATGTTGCGGGCGAGATCAGCCTCGGAGACGCTGGTGCGGTAGGAGCCGACCCCGGACGATACCCGTTCGAAGCCGAAATAGGAGAAGGCCATGCTACCCGCGGAGATCACCAGCACAGCGGCAAAGCCGAGGATGATTTTGGCGCGGAACCTGAGGGTCGGAAATATTGTGCGCTTGGATTTCGCCGCGATACGTCCGGTCATCCCAACCCCCAACCTTATGTTCTTGCAAACAGCCACCAATTGCCCGGGAGCAGCCCCTCCCGGACCGGTGCAGAAAATTAAGGCAGAATCGTCAAGGGGCGGTAAATTCATCCAGCCCTGGCGGGACAGGCCGCGCTGACCCGGCCTCGCGGTCGCTGTGTTGCGGCAGAGCGGAAAAGACCTTACTGTCTGGGCACTTGTCAGGCACTTGGCGCTAGACCGAGCTGGGCCTCGAGGGGAGAAACGGTGTGGGGCAAACCGACTTTCGGTTTAGCGGTGCGTCCGGCGTTGCCGTTGCGAAATCGAAGGCTGCGACCGTCGATGAAGCCGTGGCCGAGCTTGTGGCGCAGCTTCCCTCCGACGACCTGGCATTGATCCTGGTCTTCCTCTCGCCTCACTACGACCCCCATCATTTCATCGCCGACATCACCCGGCGGTTCGATGAAACCCCGGTCTGCGGCTGCACGACCGCGGGTGAGCTCGCCCCTGACGGCTGGGACGAGAACAGTGTGGTGGCACTGGCATTCAGCCGCGGAGATTTTTCGGCCGTGGTCCGGCCGATCCTCAATCTCGACAGCTTCCGCGTCGAGGACGGCCGGCGGATCGGCGGCGAGCTTCGCCACGAGCTCTTGCGCGCGACCCCGCAGGTTGATCGCGGCAGTCCCTTCGGCCTGGTCCTGATCGACGGGCTGTGCCGCCGCGAAGAGGCGGTGATGTCCGCCGTCTATGCCTCGCTCGACGACATTCCGATTGTCGGCGGGTCGGCGGGCGACGGAATGCGCTTCGAGAAGACATGGGTGTTCTTCGAAGGCAAGGCCTACACGAATGCTGCCCTCCTGATCCTCCTGAACACGTCGCTGCCGTTCCGCGTCTTCAAGTGCGACAATTTCGAGCCGATGCCGCAGAAGATGGTGGTGACCGAGGCCGATATCGAAAGCCGCACGGTGAAGGAGCTGAACGCGGAGCCCGCCGCCGAGGAATACTCCCGCATGGTCGGGATCATGGATGACGCCAAGCTCGATCCGTTCTCCTTCGCCTCCCATCCGGTGCTGGTCCGCGTCGGCGGCTCCTACTACGCGCGGTCGATCCAGCGCGTCGAGCCGGACGGCTCGCTGCATTTCTTTTGCGCCATCGACGAGGGCATGGTGCTGACGGCCGCAACTTCGCGAAGCCTGGTCGGATCGACACGCGACCTCTTCGCGCAGACGCAGGATCAAATCGGCGACGTGTCTCTTTATATCGGCTTCGAGTGCCTGCTGCGCCGGCTCGATGCCGAGCAGCATCAGCTTGCCCGCGACATGTCCGAGCTCTACCGGGAGAATCGCGTCATTGGCTTTCACACCTACGGTGAACAGTTCGGCTCGATGCATGTGAACCAGACGTTCACGGGCGTCGCCATCGGCAGGCGGCCGGCGTGACCGGGACGTGGCAGGATCCCGCGACAGTCGAACAGCTCCGACGTGAGACCGCGAAGCTGAAGAAGATCAATGCCGCGCTGATGTCCCGCGTCGAGCGCTCGATGGACCAGCAACTCAACGCCTTCTCGCTGTTCGAGACGGCCATTGCGCTCGATCACCAGGTTCGCAACCGGACGCATCAGCTGCGCGAGGCGCTGCATTCGATCGAGCGCGCCAACGAAGGCCTGTACCGCGCCAAGCAGCAGGCGGAGGAGGCGAGCTCACTGAAATCCTCGGTGCTGATTTCGGTCACCCACGACCTGCTGCAACCGTTGAACGCGGCCCGCCTGACGCTTTCGGCACTGACGGAGATGATGGAATCGCAGGATGCAGGCCTGCTCATCGAGCAGGTCGATCGCTCGCTGTTGACGCTGGAAGACCTGCTACGCTCGTTGCTTGAGATCGCAAAGCTCGACGCGGGCGCGCTCAAGCCCGACGTGCACCCCCTGGCGCTGGCGCCGCTGTTCGAACAGCTTCGCAACGAGTTCGAGCCGATCGCCGCGCGGCAGGGCCTCGTCCTGCGCATCCGCACCACGGAGCTCGCGGTGTCGTCGGATGCGATGATGCTGCGACGGATCCTGCAGAACCTGATCGCGAACGCGATCCGCTACACGAGGAGCGGCGGAGTCATCATGGGCTGCCGGCACCACCCGAATCGTGTTTGCGTCCAAATTTCCGACACCGGACCGGGAATTCCGCAGGCGCAACAGGAGGCGATCTTCCGCGAATTCCAGCGCGGCGATGCCAGCGCGATCGACAAGGCCGGGTTCGGGCTCGGCCTCTCCATCGTGCGCCGTTTCGCAACCGTGCTCGGGCACGAGGTGCGTCTGTCATCGCTGGTCGGCCGGGGATCGACCTTCACCCTGGAAATGGAAACGGCCGATCGCGCCGACATCCGCGACGAGGTACACGAGGTCAAGCTCGCGGAACGACAGTATGGCGGGCTCGAAGGCGCCAAGATCCTCCTCATCGAGAACGATCCGTCCGGCTCCGAAGCGATGGCCGCCCTGCTGGAAGGCTGGGGTTGCGACGTCGCCGCCACGCGGTCGGCCTCGGACGCGCTGCTGCGCCTCAGCGAACTCGGCGGCGCCCCCGATGCGATCATCGCCGATCTCCACCTTGATCATGGCGAGAGCGGATTGTCCGCCGTCGCCGACGTCCGGCAGCAATTGAGGCTGGAAGTGCCGGCCATGATCATCACCGCCGACTACTCCGAAAAGGCGGCGAAGGAAGCCAGTCTCTGCGGGCTCGAGGTGCTGAAGAAGCCGATCAAGCCGGCCGAGATGCGCGCGCTGCTATCGTTCCTGCTGAGCTAGCGCCTCTCCCCTCCCCGCTTTGCCGAGAAAGACGAACCTGCGTCACTCCTGCCGATCCGATTGTGCGCGATTGTGTTTCGTCCTCGTCCCTTCGGTCGCCAGCGTCGCGAAATCGATTCTGGACATTTCGACGATCGCCTTGGTGCGGCTCAACACGTTCAGCTTGCGCAGGATATCCGAAACATGGACCTTCACCGTGGTCTCGGAAATCTTGAGTTCATAGGCGATCTGCTTGTTCTGCAGGCCACGCTTGAGCATTTCGAGGACGCGCAATTGCTGCGGCGTCAGATCGTGCAGACGCTTGATGAGATCCTGCGCGGGGCCGGCGACGCGTTGCGGACGGGTCGAACGATAGGCCCCGGGAACACAGACCGAGCCGCGCAGCACCTCGCCGATCGCCTGCGCAAGATCCTGCTTGGACGAAGATTTGAGGATATAGCCGGCGACGCCGAGCGACAGTGCACCGGAAATGATCTGCGGATCCTGATGCCCGGATACGATGACGACGGGAATTTTGGGAAACGCCTTGCGGACGCGGATGATGCCGGAAAGGCCCGTCGTGCCCGGCATCGACAGATCAAGGAGGATGAGATCGAGCTCGGCCATCGCCGACAACAGCTCGAGCGCACTGTCGATCGATGTTGCCTGAAGGATGTCGGCTTCGGGCGCGACCATTTTCAGCGCGCCTTCGAGCGCTTCGCGAAACAGCGGATGGTCCTCGACAATCAGAAATCGCATCACGCGTGAGCCATTCCCAGGATTCTGCCCCAGCTGTTGCCGGGTTCGAAGGTGAATTGAGAATGTCCCAGCCGGGTCAAAGCGGGTTGATCCAGGTCAAGAACGGGGGCGCGCCTCATTGCGGCCTGCCACGATCGAGGCGCGCATAGGGCCGGCTCCGCGGATCGGGCAGGTCCATCTTGCCGATCTCGATGATCGCCTTGTTGCGGCTGAACAGACCGAGCTTGCGCAGGATCTCGGTGATGTGCGCCTTCACGGTGGACTCCGCGAGCTGAAGCTCCTGGGCGATCTGCCGATTCGGATAGCCGCGGCGCAACAGGTCGAGCACGCGAAGCTGCTGCGGCGTGAGCTCGCGCAGCTTGACCATCAGCGCCTTGCTGGCATCGGCGCGGCGCCGCAGCGGCGTGGCGACAAAATCCTTCGGCACGGACACCGATCCGCTCAGCACGCCCTCGATCGATTGCGCGAGTTCGCGCTTCGACGTCGACTTCGGCAGATAGCCGGCGGCGCCCAGCGCCAGCGCCTCGCGGACGATTTGCTGGTCCTCCTCGCTCGACACGATGGCGACGGGCAGACGCGGATAGGTCTCGCGCAAGCGGAGAAAGCCGGAGAAGCCGGTCGCATCCGGCAGCGACAGATCGAGCAGCGCAAGGTCGATGCCCTGCTCGACCGACAGGATATGCAAGGCATCCTCGATCGACATCGCCTCGAAGATCCGCGCGTCCGGCAAGGCCAGCCGCACCGCATTGCCGAGCGCCTCGCGAAACAGCGGATGATCGTCGATGATCAGGAAGCTGGTCATGGCGCCTTCCCAACACTCCACCGCACGAGCGTCCGCCGCAGGAGCGGAAGCGGCGCATCCATGCGGCAGCCCTCCGGCGCCGGGATGATGCCGGATGGACGCTACCACATCCTCCCGATCGCGTCCGGTCAAGATCGTTCAGTCGTTCGATTCGGCCTGGACCGTCAGCAGGAAGGAATAGATGTTGTCGAACTGGTCGTCGGTGAAGACGTCCTTCCAGGATGGCATGCCCTTGGCAGGCCGTCCCTCATGAACGGTGGTCCAGAATTTCTCGCGCATTTCGTCGCCGTAGCGGTGACGTAGCAGCCGGAGGTCGATCTTGCGTTCGCTCTGGATCGCGTCGGGACCATGGCAATGCGCGCAGGTGCCGTTGAAGATCTCCTTGCCCGTGCCGACGGCCTCGGCGCCCGGCGCGGCGGCGTCGCCCTTGGCTTCGGTCGCCACCACGCTGGCGACCTGCGTCACGCCGGTTCCCGTTCCCGTCGTTGTTCCCGCCGGCACCGCCAGGGCCGCGCCGAAGCGAACCGGCTGCCCGGTCGGCAAGCCATATTTCACCGCGAGATCGGCGATCGTCATCTGAAGCTGCGGCAAGACAGCATCGACGCGATCGCGGAGCTCCGTCGACGTCTTCGCGAAGCCGATGGCCGCATCCCATGACAGACCTTCACCTTCGGTGAGCTCGATCTGATAGCGATCGTGGTAGCTGGTCTTGTTCAGCCAGCCTGCGACAGGCCCCCAGATGAAGGCGACGTCGGCTTTGCCCTGGTCGAGGGCCTGCATGCCTTCCTCGGGTGACAGCACGGTCACCTTCTGGATGTCGTCGCGGCTCGCGAGCAGGTTTTGCGGCGTGCTGGCGAACTGCACGGCGACGCGCTTGCCCTTGAGGCCATCGATACCGCCGATCGCCTGCCCCTTCGCCGTCACCAGGGCATAGCCCTCCTTTGCGAAGGCGCCGGAGAAGATCACGGCCGGCCCCATGAAGTCCTCGGAGCGCGGCAGGCCGATCATGGCATCGCATTGCTTGCCGAGCAGCGTGACGCGCACGGTGCGCTTGCCGAAATAGGATTTGTACCAGTCATACGCGATCGGCTGGCCGAGCGCCTGCGCCAGGGCCCGCCCGATCTCGACATAGAAGCCCGGCTGCGACGGACTATCGCTCGAGAACGGCAGATTGGTCGGATCGGCGCAGAGACGGAACGGCTGCGCCTCGTCGGCGTGAGCCGGTGCGGCCGAGCCGATCATCGCGGACGCGGCGGCCCATGCGACAAGCCCGGCAATGGCGCGGTGTCGGCTCTTGCCGCTTTCAGAATGATTCGGACGCATCCTCATCTCCCGTAGTTGGGAATTGTTGGACCAGGGGTTGCGGCACGAGGCTTGGCCGACGCCGCAACGATCGTCTGGAAAAAGCGCGCGCGTACCCAGTCACCTCGAGGATACGCGCGCGAGTGCTCACTGGACGGAGAACACGAAGAGCGAACCGCCCTCGGGAGCTGCGGCCGTCATCTTCTTGCCTACCTCGCCCAGGAACGCAGGCAGTGCAGCCGTGCGGCCGACGACGATGGCGACGTATTGCTTGCCGTCGACCTGGTAGGTCACCGGGCCCGCGCCGATGCCGGAGCCGAGGTTCTTGCTCCACAGCACCTTGCCGGACTTCGCATCGATGGCACGGAAGTCCCCATGGATGTTGCCGGCAAACACGAGGCCGCCGCCGGTGGTCAGCGTGCCGCCGTTGAACGGCAGGTCTTCCTTGATGGACCAGACCTTCTTCTGCGCGACCGGATCCCAGGCCACGAGCTCGCCGAGGAAGCCACCGGGGCCGTCCTTGGTCGGGAATTCGGCGCCGAGATAGAACACGCCGCGCTTGTAGGAAACGTCGGAGACCGACCAGTCCATGCAGACGTTGTTCGACGGGATGTAGACGAGGCCGGTCTGTGGATTGAACGACATCGGCTGCCAGTTCTTGCCGCCGACCAGGTTCGGACAGATGTCCTTGGCGGGATGGCCCGGGCCCGGACGCTTGTCCGGATCCTCTTCCGCGCGCATGGTGTTGACGTCCCACTTCTTGGCCCAGTTGGAGAAGACGTATTTCTCGGCCGACAGCACCTTGCCGGTCTCGCGATTGGCGACGAAGAAGAAGCCGTTGCGATCCGCCTTCAGCAGCGCCGGGACGTTGCTGCCGCCGATCTTGAGGTCGGCAAGCACGGCCTCGTTGACGCCGTCATAATCCCATGCATCGGCCGGCGTCGTCTGGATATGCCACTTGATCTTGCCGGTGTTGGGGTCCAGCGCGAGCGTCGAGGCGGTGTAGAGGTTCGTCAGCTTGCCGAAATTGCCGTCGCCGGTCGAACGAACGCCTGTGTTCCAGGGACCGGGATTGCTGGTGCCCCAATAGACGGTATCGCTCTTGGGATCGTAGGAGCCGACCAGCCAGGCTGCGCCGCCGCCATGCTGAGCGGTATCGCCCTTCCAGGTATCGCCGCCGGGCTCATCCGGGTTGGGAACGGTGTAGGTCTGCCATACCTGCTTGCCGGTGTTGATATCGAAGGCCTGGAGCGAACCGCGCACGCCGTACTCGCCGCCGCCGAAGCCCGTGATGACCTTGTCGCGCACGACCAGCGGCGGCGAGGTGATGACCGAACCCTGCTTGTAGTCGACCACCTTCGTCGTCCACAGCGACTTGCCAGTCGCGGCATCGAGGGCCGTCAGCTTGCCGTCGAGGCGACCGACGAAGATCTTGCCGTCGGCATAGGAGACGCCGCGATTGTTCACGTCGCAGCAGGCATATTGCAGCACGTCATCGGGAATGTCGGGCTCCCAGGTCCACTTGCGCGCGCCGGTCGCGGCATCGAGCGCGTAGACGTATTTCGGGCCCCAGGAGCTCGAGACGTAGAGCGTGTTGCCGATGACGATCGGCGAGGACTCGTTCGAGCGCAGCGACGCCAGCGAGAACGAATAGGCGAGCGTCAGCTTGCCGGCGTTCTCGGTGTTGATCTGCTTGAGCGGGCTGAAGCGCGTGTTGCCATAGTCGTGGCCGGCAACGGCCCACTGGTTCGAATCGGATTGCGCCTTGAGCAAGGAGTCGTTGGCGCGAACGCCGGACGTGCTGGCGGCCAGCATCGCAATCATCGAAATGCCAGCCAAAAAGCCCTTCGTTCCAAAGGTCATGTATTCTCTCCGCGATGTTGTTGTGCGCGCCATGTTGGGCGCCTGAGCGCGCTGCGCTCGTGATGCGCAGTTTGTCTGCGAGCTATCGTTCGAAATTACAGCATCGCCTTTTCGCGCTTAGTATAGGCGGAAGGTAGTAGTGCAAATCATCGTCGGCTTCGTCGCGCATCTCGTTGGCGATGCTCGCGTCTTGCCGCTATTTTGCAGCTCGAAATGCACGATCGGATTTGCGGCAACTTCGTGCCACGATCCGATCGTTGCACCTGGCATCGCACGTCGACCTTCACGATGACGGCGCTACCACTGTCGCGAAGTTCTCGAAGAAATTCGCAGCCGGCTGAGGTACCCGCTCGACTGGGGTGGCGCGGCCGTCGATCAATCGCCAGGAAGTACGAGTGCTGCATCTCTGACGTCTGATTCACTCAACGTCGTTCCGGGGCGCGACCAACGGGTCCGCGCAAAGCGCGGCCCGATGACAGGCTACGTCGCGAGCCATGATGCGCAATTGCGCATCTGAGAAATCCATTCATCCACGCACCGTGTGGCCCGATGGATTCCGGGCTCCCTCGCTCCGCTCGGGGCTCGGAACGACCGATCGGACTGTCGGAGACGCAGCCAGCAGGACGCCCGCGATCGTCACGGCATTTGGACAGGCCCCCCGAGCGCGGCCCCGCCAGGATCGATCTCAATAAAATCAATGACTTAGATCGCCATCGCCTACTACCAAGATCGCGATTGCAAAGCCGTGAGCGCGTGCTCCTATTCGCAACAACGAACAAGGCATGAAAGGGAGAAACGACGCGCGAGGAGCCTCAAGCAGGCAGGCGCTTCGCGCGAAAGCGGCCGAACGCAGGCCGCCACCGGCGAAGCGGACATCTTTCGAAAGCGCCTTGCAAGGTCGCGCCATGTGCTGGCGGCGGCATGGAACGACGTGATCGAATCGCGCGCCGGCGACGGTCGCCACGATGACCTTTCCATGACGCGCGGTCGCCAAAATCCCAGTTGCAAAGTTCCGTTCGCGCTGTCTCTAATTGGAATAACTACAAACAATCGGGAGGACTTCACCGTGTCTAAAGTCAAACTGACAGTGAACGGCAAGGCTGTTGCTGTCGACGTCGAGGACCGCACGCTGCTGGTCCATCTCCTGCGCGATCACCTCAATCTGACCGGAACCCATGTCGGCTGCGATACCAGCCAGTGCGGCGCCTGCGTCGTGCACGTGGACGGCCGGGCGGTGAAATCCTGCACCATGCTGGCCGGCCAGGCCGATGGCGCCAACGTCACCACGATCGAAGGGATCGCCAAGGGCGACGAGCTGCATCCGATGCAGGCGGCGTTTCGCGACAATCACGGTCTGCAGTGCGGCTATTGCACGCCGGGCATGATCATGTCGGCGATCGACATCGTCCAGCGCTACGGTGGCCAGCTCGACGAAGCCACCGTCCGTCACGAGCTCGAAGGCAATATCTGCCGCTGCACCGGCTACCACAACATCGTCAAGGCCGTGCTGGATGCGGCCGGCCGCATGAAGGTTGCGCAGGCCGCCGAGTAGCGCGGCCCGCCTCGACTAAAAAGCCACCGCCGCCGCTTTCGACGGAAAGGGCGGACAACAATTTCCGGTCGGGAGGACAGGACATGGGTGTTGAAGGCATCGGCGCAAGCGTCGTGCGCAAGGAAGACAAGCGTTTCATCACCGGCAAGGGCCGGTACGTCGACGACATCAAGCTGACGGGCATGACCTATGCCCATTTCATTCGCAGCCCGCACGCCCACGCCAAGGTGAAGGGGATCGACTCCTCCGCCGCCCTGCAGATGCCGGGCGTGGTTGCGGTGCTCACCGGCAAGCAGATCGTCGATGACAAGGTCGGCAACCTGATCTGCGGCTGGGCCATCACCTCCAAGGACGGCAGCCCGATGAAGATGGGCGCATGGCCGGCGATGGCGCCGGAGACCGTGCGCTTCGTCGGTCAGGCCGTCGCCGTGGTGATCGCCGAGAGCAAGAATCTGGCACGCGACGCGGCCGAGGCCGTGGTCGTCGATTACGAGGAACTGCCGGCCGTCGCCGACGTCACAGCGGCGGTCAAAGCCGGCGCGCCGCAACTTCACCCCGAGGCTCCCGGCAACCAGGTCTATGACTGGGTGATCGGCGACGAGGGTGCGGTGGATGCCGCCTTCTCGAAGGCTGCCAATGTGGTGAAGCTCGACCTCACCAACAACCGCCTCGCGCCGAACGCGATGGAGCCGCGCGCGGCGATCGCCGATTACGACGCGGCGGAGGAGCATTTCACGCTCTATACGACGTCGCAGAACCCGCACGTCGCCCGTCTCGTGCTGTCGGCGTTCTACAACATCGCGCCCGAGCACAAGCTGCGCGTGATCGCGCCCGACGTTGGCGGCGGCTTCGGCTCGAAGATCTTCATCTATCCGGAAGAGATGGTGGCGCTGTGGGCCTCGAAGAAGGTCGGCCGTCCCGTGAAGTGGACCGGCGACCGCACCGAGGCCTTCCTCACGGATGCGCATGGCCGCGACCATGTCACCCATGCCGAGATGGCGTTCGACGCCAACAACAAGATCCTCGGCCTGAGGGTGAAGACCTACGCCAATTTCGGCGCCTACATGTCGCTGTTCTCGTCATCAGTGCCGACCTATCTCTACGCGACGCTGCTGTCGGGCCAGTACGACATCCCGGCGATCCATGCCGAGGTGATCGGCGTCTACACCAACACCACGCCGGTCGATGCCTATCGCGGCGCGGGCCGCCCCGAGGCGAGCTACCTTATCGAACGGATGATGGAGACGGCGGCGCGGCAGCTGAAAGTCGATCCGGCTGCGCTGCGCCGGCAGAACTTCATCACCCAGTTCCCGCACCAGACGCCCGTGATCATGGCCTATGACACCGGTGACTTTAATGCCTCGCTCGACGCCGCGATGAAGGCGATCGACTATGCCGGCTTCGCCGACCGCAAGGCCAAGGCGAAAGCCGACGGCAAGCTGCGCGGCATCGGCGTATCCTGCTACATCGAGGCCTGCGGCATCGCGCCTTCGAAGGCGGTCGGCAGCCTAGGTGCCGGCGTGGGCCTGTGGGAATCGGCGGAGGTGCGCGTCAATCCGGTCGGCACCATCGAGATCCTCACGGGCTCGCACAGCCACGGCCAGGGTCACGAGACCACCTTCTGCCAGCTCGTCGCCGATCGCCTCGGCGTTCCCATCAGCCAGGTCTCGATCGTCCATGGCGACACCGACAAGGTGCAGTTCGGCATGGGCACCTACGGCTCGCGTTCCGCGGCCGTCGGTCTCACCGCGATCCTGAAGGCGATGGAAAAGGTCGAGTCCAAGGCCAGGAAGATCGCCGCGCATGCGCTGGAAGCGTCGGAGGCCGACATCGTCATCGAGAACGGCGAGTTCAAGGTGACCGGCACCGACAAGGCGATCGCCTTCCCGATGGTCGCGCTCGCGGCCTACACCGCACACAATCTGCCTGACGGAATGGAACCGGGCCTGAAGGAGACCGCCTTCTACGACCCGACCAACTTCACCTTCCCGGCCGGCACCTACATCTGCGAGCTTGAGGTCGATGCCGGCACCGGCAAGACCTCCTTCGTCAACTTCGTCGCGGCCGATGATTTCGGCCGGCTGATCAACCCGATGATCGTCGAGGGTCAGGTCCATGGCGGTCTCGCCCAGGGCATCGGCCAGGCGCTGCTCGAACACGCGATCTATGATGCCAACGGTCAGCCGGTGACGGCCTCGTTCATGGACTATTCCATGCCGCGCGCCGACGACCTGCCCTCGTTCAAGCTCTCCCACACCACGACGCTCTGCCCGGGCAATCCGCTCGGCATCAAGGGTTGCGGTGAGGCCGGCGCGATCGGCGCCTCTGCGGCCGTGATCAACGCGATCACGGATGCGATCGGCAAGAACAATCTGGAAATGCCCGCAACCCCGGACCGGGTGTGGCGCACGATCCACGCGGCCTAAGAGGGAGCAACGAAGATGTACCAGACCATTTATCATCGCGCCTCCTCGGTCGACGAAGCGGCGAGCCTGTTCGCCAAGGGCAGCGAGGCAAAATTCCTCGCCGGCGGCCAGACCCTGCTTCCGGTCATGAAGCAGCGCCTCGCCGCGCCCTCGGATGTGATCGATCTCGGCAAGATCAAGGAGCTGATCGGCATTGAGGCTTCCGGCGACACGCTGACCATCAAGGCCGCAACGCCGCACTATGACGTCGCGACTAGCGACACCGCGAAGAAAGCGATCCCCGCACTCGCCTATCTGGCATCGCTGATCGGCGATCCCGCCGTGCGCTATCGCGGCACGATCGGCGGCTCGCTCGCCAACAACGATCCGGCCGCCGACTATCCGGCAGCCACGTTGGCGCTCGGCGCGACGATCAAGACCAACAAGCGCACCATCGCCGCCGACGACTACTTCAAGGGCCTGTTCTCGACCGCGCTCGAAGACGGCGAGATCATCACGCAGGTCTCGTTCCCGGTTCCGGCGAAGGCGGGCTACGCAAAGTTCCCGCATCCGGCCTCGCGGTTCGCGCTGACGGGCGTGTTCGTCGCACAGACGAAGTCTGGCGAGATCCGCGTCGCTGCGACCGGTGCCTCGCAGAGCGGCGTGATGCGGGTTCCCGCGATCGAAGCCGCGCTGAAGGCGAACTGGTCGCCGTCAGCGATCGACAGCGTCAGCATTTCGGCGAGCGGGCTCCTCTCCGACATCCACGGCTCGTCCGACTACCGCGCCAACCTCGTCAAGGTGATGGCGCAGCGCGCGGTGGCCGCCGCCGGCTGATAGCCACTCAACACAAATCTTCCGCGGCGCGCAGAAATGCGCGCCGCTTTTGTTATGCGCCTATGCATGAAAACTGCTTGCCTCGCTGGCGTGAAGGCGGGAAAAGTTAATCAGCCAATTAACTCCACAGAGGAACGTCCGAGCGGAAGCCTCATCCGGCACGCCGCCTCGTGAGCTGAGGAAACAAGAACGTGCTCGATAAACCAGCCCAGGAACAATCAGGCTCCTCCGTCCGCACCTCCGGCCCGCTTTCGGGCTTCCGCATCGTCGAATTCGCCGGCATCGGTCCCGGTCCGTTCGCCTGCATGATGCTGGCCGACATGGGTGCCGACGTCGTCACGCTCGACCGCGTCGGCGCGAAGAAGAGCATGAAGTCGGTGGCGGGACGCGGCCGCAAGGTGATCGAGCTCGACCTCAAGGACAAGACGGCAATCGCGGAGGTACTCGACCTGCTTGCCAACGCCGACGCGCTGGTCGAGGGCTTTCGTCCCGGCGTGATGGAGCGGCTCGGGCTCGGACCCGACGTGGTGCTCGCGCGCAATCCAAAGCTCGTCTATGGCCGCATGACCGGCTGGGGCCAGGAAGGCCCGCTCGCCAATGCCGCCGGCCATGACATCAATTACATCTCCATCACCGGCGCACTCGCCGCAATCGGCACCAAGGAAGCGCCGGTGCCGCCGCTCAATCTGGTCGGCGATTTCGGTGGCGGCGCGCTTTATCTCGTCGTCGGCGTGCTCGCCGCACTGCTGGAAGCGCAGAAGTCCGGCAAGGGGCAGGTGGTCGACACTGCGATGTGCGACGGCGCGGCGTCGCTGATGTCGTTCTTCTTCGACATGACCACGATCGGCCGCTGGACCGAAGGCCGCGTGCAGAACTTCCTCGACGGCGGCGCGCATTTCTACGGCGTCTATGAATGCGCCTGCGGCCATTTCGTCTCGATCGGCTCGATCGAGCCGCAGTTCTATGCACTCTTGCGTGAGCATGCGGGTCTCACTGACGCCGACTTCGACGCTCAGATGGACCGCAAGGCCTGGCCGGCACTGAAGGAGAAGCTGCAGGCCGTGTTCAAGAGCAAGACGCGCGAGGACTGGTGCAAGATCATGGAAGGCACCGACATCTGCTTCGCGCCGGTGCTGACCATGTCGGAAGCGACCGAGCACCCCCACATGGTCGCCCGCAACGTCTTCGTCGAGCGCCACGGCGTGAAGCAGCCTGCGCCGGCGCCAAGATTCTCCCGCACCCCGTCGGCGGTTCGCGAGCCCGAGGCGGCGGAGATCGGGGCTGTGACGAAGGCGTGGAAGAGGTAGTCTCAGCTGCCTCGTCACACTCCGCCGTCGTTCGGCCGGGACGACACCGGTCAGTGGCAACAGCTCGCAGTCCAACGCAGCTTCGTAGGGTAGGCAAAGGCGCGTAGCGCCGTGCCCACCATCTTTCCACGATTCCGATAGAAGCGGTGGGCACGCTTCGCTTTGCCCACCCTACGGCCCCTGCCTTGACGCGGCGGCGTGCCCGAAAGCGACCGCTTACGCCGCGCTATCCACCTTCAGCACCCCGCGCCGGATCTGATCTTCCTCGATCGATTCGAACAGCGCCTTGAAATTACCCTCGCCGAAACCATCGTCGCCCTTGCGCTGGATGAACTCGAAGAAGATCGGGCCGATGGCATTCGCCGAGAAGATCTGCAGCAGCACCTTGGTCTGGCCGCCGTCGACCACGCCTTCGCCGTCGATCAGGATGCCGTTGGTCCTGAGCCGCGCGACGTTCTCACCGTGCTTGGGCAGGCGGGCATCGATCCGCTCGAAATAGGTGTCGGGCGGCGACGGCATGAACGGCAGGCCGGCGGCGCGCAGGCCTTCGATCGTGCTGTGGATGTCGCGGCAGCCGCAAGCAATATGCTGGATGCCCTCGCCGCGATAGGTCTGCAGATATTCCTCGATCTGGCCGGAATCGCCGGCGTCCTCGTTGATCGGAATCCGGATCTTGCCGTCGGGGCTGGTCAGCGCCCGCGAGAACAGGCCGGAGGCGCGGCCCTCGATGTCGAAGAAACGGATCTGACGGAAGTTGAACAGCTTTTCGTAGAAGCCCGCCCAGACGTCCATGCGGCCGCGGTGGACGTTGTGGGTGAGATGGTCGAGATAGAACAGGCCGGCGCCATGCGGGCGCGGATCGCGCGCACCTAGCCATTCGTATTCGGCGTCATAGGCCGAGCCCTTCGCGCCGTAGCGGTCGACGAAATAGAGCAGGCTGCCGCCGATACCCCTGATCGCGGGCACATCGAGCGTCTTCTGTGCGGAGGTGGCGTCGGCCGGCTCCGCGCCGAGCGCGATCGCGCGCTCATAAGCCTTTTGCGCATCGACGACGCGGAACGCCATCGACGGCGCACAGGGGCCGTGCGCGGCGACGAAGTCGAAACCGTGGGTGCCCGGCTCCTCGTTGACGAGATAATTGATGTCGCCCTGGCGATAGACCGTGATTGCCTTGGTCTTGTGGCGCGCGACGGCGGCAAAGCCCATCAGCTTGAACAGGTCGTGCAGCTCTTGCGGATTGGGGTGCGCATATTCGACGAACTCGAAGCCGTCGGTGCCCATCGGATTGTCGGCGCTGATCGTGGCCGGCGGTGCATCGTGCGGAAATGGACCCATGGCTGCTCTCCCAAATTGCTGCTGCAAGAACTATCCTTCATAGGGGGCGCAATGGGCGTGCAAATAAGATGCTATTTGGCTATCCTATGCACGGTTTGTGCATCGAATGGATAAATGACGCATGATTTCGGTTGACGCCTTCGACCTCAAGATACTCGGCGCGCTCCAGGATGACGGCCGCCTCACCAACCAGGAGCTCGCCGAGCTCGCGGGGCTGTCGGCCTCGCAATGCTCGCGGCGGCGGATGCGGCTGGAGGAGGAGAAGGTGATCGCCGGCTATCACGCCGATCTCTCCAGCGAGGCACTCGGCTTCGGCGTGATCGCATTCATCCAGGTGACGCTGGCGACCCACTCGCCGGATAATTCCAAGCGCTTCCGGACCCTGGTCAATCGCATCGACGAGATCCAGGAAGCCTATTCGCTGACGGGCGACGCCGACTACGTGCTGAAGGCGGTGCTGCGCGACCTCAAGGGACTCTCCAACCTCGTCAACGACGTGCTGATGCCGCACCAGAGTGTGGCGCATGTGCGCTCGTCGATCGTGCTGGACCGGCTGAAGGAGAGCTCGCGACTGCCGCTGAAGGAGATCCAGCCCGGCTGAAATCGAGGGAATTGCGGCATTCGCGCCGCGCCAAGGACCTGCGATGATCCGCGCCCAATCCGGGAGATTCAGTCATGGCGCTGCAACTTCGACCGAACTGCGAATATTGCGACCGCGACCTGCCGCCGAATGCAACGGATGCGCGGATATGCTCCTATGAATGCACGTTCTGTGCGGACTGCGTGGAGACCAAGCTGTTCAACGTCTGCCCGAACTGCGGCGGCGGCTTTGCCCCGCGCCCAATCCGCCCTGCGCAGGAATGGCGGCCGGGCGTGTGCACGACCAAGCAGGTGCCGTCGGACAAGCGCGTGCATTTGAAGTTCAGCGTCGAGGATGTCGCGACGCATTGCGCGCGGATACGCGACGTGCCGCCGGAGGAGCGCTAGCAAATGCAGATCGAAGTAACACCGGAAGAACTTCGGTACATTATTCGGGTCGGCGCAGCGCTGGTGCAGCACATCCCCGATAAATCTCTCCCGACGTACTGCAATTTCGATAAGCAGCAGATTGTCGATTTTTCAGCTCGAATGAGAACTGAGCTCGACAAGGCTGGCCTTGACCGATAGCCGGCAGGCAATCACTCCGCCGGCAAAATCGTCCCCTCGACCTCGCCGAAGCCGACGCGGTAGCCCTTGCCCTGGCACCAGCCGCGCATGACGAGGCTGTCGCCATCCTCCAGGAACGAGCGCTTGGCGCCGCCGGGCAATTCGACCGGCTCGGTGCCATTCCAGCTGATCTCAAGCAGGCTGCCGCGCTGGTTCTTTTCCGGGCCGGAGATCGTGCCGCTGCCGAGGAGATCGCCGACATTCATCGCGCATCCGCTGGAGGCGTGGTGCATCAATTGCTGCACCGACGACCAGTACATGTATTTGAAGTTGGTGCGGCTGATGCTGGCGGGCGCATTCGCGCCGGCGGCGCGCAAGGAAACGTCGAGCTCCAGATCGTAGTTCTGCGGCTTCGCCTGCTTGAGATAGTCGAGCGGCGTCGGCTCCTGTTCGGGCCCCTTCAGCCGGAATGGCTCCAGCGCCTCGCGCGTCACCACCCACGGGCTGATCGAGGTCGCAAACGCCTTGG
Organism: Bradyrhizobium sp. Cp5.3; assembly: GCF_000426265.1. Lineage (NCBI taxonomy): Bacteria > Pseudomonadati > Pseudomonadota > Alphaproteobacteria > Hyphomicrobiales > Nitrobacteraceae > Bradyrhizobium > Bradyrhizobium sp. Cp5.3. Next base: position 61,001 of record NZ_AUFA01000031.1, on the reverse strand, counting down.
CGAGGAACGGCCCGAGCGGCACATATTCCCATTGCTGGATGTCCCGCGCGCTCCAGTCGTTGAGCAGCACGAAGCCGAAGATCATTTCCTCGGCTTGGCTCTCGCTCAGCATGCCGCCCATCGGCGATGGCTGGCCGACCACGACGCCCATCTCCAGCTCGAAGTCGAGCCGCTTGCACGGCGCAAAGTTCGGCACCTCGACATTCGGCGGCTTCAACTGCCCGCGCGGCCGCTTCACCTGGGTGGCGCTGACCACCACGGTCGAAGCGCGGCCGTTATAGCCGATCGGCATATGCAGCCAGTTCGGCTGCAGCGCATTGTCCTTGCCGCGGAACATCACGCCGACATTGGTGGCGTGCTCCTTCGACGAATAGAAGTCGGTGTAGCCGGAGACCGCGAACGGCAGATGCATCCTGGCATCACCCATCGGCACGAGCGCGCGGCTGCGTAGGTCCTCGTTGTCGCGCAGCTCGGGATGATCGTGGCGCAGCAGCTCGCTGGTCCGCGCCCGCGTCTTCGACCAGACCTTGGGCCCCAGCGCCATGAACGGATTGAGCGACGGCCCGGAGAACACGCCGAGCGTCCCGACATCGAGCCGGCAATCCTGCTCAAGCGCCCAGAGGTCGAGCACGTAATTGCCGATCGCCACGCCGACGCGCGGTGTTGGATTGGCCGCCGTCGAGAACACGCCATAAGGCAGGTTCTGGATCGGAAAGTCGGAGGCGGGATCCACGTCGATGAAGGAGCGGAGGCTGGGATCGTTGGGGTGGGGCACAATACGAATCCTGTTCACAATCGGACAATCTCTCTCCTTCGTCATTCCGGGATGGCCCGAAGGGCCAGGCCCGGAATCCATAACCACGATCGTGAGTATGGATTCCGGGCTCGCCGCTTCGCGGCGCCCCGGAATGACGGCAGGGGAACGCTACGGCCTGTTCGGATCGAACCGCTTCTCCAGGCCCTTCCAGCACTCCGCGTAGTCGTCCTGGAGCGTCGACGATTTCGCGGCATGCTCCGTGACACGCTGCGGGTAGCGGGTCTCGAACATGAAGGCCATGGTGCCCGTCAGCTTCACCGGCTTCAGCTCGCCATTGCTGGCGTGATCGAAGGCCTCGCGATCGGGACCGTGGGGCAACATGCAATTGTGCAGACTGATGCCGCCGGGAACGAAACCCTGCGGCTTGGCGTCGTAGACGCCGTAGATCAGGCCCATGAATTCACTCATGATGTTCATGTGATACCAGGGCGGACGGAAGGTGTTGTCGGCGACCATCCAGCGCTCGGGGAAGATGACGAAGTCGATATTCGCGGTGCCCGCCGTCTCCGACGGCGAGGTGAGCACCGTGAAGATCGAGGGATCCGGGTGATCGAAGGCGATCGCACCGACCGGCGAGAAGGTGCGTAGATCATATTTGTACGGCGCGTAATTGCCGTGCCAGGCGACGACGTCGATCGGCGAATGCGGCAGCATAGTCTTGAACAGCGAGCCGCCCCATTTCACGTAGAGCTCGGTCGGCGTGTCCCTATCCTCGTAGCTCGCCACCGGCGTGAGGAAGTCGCGCGCATTGGCAAGGCAGTTGGCGCCAATCGGCCCGCGCTCCGGCAGCGTGAAGGCGCCGCCATAATTTTCGCAGAGATAGCCGCGCGCCGGCCCGTTCAGAATCTCGACGCGGAATTTCACGCCGCGCGGGATGATCACGATCTCGCCGGGTTCGGCGTCGATGCGGCCGAACTCGGTGACGAAGCGCGAAGTGCCCTGCTGAAGCACGAACATCATCTCGCCGTCGGCATTGTAGAAATGCTGGTCGACCATCGACTTGGTGATCAGGTAGACATGCGCGGCCATGCCGGCCTGGGTGTTGACGTCGCCGGCCGTCGTCATGGTCTGCACGCCCTGGAGGAACGTCACGTCCTCCTTCGGGATCGGCGTCGGGTCCCAGCGCAGCTGCGCGATCGGCAGATCGTATTCGTGACATGGCGCCGAGCGCCACAGGCCGGCATCGACCTTCTCGAAGCGGCCGGAGTGCTTCACCGAGGGGCGGATGCGATAGAGCCAGGAGCGCTCATTAGTGCCGCGCGGCGCGGTGAAGGGCGAGCCGGAAAGCTGCTCGGCGTAGAGGCCGTAGGCACAGCGCTGCGGCGAGTTGCGGCCCATCGGCAGCGCGCCCGGCAATGCCTCGGTCTCGAAGCTGTTGCCGAAGCCGGACATGTAGCCCGGCGTGACTTGGGCGGTGCTGCGAACGATCTGATCCGGCGAGGTGTTGATGTTCATGACTATCCTCCTCCTTGCAGGGCGGCCCACATTTCCTGGTCGCGCTTGTCGGTCCAGATCACGGGATCGTCGATCCCCGACGCCTCGTCGAAGGCGCGCGACACGTTGAACGGCAGGCAGTGCTCGTAGATGGCGAAGCTCGAAAACTTGGGATCCATCACCTCGCGGGTCGCCGCCATCGTCTCCTTCAGCGTGCGCCCCTTGGCAACCGAGATTTCCGCCGCGCCATAGAGCGTCGACACGAAATCGCGGGTCATCGCGATCGCCTCGCGCGCGGTGGTGGTGCCCTTCAGCGCATCGCCGCGTCCAGGCGCGATCGCCTTCGGATTGAAGTTGCGGATCTCGTTCAGCGTCAGCGGCCATTCGCGCAAATGCGCGTCGCCGCAATAGCAGGCCGAGTGATATTCGATGAGATCGCCGGAGAACATGACTTCGGCATCCGGCACCCAGGCGACGATGTCGCCGGAGGTGTGGCCTGCGCCGAGCTGCATCAACCGCACCTCGCGCTTGCCGAGATAGATCGACATCTCGCCTTCGAAGGTCAGCGTCGGCCAGGTCAGGCCGGGAATGCTCGCGGCATCCTGGAACAGGCGAGGGAAACGGCCGAATTCGGAATCCCAATCCTGCTTGCCGCGCTCCTCGATCAGCCGATAGGTCTCCTGTGAGGCGACGATGCCTTGCGCCTTGTAGGCGGAGGCGCCGAGCACGCGCACGGCGTGATAGTGCGACAGCACGACATATTTGATCGGCTTGTCGGTGACGGTGCGGACGCGCTCGATCACCTTGTTGGCCATCGCAGGCGTCGCCTGCGCGTCGAACACGAGGCAGCCGTCGTCGCCGACGATGACCGCCGTGTTCGGGTCGCCCTCGGCGGTGAAGGCATAGAGATCGGTGCCGATCTCGGAGAAGGTGATCTTCTTCTCCGAGAGATCGCCGGTGGATGCGAAGTTCTTCGCCATCAATTCATCCTTCGAGTCACAGGGTTATTGTTGTTGCTGTTGTTGCTGCTGGCCGTCGATCATGCGTCGCTTCGCGAGCACGATCGCCTCGCGCAGCACGTCGATGTCGCCAATATGGTTGGCGAGGATCAGGACCAGCGCGGCGTCGAGATCCGCGCTCTCTGCGTCGGACAACCCGCGATGCGCCTCGACGATAGCGCGGAAGGCGTCGTCGGGCCGCGCGAAATTCGAGCTGGTGGAAAGCGCCATGCGAAACCTCAGTTCAAACCTTCGGCACGCGACAATGCGGCTGCGATCGACCCGGGCGTCGGATGCCGAAAGCGCGCCGCGACATAGCCGTCGGGCCGGAGCAGATAGGCCGAGCCTGGCTCGGCGTCGTAGCGCTTCGCGGCAAGGCCGGCAGAATCGGCCAATCCACCCGCACCGCCGATCCGGATATCCTTGACGCCGTCGGGCGCCTCGACTGCTGCACCATTGCTGAACGACAGCAGGGCGAAGTCCGTTCCTTCGTTGCGGAACATGTCCGTCAGATAGCTCTGTTCGCCTGCGCGTGCCTCGATCGGCGCATCCAGCATGGAACAGCCGGGCCGCGGGCCACCTCGCCACGCCTCCGCATCTGGCGAGGACAGCGGCGAGTCATAGCTGCAGGGCACCGACAGCCGGCCGCCATTGACCATGCGCTTGCCGAACTCGGTCTCCTTGGCGAGCGACAGCACCGCCTTGCGCAGCCGCGCCTCCTGGTCCGTGTTCGGCGCCATGAAATCGGTCGAGCGCGTGGATTCGCGGATGTTCTCGTCGGCGGCAAGGCTGCGCTCGACGTGGTAGCTCTCGAGCAGGCTCGCGGGTGAAGAGCCGCGCAGCACGCGATCGAGCTTCCAGGAAAGGTTCTCGGCATCCTCGAGCCCTGAATTGGCGCCACGCGCGCCAAAGGGCGAGACCTGATGCGCGGAATCGCCGGCAAAGATCACGCGGCCGTGGAGGAAACGATCCATGCGCCGGCATTGGAATTTGTAAAGCGAGATCCATTCGAACTCGAACTTGTCGTGGCCGAGCATGCGCGCGATCCGCTGCCGCACATTCTCCGGCTTCTTCTCGAAGACGGGATCGGCATCGCGGCTGAGCTGCAGATCGATGCGCCAGACGTCGTCGGGCTGCCGGTGCAGCAGCGCCGAGCGTCCGCCATGGAACGGCGGATCGAACCAGAACCAGCGCTCGGTCGGGAATTCCGCGGTCATCTTGACGTCGGCGATCAGGAACTGGTCTTCGAACACCTGGCCGGCAAATTCGGCACCGACCATCTGCCGCAGCGATGAGCGCGCGCCGTCGCAGGCGATGACGTATTGCGTACTTAGCCGATAGGCTCCCTCCGGCGTCTCGATGGTCAGCACGACGGAGTCGTTGCGCTGCTCCAGCGCCGTTACCTTGTTGCGCCAGCGCAGATCGATCCCCGGTAGATCCGTAATGCGATCGACCAGATAGGCCTCGGCGTAATATTGCTGGAGGTTGATGAAGGCCGGCCGCTTGTGGCCGTCCTCGGGCAACAGGTTGAACTGGTAGAGCTGGGACTCGCCGTGGAAGATGCGGCCGACGCTCCACACCACGCCCTTCTCGACCATGCGGTCGCCGACGCCGAGCCGGTCCCAATATTCCAGCGAGCGCTTGGAGAAGCAGATCGCGCGCGAGCCCTCGCCGATGCGGTCGGCGTCATCCAAAAGGACAACGCGCTGGCCGCGCTGGGCAAGGTCGATCGCCAGCGACAGGCCGACCGGGCCGGCGCCAACCACGACCACCGCATGCTCGGCCGGGTTAGGGCCGGGGCGGTCCTGATCGGGGTGGCGGCGGTAGCCGAACTGGGTCTTTGCCTGCGCCATGCGCTAACCTCGGCTCTGGTCAGGAGGGGACTGATCTGCTAGATAGTCTCACGTGCAACTATTTTGGACCGGAGCCGGCCGGCCGTCAACTGGAATTCGGAGCGCATTTTGGCGAGGACGACAGATACCGCGCTGAAGACTCGTGACGCGGACGACACATTGGCGAAGGCGCGGCTCGATTTGTTCAAGTTCGTGCCGTTCCGCCTCAACCGGCTGGCTGCCGAAGTCAGCGCAGCGCTCGCGGTCGAGTATCAGGAGCGCCACGGCCTCGACATTCCGGCCTGGCGGGTGCTGGCGACGCTCGGCTTCCGCAACGATGCCTGCAGCGCGCAGTACATCTCGCAATGTACCCGCACGCACAAATCTACCATCAGCCGCGCGGTGACCACGCTGCTGCATGACGAGCTGATCGAGCGGGTCGAGAACGCGGCCGATCGCCGCGAATTCCGCCTGCAACTGACGAAAAAGGGCCGCGCGCTCTACGAGGAGCTGTTCCCGCAACTGCTGCGGCGGGAAGACGAGATCCTCTCTTGTCTTTCGGCGCAGGAACGCAAGCAATTGTCCGCGCTGCTCGGCAAGGTCGAGCAGAGTCTCGATCTGATCCAGACCAGCGAGGAGGCGGACGCCAAGGAAGCGTATTAGCGGACCCTCGTGGTGAGGAGGCGCGAAGCGCCGTCTCGAACCATGAAGGCCCCGCTGCTTCATCTTGGCTTCATCCTTCGAGACGGCCGCTACGCGGCCTCCTCAGGATGAGGGTCCGGCATCATGCTATTTCGCAAACGACTTCGACGGCGGCAGATGCAGCGCCCACGCGTCGATCTTGTCGCTGGCGCGCGGATAGATTTCCGTCACGAGCGGATCGTGTCCGGGGATGAAGCGATCGGGATGACCGGCGAGACGCTCGATCGTCTCCCAGCCTATCGCCATGTCGCCGACATTGTAGACGATCGGGAACGGGCTGCGCCGCTGCAAATTGGCGTAATAATGCGCCGCATCGGACGCCAGCACCACCGGCCCGCGCGCAGTCTCGACCTTGACGACCTGCAAGCCATCGGAATGACCGCCGACGCGGTGCACGGTGACGCCGGGCGCGACCCCGCCCTCGCCGGAGTAGAAGGTGACGCGCTCGCCATAGACATGGCGCACCATCAGCGTGACGTGCTCGACCGAGAACGGATGTCGCAGCAGGCCGTTGCACATGCAGCGCCCGGTCGCGTAAGCCATCTCGCGCTCCTGGAGATGGAAGCGTGCATTGGGGAAGCGGTCGAGATTGCCGGCGTGGTCGTAATGCAGATGCGTCACGATGATGTCGCGGATGCTTGACGCGGAAACGCCAAAGCGCTCCAGCGCATCGACCGGATTGAGCGTCAGCTTGCGGGCCCGCAAGCTCGCTTCCTCGGCATTGAAGCCGGTGTCGACCAGGATCTCGCGGCCGCCGCCGCGGATCAGCCAGACGAAATAGTCGAGGTCCTGTGCCGCGCTGTCATGCGGGTCCGGCAACAGGAAGTTCATGTGAGGGGTGCGCGGCGACATCGTCGCATAGCGCAGCGCGTAGATTTCGTAGGCGTTTCCCATGGTTTTGCTTTTTTTCTGAGGTTAGTCTTTCGGGACGATCCCGCACACCAAGCCATCGTCCGTCGCAAACGTCAAACGGCGCGCTCCCCGCGTATCATAATGTCAGACCAATCACATTTTCGTCGCGGTGGCCGGCCTAACATGGATCGGCCCAAGAGGCCTGAACCTCGAATCGAACCCCCATCGAGAGAAGCCGTGACTGCCGACTTATTCCCCCTGCATCTGCTAGCGGCGTCGCGGTCAATTGTCGCGATAACGCCGAATCTCCAAGCGGTTGACGCCCCCTCCCCCCGGTTTGATAATGCAGATAGCGTAAGTTAAGGTCGCCGCGGCGCAAGCTGGGAACGGCGCCTTTTTGGCTGGACCGCGCTGATTATGAAAATTCGCTTCCTTTTTCTTCTGCTCCTGCTTGTCTCGCTCCTTCCAACCGCGCCATCGCTCGCGGCCGGCGACCGTTTCGCGCTGGTCATCGGCAACGCCAAATATCCGGACGCGGACAGCCCGCTGAAGGAACCGATCAACGACGCGCGCGACGTCGCCGACGAGCTCAAGCGGGACGGCTTTTCCGTCGAGATCGGCGAGAACCTGACCGGCGACGCCATGCGCCGCGCCTTCGACAAGCTCTACGGCAAGATCAAGCCGGGCTCGGTGGCGCTGGTGTTCTACAGCGGTTTTGGCATCCAGTCGGCTCGTCAGAGCTACATGATCCCGATCGATGCGCAGATCTGGACCGAGTCCGATGTGCGCCGTGACGGCTTCAGCATCGAAACCATCCTCGGCGAGCTCAACACCCGCGGCGCCGGCGTCAAGATCGCGCTGATCGATGCGTCCAGGCGCAACCCGTTCGAGCGCCGGTTCCGCAGCTTCTCCGCAGGCCTTACGCCGGTCATCGCGCCGAACGGCACGCTGGTGATGTACTCGGCGGCGCTGGCCTCGGTGGTCTCTGACGCCGGTGGCGACCACAGCCTGTTCGTCCAGGAGTTGCTGAAGGAAATCCGCGTCCCCGACCTGATGGCCGAGGAGACGCTGAACCGCACCAAGATGGGCGTCACCCGCGCCTCGCGCGGCGAGCAGGTGCCGTGGATCTCGTCCTCGCTGGCCGAGGATTTTTCGTTCATTCCGGGCGCCGGCGGATCGCGTCCGACGGCGACGACACCACCCCCCGCACCTCCCGCTCCGCCGCCTGCCGTGGTTGCCAACAACCCGCCGCCTGCACCGCCCGCCGCACCGCCTCCGAAGCCGACTGAGGCAACCGCCGCGCCTGCGCCGGCACCGGCCCCATCGCCGAAGCCGCAGGTGGAAGCTGCCTTGCCTCCGCCGCCACCGCCGGTGAAGCCGGCTGATCCCGTCACCCCGCCGAGCGCCGACGCCGGTCCGAGCCAAAGCGGCCCAAGCCCGGCCGTGCTGGCTGACGATCCCACCATCAAGAGCCTGACGGCGAAGATCGCCGCCAATCCGGACGATGTGAACGCGCTGTACCGGCGCGGCCAGGTCTATGCCAGCAAGGGGGCCTACGACCTCGCCATCAAGGATTTCGACGGCACACTGCGGATCAATGCGAAGGACGTCGAGGCGCTGAACAACCGCTGCTGGACCCGCACCGTGATCGGCGATCTCCAGGGCGCGCTGAGGGATTGCAACGAGGCACTGCGGCTGCGGCCGAATTTCGTCGATGCGCTCGACAGCCGGGGCCTCGTCAACCTGAAATCGGGTGCAGTGAAGAACGCCATCGCCGATTTCGACGCGGCGCTGAAGATCAACCCGCGCCTGACCTCCTCGCTCTACGGCCGGGGCCTCGCCAAGCAGCGTAACGGCTCGGCCCAGGAGGGAGCCCTCGACATTGCGAATGCCAAGGCGATGGACCCGAACATCGTTCAGGAGTTCGCAAGTTACGGAGTGCGTTGATATTTTTTTGAGTTGAGGCAGGGCGTGCCTCGAACCCTATCGCCCTGCCGGCGACTAATTTGACAATGCCGCATGCGGCCTTCCGGGGGCTTATTGCAGAAATTTTGGAACCGCGCGCGCCGGCTGCGCAGGAGGGACTGGCAATGAGATTGGCTGCAAAGGGACTGACCGCGATCCTGTCCATCATTACCGTCAGTGCCGCCCTGTCGCTGGCGCCCTCGCCCGTGCGCGCGGGTGACGACGGCAACGGCAAGAACGTCAGCGAGGATGAGATCGTTCGCGCGCTGGCGCCGGCGGCGAAGAAGCCTCTCACCCGCGGCCTTTCGATCGGCCCGCAGACCGCCGATCCGGCACCGAGCGCGGCAGAGACCCAGCTGCTCCAGTCCGTCCGCGGCCGCTCCACACGTTCGCTCTCGGTCACCGAACGCGAGGAGATCGCGTCAGTGGCCAAGGACAAGCCGAACATCGATCTCGAGATCACCTTCGACTACAACTCGGCCAATATCAGCGCCAAGTCGCTTCCCTCGGTCCAGGCGCTCGGCCGCGCACTGACCAGCCCGGACCTGAAGGGCTCGACCTTCGTCGTCGCCGGTCACACCGACGCCGCCGGCGGCGAGGCCTACAACCAGGACCTGTCGGAGCGCCGCGCGGATTCGATCAAGCGCTATCTCGTCGACAAGTACAGCATCGCCGCGTCCGATCTCGTCACCGTCGGCTACGGCAAGAGCAAGCTGAAGGACCCGAGCCAGCCGATGGCGGAGGTGAACCGCCGCGTGCAGGTCGTCAACATGGAAAACAAGACCACCGCATCGAAGTGACCACGACGTAATTCTCGCAGTGATCATTTGTGATGTGGTGTAAAGTCTCGGCGCCCAAGCGCGTCCCGCAGCCTTGCGGGGCGCCGCTTCGTTTCAGGGAAACAATCTCAGCAGGCCTCGTACGGACGGCCGTGAGCCAGGCCAGGATGATCCGGCGATGAAGGTCACCGAATATCTCAAGCCTGCCGGAACCGTGCTGTTCATCGTTGCGCTCGGCGTCGGCTATTATTTGTTCGAGCATCGGCGTCGTCCGGAAGCCAAGGAAACGCCGACCGAGGCGCTCGTCGTCGTGACGAAGTCGACCAACGCCTGCTTCTCCGATCTGGTGCGGGTGACCGGCTTCTTCGTGCCGCGGCGCGAGGCCGTGGTCGTGGCCGACCAGGAGGGATCCCGGGTCACCGACGTCTTCGTCACGGAAGGCGCCACCGTCACCGAGAACCAGGAGCTGGCCCGCCTGACGCCGCCACCACAGATTCCGGGCCAGCCGGCACGGCCCGGCGCGCAAGGTCCGATCTCGCTGAAGGCGCCTGCCGCCGGCCTCGTCACCGAAGTCCGCACCGTCGTCGGTGCACCGGCTTCCCCTCAGGCAGGCCCAATGTTCCGTATCGCCGTCAACGGCGAGATCGAGCTCGACGCGCAGGTTCCGGCGGTGCACATGCCCAAGCTCAACCCGGGCGCCACCGTGCGGATCAGCCGCGACGACGCGCCCGACCTGATCGGGCGGGTTCGGCTGGTCTCGCCCGAGATCGACCGCGCCACCCAGCTCGGCCGTGTCCGCATCAGCGTCACCAACAATCCGTCGTTGAAGGTCGGCATGTTCGCCCGCGCCTCGATCGACGCCAAGCGAAGCTGCGGCGTTGCGGTTCCCAAGACCGCCATTGACCATCTCACCATCCAGGTGGTCAAAGGCAATACGGTCGAGACGCGCAGGGTGCGGGTCGGACTGACGTCCGACACCTCAACGGAAATCCTGGAAGGCCTCGACGTAGGCGAAATCGTCGTGGCCGACGCTGGCTCTTCGCTGCATGACGGCGACCAGATCAAGACTGTCTTCGCCGATGAAATCGATCGATCGCGAGTACGCTGATGGCTCTCAATATCTCGGCATGGTCGATTCGCAATCCGCTGCCATCGGTCGTCTTTTCGATCATCCTCCTGATCCTCGGCTGGGTCTCTTTCACCAAGCTCGCGGTGACGCGACTGCCTTCGGCCGACATTCCCGTGATCTCGGTGGCTGTGTCGCAATTCGGTGCGGCGCCCGCCGAGCTCGAATCCCAGGTCACCAAGACGGTTGAAGACGCGGTCTCCGGCGTCGAAGGCGTGCGGCACATCACCTCGTCGATCACCGACGGCCTGTCGGTGACCACGATCCAGTTCGCGCTGGAGACCAACACCGATCGCGCCCTCAACGACGTCAAGGACGCCGTCACGCGCGTGCGCTCCAACCTGCCGCAGAACGTCACCGAGCCCTTGATCCAGCGCGTCGACGTGATCGGCCTGCCGATCGTCACCTACGCCGCGATCTCGCCCGGCAAGACGCCGGAACAACTGTCCTATTTCGTCGACGACGTGGTCAAGCGCGCGCTGCAGGGCGTGCGCGGTGTTGCCCAGGTCGAGCGCATCGGCGGTGTCGAGCGCGAGATCCTGGTCTCGCTCGATCCCGATCGCCTCCAGGCGATGGGGCTGACCGCCGTCAATGTCAGCCAGAGCCTGCGCGGCACCAATGTCGACGTCGCCGGCGGCCGCGCCGAGATCGGCAAGAACGACCAGGCGATCCGCACTCTTGCCGGCGCCAAGACCTTGAGCGACCTCGCCGGCACCATGATCCCGCTGTTCGGCGGCGGCGAGGTCCGGCTCGACGATCTCGGCACCGTCACAGACACCATTGCCGATCGCCGCACCTTCGCCCGCTTCAACGGCGAGCCGGTCGTGGCACTCGGCATCAAGCGCTCCAAGGGCGCCAGCGACGTCGTCGTCGCCGCCGCCGTGCAGAAGCGCATCGACGCTCTCAAGGCTGCCTATCCGGATGTCGACCTCAAGCTGATCGACACCTCGGTCGAATTCACCAAGGGCAATTACGAGGCGGCGATCTCGACCCTGTTCGAAGGCGCCATCCTCGCCGTCATCATCGTGCTGCTGTTCCTGCGCGACCTGCGCGCCACCATCATCGCCGCGATCTCGCTGCCGCTGTCGATCTTCCCCGCGTTCTGGGCGATGGACCTCCTCGGCTTCTCGCTCAACCTCGTCAGCTTCCTCGCCATCACGCTGTCGACGGGTATTCTGGTCGACGACGCCATCGTCGAGATCGAGAACATCGTGCGGCACATGAACATGGGCAAGTCGCCCTATCGTGCCGCTCTCGAAGCCGCCGATGAAATCGGCCTCGCCGTCATCGCGATCTCGCTCACCATCATCGCGATCTTCGCGCCGGCGAGCTTCATGTCGGGCATCGCCGGACAGTTCTTCAAGCAGTTCGGCATCACCGTCTCCGTGCAGGTGTTCTTCTCGCTGCTCGCGGCGCGCTTCGTGACGCCGATGCTGGCGGCTTACTTCCTCAAGCACCACAATCACGAAGAGCCCCCGCCGGGGCGCGTGCTGCGCACCTACCACAAGATCGTGGCCTGGTCGGTGAAGCATCATTATATCACCGTGCTGATCGGCCTTGCGATCTTCGCCGCCTCGATCTGGAGCATCACGCTGCTGCCGCAGGGCTTCCTGCCCGCGCAGGACAGCGCTCGCTCGCTGCTCGCGATCGAGCTGCCGCCCGGCACCCAGCTCGCCTACACCGAGAAGGTCACCGAGGACATCGTCGCGCGCCTGCGCCAGCGCCCCGAAGTGAAGAGCATCTTCGTCGACGGCGGCCGTGTTCCGCCGGGAACGCAGGAGGTGCGTCGCGCGGCTCTGATCATCAATTACACGCCCAAGACCTCACGCGACATCACCCAGCGCGAGCTCGAATTCTCGATCAGCCAGGAGCTGGAGAACATCCCCGACATCCGGTTCTGGTTCCTGGACGAGAACGGGCTGCGCGCAATCTCGCTTGTCGTGACCGGCGTCGACGCCAACATCGTCAACAACGTCGCGAGCGAGCTCGCGACGCAGATGAAGCGAATTCCGACCATCTCCAACGTGATCTCGGAGACCGCGCTGGAACGGCCCGAGCTGCGCATCGAGCCGCGCGCCGACCTCGCCGCGCGCCTCGGCGTCTCGACCGAAAGCCTGTCGCAGACCATCCGCGTCGCGACCATCGGCGATGTCGGTCCCGCGCTCGCCAAGTTCGACGTCGGCGACCGCCTGGTGCCGATCCGCGTGCAGCTCGAGGACGCCGCGCGTGCCAATCTCAAGACCCTCGAGCAGCTGCGCGTTCCGCTCGGTGAGCACGGGGAGAAGGGGGGCGTGCCGCTCTCGGTCATCGCCGACGTCAAGCTCGACCAGGGTCCGACCAGCATCAACCGCTACGACCGCGAGCGGCAGGCAACCGTCGCCGCCGACCTCGTCGGCTCCGCGGCGCTCGGCGACGCCACCAAGAAGATCTACGACCTGCCGGTGATGAAGAGTTTGCCGAAGGGCGTGAGGGTCTCGCCCTCCGGCGACGCCGAAAGCCTCAACGAACTGTCGGACGGCTTCGCCACCGCGATCACGGCGGGCCTGATGATGGTCTATGCGGTGCTGGTGCTGCTGTTCGGCACCTTCCTGCAGCCGATCACCATCCTGTTCTCGCTGCCGCTCTCGATCGGCGGCGCCATCGCCGCGCTGCTCGTCACCGGCAAGCAGCTCACCACACCGGTCTGGATCGGCATCCTGATGCTGATGGGTATCGTGACCAAGAACGCGATCATGCTGGTGGAGTTCGCGATCGAGGCGATCCGTGCCGGCAAGACGCGCGAAGACGCCATGATCGACGCGGGCATGAAGCGCGCCCGCCCGATCGTGATGACCACGATCGCGATGGTCGCCGGCATGATGCCGAGCGCGCTCGCGGTCGGCGCCGGCGGTGAGTTCCGCTCACCAATGGCGCTCGCGGTGATCGGCGGCCTTCTGTTCTCGACCGTCCTGTCGCTGGTGTTCGTGCCCGCGATGTTCATGGTGATGGACGACCTCGGCGCGCTGTTCTGGCGCTTCGGCAAGCGGCTGATCGTGCACAGCGAAGATGCCGAGACCGCGGATCACCACGGAGCTGCGCCCGCCGAAGCGGCATCGGCACCGAAGAAGATGATTCATCCCGCGGCGGAGTGAACTGCGGCTCTACCGCTGCATCCCCTACTCGTTCCGCGCGATCGACGTCAGCCTCGTCATGTTCTTCAGGAGGATGCGGCCACGCTGGAGATCCAGGATCGCGTCCTTGCGCCAGGCCTGAAGCTGGCGATTGACGCTTTCGCGGGCGGCGCCGACGAAGACGCCGAGCTGTTCCTGCGAGATGTGCACCTCGGAGCCGAAGTCGGCAGCGAGCGCGCAAAGCCGCCGCGCGAGCCGCACCGGCAGCGGCTGCAGCATGGATTCCTCCATGCGCTCGCTCTGCCAGCGTATCCGCTGGCAGAGCAGCGCGATGATCTTGATCGCGACCTTCGGCTCGCGCTCGAGGAAGGCGAGAAAATCCTCGCGGCGCAGCACGAACAATTCGCTGGCCTCGCCGGCGGTCGCGTCCGCCGTGCGGCTCTGGCCGTCCAGCACCGCGACCTCGCCAAACAGATCGCCCGGGCCCATGAAATTGAGCGTCAGCCGGCTGCCGTCGGAGGCGCCGGTCTCGATGCGGATCTGGCCGCGACGAACGCCGAACAGTGCATCCCCGGCATCGCCCTTCTGGAACAGCACCTCGCCGTTCGCCAGATGCTGGGTGTGGCAGAGGTTGGACAGCCGCTGCAATTCGTCCGCGCCGAGATCCGCGAACATCGGGTTCATCTTCAGAATGACCGCAAATTCGGCCTGCTTGCTCATCTCAAATCCCTTATCAATTCCCCTGGTAAATCCGTCGGCAAATCCTTTGGAACCATCAAAATCAGAATCGCGTAAAGTCGTGCCAGAGAAGTGTGTCATAAGTCACATAACTTTGCAGCACCCCCAGACTATTTTTGACCGCTTGGAGCAACTTCCCGTCCCGGGATAAACTCGCGCAAGGGACGGGTGACGGCCGGGATCGACGCCGCTTGTCCGTCGTTGGAAAGTCGACATGAGAGCAGTGAAATTCGCCGGCGCGGCAGTCGCCGCCGTCATCATCGTGATCGCGCTTCTCCTCGTGGTCGGGATTCCTTCGGGTTTCCTGACCTCGACGATCGCGTCGCGCGTCGAAAATGCGACCGGCTATCGCCTGTCGATCGACGGTACCACCAAGGTCAGCCTGTGGCCGACACTGAACGTGACGCTGAACGACCTCACGCTGCAGGACCCGAAGGACCGCAGCGGCATCACGCGCCTGACGGTCGACAGCGTGCAGGCCGACATGACGCTGTCCAGCGTGTGGTCGGGCCGCCCCAAGATCAGCGAGCTCATCATCACCCATCCCGTGCTCTACCAGCCGCTGCTGCGTGAGCGCCTGCCGAATGCCAATCCGTCGCCGATGCCGGCCGTGCCGCTCGGCATCGATGGCGCGAGCATCGACCGCATCAAGGTGACCGATGGCGAGGTTGCGTTCTCGCGCGTGCGCGACCGCGTCGAGGGACGCATCAGTGCCATTGATGCCGACGCCGTCACGAGCCGCGACCGCAAGGTCGATTTCACCGGCACCGCACGCGCCGGCGAGAACCCGATCAAGTTCGACATCAAGGCAACGGCGCCGGCTGCGCCGATCGAGCGGCAGACGGTCCCGGTGGATTTCGCCATCGACATGCCCAGCGTGCTGACGTCGCAGCTCAAGGGCCGCGCTGAAATGCGGCTCAATGGCCCGATCGTGATGATCAACAGCCTGAGCGGCACGCTCGGCGATGGCACCTTCAACGGCTGGGCTTCGGTCGACGTCGCCAGCAAGCCCCTGGTCAAGGTCGATCTCGACTTCCAGCGGCTTGCGATCCCGCTGTCCAAGTCGCCCGAGAGCGCAGCCACGCAACCCTGGAGCAATGCGCCGATCGACGTTTCCGGGCTCAATTATATCGACGCGCAGATCAGGGTCTCGGCGAACGAAGCGGTCATCGGCGAAGCGCGTCTCGCGCCGCTCGCGCTCGATGCGAAGCTCGCCGGCGGCGTGCTGAAGGCCAGCACCGCCAATCTCGGCGCCTATGACGGCCAGGTTTCGGGCGAGGTGATTCTGGATGCGACCAGCGGCGCGCCGAGCTTTGCCATGCATTCCGACCTCGTCGGCGTGCGCGCCCTGCCGTTGTTGAAGGGGCTTGCCGATTTCGACCGGATCGACGGCAAGCTGCAGGCCAAGCTCGCCCTGCGCAGCGCCGGCACCAGCCAGCGCGCGCTGATGGCGAACATGCAGGGCACGGCGTTCGCCAATTTCCAGGACGGCGCCATCCGCGGCATCAATGTCGCGCAGATGATCCGCTCGCTGACGACGGGCACGCTCTCGGGCTGGCAGGACAGCCAGGAACAGAGCACGGACCTGTCGCAACTCTCTGCCTCCTTCCGCATCGACAAGGGTCAGGCGGTGACGACGGATCTCAACCTGATCGGACCGCTGGTGCGCGTGACCGGCGCCGGCACCATCGCACTCGATACCAAGATGATGGGCTTTCGCGTCGAGCCTAAGCTGGTGATGACGACCGAAGGCCAGGGCCGCACCTCCGAGCCGGTCGGTTTCGGCATCCCCGTGATGATTCAGGGCCCGTGGTCGCAGCCGCGGATCTATCCGGATATGGCCGGCATGCTCGACAATCCGGACGCCGCCTACGCCAAGCTGCGCGAAATGGGCAAGGGCCTGTTCGGCCCTGATGGCGCCGGGCTCGGCAACATCCTGGGCAGCTTCGGCCTCGGCGGCACCGCGCCAAGCGGCGGTAACGCAGGCAGCAATCCCAATCCGCAAACGCAGCAGCCGGGGCAGAACAATCTGCTTGGCGGGCCGCTCGGTGAAGCCATCGGCAATCTGATCCAGCAGGGCCTCTCCAGCGGCACTGGGACCGGTACCGCCCGCAGCCGCAGCCTGCCGGCAAGTCCGGCCACGCCGGAGCCGCAGGCCTCGCCCGCGCCGCCCGCCCAGGAGAACCCGCCGGCTGCGCAGCAGGACAGCCAGCCGATGAACGACGTGCTGCGGCAGCTCTTTAACCGGTGATTGACGGACCGGCTCGAGGGCCTTCGGCCGTCCTTCCAGGGCTTCCTCCGAACGGAGGAGAGCGTGCTGCGGCAATTCACCGCTCCTCGGACCGACATGGCGTCCACAGCGGGTAACCACGCCGAGCGCTCCACCGGCCCCACGCCCCAAACTGTGGTAGAAGGCCGCAGGGCCTGTACGGCCCATAGCGCCGGCGTCGGTCGCGGCGCGTGAGGATCCGGATGGCAGGAGCGAAAGACAAGATCGGGTTTTTGCGCGAGGGCCTGTTCGCCAAATACGTCGTCTCCCTCGTCGGCCTCGTCGTGTTCGTGCTCGCCGTCAACGGCGCGATGGAGACCTGGATCTCCTATCGCGCCACAAAGACGTCGTTGACCGGCGGGCTGGAGGACAAGGCGCAGGCTGCCTCCCGGCGGATCGAACAATCGATCTCCGAGCTCGAGCGCCAGATCAGCTGGGTGACCCGCGCGAGCCAGGATACCATCGACAAGCGGCGCGCCGACTACGCCCAGCTCCTGCACCAGGTCGCGGTCGTCAGCCAGCTGTTCCAGCTCAACGGCGAAGGCCGCGAGGTGCTGCGCGTCTCGCGCCAGTCGACCACGACCGGCAGCAACGCCGACCTCTCCCGCGACGTGCGCTTCACCGACGCGGTTGCCCGTGGCGTCAGCTATGCACCAGCCTATTTCGTCGACCGGACGCCGTTCATGTCGATCTCGGTGGCGCATTCCGGTTTCAACGCCGGCGTCACTGTCGCCGAAATCGATCTCAGCTTTCTTTCCGATTTCCTCACCGACGCGCAGGTCGGCAAGGCAGCCTTCGCCTATGTGGTCGATCCACGCGGCCGCGTGCTGGCGACGTCGTCGAGGGGACCCGAGGTCGGCAAGGATCTGTCGAAGCTACCACAGGTCGCGGCTGCGATCGCACCCGGCCGCGAGCCCGACACGTCCGGCACCGATTTCAACGGCCATGCGGTGCTGACCGCCGCAAGCGCCACGCCGAAGCTCGGCTGGAGCGTGCTGTTCGAGCAGCCGACCGCGCAGGCGCTGACGCCGATCCGCGATCAGCTCGTGCGCGTCGCGCTGCTGATCGGCATGGGCCTGATGGTCGCGATCCTCGCCGGCACCCTGCTCGCCCGCCGCATGATCATCCCGATCACCGCGCTGCGCGACGGCGCGCACAAGCTCGGCGAAGGCGATTTCAGCCATCGCATCGACGTGCACACCTCCGACGAGCTCGAGGATCTCGCCGGCCAGTTCAACCGCATGGCCGGCCAGCTCCAGGAGACCTATTCGGGCCTGGAAACCAAGGTCGAGGAGCGCACGCGCGACCTCGCGCAGTCGATCAACGAGCTCAAGGTGCTGGAGGAAGTCGGCCGCGCCGTCGCCTCCTCGCTCGATCTCAACGCGGTGCTGCCGACGATCGCCGCCCGCGCGCTCGAGATCACCCGGGCAGATGCCGTCTTGATCTACGGCTATGACGCGGCCAAGCGGCAGTTCAACCTGGTCGAGGCCGACGGCATCGACAAATCCGTCGAGGGCGCGCATGTCACCATCGACGAGGGCGCAAACATCCTGAGCGATGCTGCTGAAAGCGGCGAGCCGATCGCGCTGGCCGATCTCGACCATGCGAGCGAACAGCCCCTGCGCGACGTTGCGGTCAATGCCGGCTTCCACTCCGTGCTGGTGGTGCCGCTGGTCGACCAGCAGGGCACGCTCGGCTCGCTGGTGGTGCTGCGCCGCGCGGCTGGCGAATTCCCGGGCAACCTCACCGGCTTGATGCGGACCTTCGCGCACCAGGCCGTGCTGGCGATGCGCAATGCGCGGCTGTTCACCGAGGTCGATCACAAGGGCCGCGAGCTCGCCGCTGCGCACGAAACCGTGCAGCAGCAGGCCGCAAAGCTCCAGGAGCAGACCGAGCAGCTCCGCAACTGGAATCGCTCGCTCGAGGAACGCGTCGAGAAGCAACTCGGCGAGATCGGCCGCATCAAGCGGCTCGAACGCTTCCTCGCGCCGCAGGTCGCCCAGCTCATCGCCTCCTCCGACGGTCACGACGCCCTGCTTGACAGTCATCGTCGCGAGGTGACCGTGGTGTTCTGCGATCTGCGCGGCTTCACCTCCTTCACGGAAGCGACCGAGCCGGAAGAGGCGATGAACGTGCTGCGCGAATATCACGCCGCGCTCGGCGAGTTGATCTTCCGTTACGAGGGCACGCTCGACCGCTTCGCCGGCGACGGCGTGATGATCCTGTTCAACGCGCCGATCCAGTTCGCCGACCACACCAAGCGCGCGGTGAAGATGGCGGTCGAGATGCGCGATGCGATCGGCCACCTGACCGAGAAATGGAAGAATCGCGGCCACTCCCTCGGCTTTGGCCTGGGCATCGCGATGGGCTACGCCACGCTCGGCCAGATCGGCTTCGAGCAGCGCTCGGAATATGCCGCGATCGGCAGCGTCACCAATCTCGCCTCGCGCCTCTGCGACGAGGCCAAGGCCGGCCAGATCGTGGTCAGCCGCCGCGTCTTTGGCATGGTCGAATCCTGGGTCGAAGCGCGCGCGCTCGACGATCTCCAGCTCAAGGGTTTCAACCATCCCGTGCTCGCGATGGAGATCCTGTCCTGGCGCGAGGAAGTCGCAAACGTGGTGGATGCCTCCGCGGCGCGGCGGAGGATGTAGTCCACCTCCTTCCACGCACTCGGTGCGTTCCCTCCCCCCTTGCGGGGGAGGGCTAGGGAGAGGGGTGCCACACGGTATGCTCTCTCGATTCCGGCATTCGCGACACATTCTCAACTGATAGACCTTTGCCTGGGCTACCCCCCTCCCCTGCCCTCCCCCGCAAGGGGAGAGGGAGCGTATCGGCGCACGCCGCATCGTCGTCGCGACTCGCGCAATCGCACACGAACCACATCCTCCTTCGGCGCGACTAACCATCGCCTCAGCGACGAGGCCAAAGTTCGGATGGAGATGATCGTGGCATTTGCCTTGCCTTCGCGCGCGTATGATTTGCAGATGCTGGACCGTCCCGCCGACCGCGCGCTTGATCATGGCTGGGTCTATGGCTTGCCGCCGGGCATCTCGACCGAGCAGTGGCCGCTCGATCCCGTCACCGGCTATCCGCTGATGCACGGCTTCACCTTGAAGCTACCCGACGACTATCGCGTGCATGGCGAGGACATCGTCGCGGTGTCGTTCTTCGCCACCGCGCCCGATCACAATGACGGCGGCGCGCCCGACGACCCTGAAATCCGCGAGGCGGTGCTGGCGGGACCTGCGCATCCGCGCCTCTCACGCATGACCGACATCCTCGATTACGAATATGCAGCGCTGCTGCTCACCGCGCGCGAATACGACGGCGCATTCGCGACGCCGCCAGGGCCGCTTGCGCTGGCAACTGCGGAACGACCGCGCTGGCTCGACGTCGGCGGCGCCAGCGCCTTCCATGAAGCCGCCGCGCCTTACGCGAAGAAGATGTTCTCCGGTTCACCACGCGCCGACCTCGCCGAAAACCGCGCGATTGCATTGACGCCGCGCGCGACCGATCCCAATGCCGGCAAGTGTCCGCAGGACGAGTACACAAGCCGCGTCGCGCCGACCGGCTATCAACCGTTTTACTATTACGTCGGTGGCGTGCCGAGCCGCGACAATTTCCGCCTCCATGATTGGAGCAAGGACCACGCCCAAAACCATCTCGGCGGCACCATGCGGCCCTGCCAGTCCGAGCCCGAAATGAGCCCGTTCTACATCGAGTTCGAGGAATATTTCGGCGGCTACAATTTTGGCGGCGGCAACGCGCAGCTCGACTTCAAGGAGATGAAGTTCGACTGGGCCTGCGGCTAGACCGGCGCTGCCACGCGACTCGATCCTCACGCGCCGCGCTTCGGCCCCATCGCCTCGAACTGCCCCTTCTGCTCGTCGCTGAGGTCCGCCTCGAAATCGTCGAGCGCGTCGCTTACGCCCTTGACCGTCTGCAGCATGGTCTCGAGCCGCGTCTTGACCGCGGCGAGACGGGCTTGAGGCGTGGGCGCGGCCTTTTGCGGACACGAGCTCAGCGTCTCCATGGTCCGCAGCGTAGTGTCCTGGAGCACGTCGAGCCGGGCACGGCCGGTGTCGTCCAGGCGCAAGGTGGAGGCGATGTCGTCGGCGGGCCATTGCTGCTTCACGAGCTGCTCGTACTGGCGCTGCGCCTGCACGTCATATTGCGGCTCATAGCCCGCCTGGCAGGCCGCCGCCTGCGTGTCCTTGGCTTGACCAGCAGCTTGGACAGCGACACGGCTGTCCTTGCCGAGCGCGTTGAATTTGGCCCTCTGATCGTCGTTGAGCAGATCGTAGAATTTTGCCAGCGCCGGCGCGGCCGCGTCCGTCGCCTTGATCATGGCTTCGAGGCGCGTCTGCATCAGGCCGAGACGATCGGCCGCATTCGCAGGTGCCTGCGCCGGGCAGGCGGCGCGAATGGTATCGCGCGCCGAAGTCCAGGCTGTCGCGAGTTCGTCGAGCGCTGCGCGCTGCACTTCGTTCGGCTGCACGGTGGCGACGATGCGATCGAGCGGAAGACCGCCGGTGTCGCTGGCATCGCAGATATTCTGCGCCGTCGGGACTCTTCGCGCGCGACGGCCCTGCGGCTCAGTGTAGGCGACGAGCTCGGCAGATGCATAGGGCACGAAGATCGCGGCATAGATATCGCCATAGCCGTAGAGCGAGAGGCTGGTCTGGTCGCCGAAGATGATTGCGGTGGTGAGATCGTCATGCGCGAAGGGCCAGAACACCGGACCGGCCCAGCCGTAGCTGCCGTCGGGATGTCGCCACCAGCCCTGTGGACGACGACCGCCATGCCAGCCCGACAGCGCCGCCTGCGCGGTGAGTGCCGCACGCAAGGCATAGGGATTGACGGGCTGGCCACGTTCAGCGCCGCGCGGGTCTTGCGACCTCAGCGCGGCGGTGCGGTAACGGCCGCTCCGCACCGCCATGCGGGCGTGGCGCAGGCGCGCCATGCCGAGCACATGGCCAACGGCAAAGCGGGCGACACCGAGCGGACCGCCACGCAGGCCAAACTGTGCCTCCGCCGCATTCGGCAGCAGCACTGCCAGACCCACAAGGATCGCGCCGGCAAGTGCCCGTCCCACGCGTGATCTCGACATGACCACTGACCTGACCACTGACTTGGTCACTTGGCCCTCCTCCAGCGCCAAGCACGCATCGCGTCGCATCGTAATGACGCGCGGGGGAACCAAAGGTTCCGGCTGCATGAGAGTTAAAGCGTCGCAACCACCCGCGTCGAAGCGCTGGCGCACGTTGTCAAACCAAGGCGGTGACATCGTGGCGCGCGGAGCAACTCCGGCATTTCGGGGCAGCGAAACGCCCTGTCGTCACTGCGCCTTTTGCGGCAGCACGAAAGTCTGGCCGGGATAGATCAAATTCGGGTTGTGGATCTTGCCGCGGTTGGCGTTGAAGATCAGCGCGTAGCGGGAGCCGTCGCCGTAAGCGAGCCGGCTGATGGCCCACAGGCTGTCGCCGCGGGAGATCACCCGGCTTGTGCCGGGCTCGGAAGGTGCGCCGCTCACGATGTCTGCGGCGGTCGCCCTTGCCATGATCCTGGGCTTTGCCGCGCCCATCATCCTCTGGTGGACTGCGGGCCGGTCCGTCGCCGCGGCAAGGCGCGGCGCGGCAGACGGCAGAGCCGCAACGATATCCTGCTCCGGCCTCTCGGCCGACTTGGTCTCTGGCTTGCCGGCAGGCAACGCATCGGGGCGCGCGGAAGCAAGACGTGCGGGCGGCGGGGCGGCTTCGGCGATCGTGACCGGCACGCGGCGGCCAGATTCCGTGACGGTGCCGTCAGGCGCTTTGGCGCGCAGGGTCAGCTCATAGGAGCCGGCAGGCAGCGGCGGCGGGGTCATGACGAACTGACCCGAGGCATCGGCAACCGCGGCGTCGAGCGGCTTGCCGTCGCGCAGCAGCTCGACCTTCGCGCCGGGCGCGGCCTGGCCGGCGATCACCGCAGCCTCGCCGTGATCGTCGATGCGCGCGACATCGAAGCGGGGGCCGGTGTCGGCCGCCGCCGGCGGCGCCTTGACCGGCGCGAGATCGGCGAGCGCGGCCGTCGCTTGCGTCTGGGTTTCGGCCAGGGCGCCCGCCGGCTTGGACGCGGCAGGGGCCTGCGTCGAGGGCGCGGCTTCCGCGAGCATCCGCTCGGGCTCGACTTTGGCCTCGGACCTGGCTTCCGGCTTGGCGGCGCTGGCGACCTCTGCGGTCGATCCGCCCGGCAGCATGCGGCGCACCTCGGCCGGACCGATCACGAGCACGGTTCCGACCATCGCCAGGATACAGAACGCAATCAGTGCTTTGGACGCTGTAATCATCGACACAACCCAGCCTCGGTCGCAAATCAGTCACGGACTTAAACCTACGCCAACCTGCGCCGTTTTGCGCGCGCCAGCAAGTCGCCCGAAGGGATGATTTTCGGGTCGACACGGCCCGGGTCCGGGGTGAACCGGAAGCGTGCCGGCGATGTCAAATCAGTGAACTCGCACCCGCATTTCTTAAAGGATTTTTCCGTGAACACATTTCGCCTCGCCTACCGGCCAGCGATCGCCCTTGCCTTTGCCATCAGCCTCGCCGCCTCGCCGGCGCTGTCCGCATCCGGCCCGCCGCCGGGCTTTGTCCTCACCGACAACGCCGACCTCGCCTTCATCTCCCCCGACGGCGCCACCAAGCTCGAGCAGTACATGAAGGACGGCGATCTTTTCGACGTCAAATGGCAGGTCTGGGCCCGGCACGGCGAGCAGATGACGGAGCTGAAGCCGGAGCAGGGCTTTGGCGCCGGCTTCCGCTTCACCAACGATTCGCAATGGCTGGTGCGGATGCAGAAGACCGGCTCGGGCGAGCAGGACCTCTTTCTCTACCATGTGGAGAACGGAGTCTTCGTGAACGCGACGAAGAAGTCGCTCAGCGATCTCGCCTGGAACTATTTCTACAGCCGGCCGGAGACGAAGAAGTTCGCCAAGCTCGACTTCCACATTACGGCCAATCTCATGAAAGGTACGGAAGAGGCCTATCGCTGGCTCGGCGTGGACTGGCCCGACAACCGTTACCTCGTGATCTCGCTGGCGGGCGAATACGACAACCATCCCAAACGCGTTGCCAGGAAGGGGCTGGGCGGCTGGCAGTGCCGCTATGATCTCAAGACCGGCAAGTTCGACGTGCCGACGATGTTCGCCAAGGAGAATGCGGAAGCGCTGAAATGGGAGGTCCGCCGGTGAGGTTTAGCCCTCGCCCGCCGACCCGCTCCCGCAAAATATCGAAAACAACCCCATGCAAAGTAGGGTGGGTTGGCGCGGCTGCGCGGAGCGCAGTCCGCTCGGCGTAACCCACCACTGTCCGCCTCCGCGGAAGCGAAAGAGGTGGGTTACGCTACGCTAACCCACCCTACGGACCAGTCCGCCGGAACCAACCCTCTGATTCCGCTCCGATTCATACTTTCCTAACCGTTGCTAGTAACGGCCTCTTGTCGGTTTTGAGGCATCTTGCATCCCACGGGAGGGCTGCATGGGCACATCAATTCGATGGAGCGCGCGGATGCGCGCGCTGCTTCGCCGTTGGCGCGGCGCGCCGCTGACGTGGCTGATCATCGGTGGCTTCGTGCTGATGGCGGCAACTGCCCTCGGGACCGCCCTTACCGTCGATCGCTTCCGGCAGAACGCGATCGAGACCGGCCGCGACAGCCTCGAAAGCGCGGTGCGACTGCTGGCCAGGCATTTCGACCGCGAATTCGAGGATTTCGCGGTGCTGCAGAAGAGCGTCATCGCCGAGCTCGAAAGCCACGGCATCCAATCCGCCGATGTGTTCCGCAGCGAGATGGGCACCCTTGCAATGCACGAGGTGCTGCGCAGCAAGGCCAGCGGCTGGTCCGACGTCGCCGGCGCCAACGTGTTCGATGCGAGCGGCGTGCTGATTAATTCCTCGAAGCACTGGCCGGTCGCCGATATCTCGATTGGCGACCGCGGCTATTTCAATCGGCTCAAGAATGATCCGGCCTCGCAGGAAGAGGTCGAGGTGGTGCCGGGACGGTTCGGCAACGGGCCGGCGATCGTGTTCGCGCGGCGCGTGTCCGGTCCGCACGGCGAATTCCTCGGCATGGTCTCGCGCGCGATCACGCCGGACCAGCTCGAATCCTTCTTCGGCTCGACCGGGCTCGGGGAGGAATCCTCGATTTCGATGCACCACCAGAACGGCCAGCTGCTCGCGCGCATTCCGCATGTCGACGGGATGATCGGGCAGAATTACCGCAACGGTCCGCCCGAGCAGATCGCCGTGTTCGAGCGCACCTTCGTCACGACGCAGCTCTCAAGCCCGATCGACGGCAAGGACCGCATCGTCGCCTCGCGTCTTCTGACCGGCGAGCCGCTGGTCGTGGTCGCGACCAAGTCGCTGGACGCGACGCTCGCGACCTGGCGCACGCAGACGAAGTTTTTCGTCACGGTGGCAACGCTGTCGATCGCACTGCTCGTGCTCACGCTGTTCCTGATCTTCCGCCAGATGACGAACAGGCTCTCGCTGGAGAAGCAGCGGCTCGACACCGCGATGAACACCATGACGCAGGGCCTCTTGATGTTCGACCAGGACGAGCGGCTCATCGTCTGTAACCGGCGCTATGTCGAGATGTACCGGCTATCGACCGACGTGGTGAAGCCCGGCGCCTATTTCCGCGACGTGATCCAGCATCGCTACGACACCGGCTCGTTCCACGGTGACGTCGACACTTATTGCGACCACATCTTGACCAATGCCGGACGCACCCAGAGCTCCATTGTGGAGACCTCCGACGGCCGCCTGATCGAGATCAAGAACCAGCCCGGCGCCGCCGGCGGCTGGCTCGCGACCCATGAAGACGTTACCGATCGCATCCGCGCCGACGAGCGCATCGCGCATATGGCGCATTACGACGCGCTGACCGACCTGCCGAACCGCGTGCTGATGCGGGGACATCTGGAGCGCCGCGTGGCGGAGCTTGCCGAGGGCAAGCCGTTCGCGATCCTCTATATCGATGTCGACGAGTTCAAGGGCGTCAACGACTCGCTCGGCCACGAGGTCGGTGACGAGCTGCTCCGCCAGGTCGCGAACCGCCTGCGCGCCTGCGTCAGCGGCAACGACCTCGTCGCACGACTCGGCGGCGACGAATTCGCCATCATCAAGGCCGGTACCAGCGACCAGGCCGAGCTGACCGCGCTGGCCGAGCAGATCCTCAAAGCCCTGCGTACGCCGGTGGACTGCAAGGGCCAGGAGATCCCGACCGATGCCAGCATCGGCATCGCGATCGCGCCCGACCACGGCGACAATCTCGACGACCTGCTCAAGCGTGCCGACCTCGCGATGTATGCGGCGAAAACCGAGGGCCGCCGCACCTTCCGCTACTTCGTGCCGGAATACGACGCCAAGGCCAGACAGCGCCGGCAGCTCGAACTCGATCTGCGTCAGGCGCTCGCCCGCGGCGAGTTCGAGGTGCATTACCAGCCGCTGGTCGATCTCGCCGCCAATGTGGTGACCGGCTGCGAGGCGCTGCTGCGCTGGCGCCATCCGGAGCGCGGCATGGTTTCGCCGGCCGAGTTCATCCCCGTCGCCGAGGACACCGGCTTGATCGGCGAGATCGGCGAATGGGTGCTGAAGCAGGCCTGCCTCGAAGCCGCCGGCTGGCCCGGCCAGATCCACGTCGCGGTCAACGTCTCGCCGGTGCAGTTCCGATCCAAGACGCTGGCGCTGAAGGTCGCCGCGGCGCTCGCGGAGTCAGGCCTTGCGCCCGAGCGGCTCGAACTCGAGATCACCGAAACCGTCCTGATCCGCGACGACGAGGAGGCGCTGACGATCCTGCAGCAGCTCCGCGAGCTCGGCGTGCGCATCGCGCTCGACGATTTCGGCACCGGCTATTCGTCGCTCAGCTATCTGCATCGCTTCCCCTTCGACAAGATCAAGATCGACCGCAGCTTCATCAGCGACATCGGCGAACCCGAGGATTCCTCCCCGATCGTCCAGGCGGTGGTGCACATGGCCGCCGCCCGCCACATGGCGACGACGGCGGAAGGCGTCGAGACCGAGGCGCAGCGCGAGGTGCTGCGGCAGCTCGGATGCAGCCAGATGCAGGGCTGGCTGTTCAGCCCGGCGGTGCCGGCATCCCAATTGAAGCGGTTGCTGTCGGCGCAGGCTGTGGCGGCCTAGTGCGCGTACTCGTCCCCAAGCCTCGATTAGCTGTGTCCGCATCCCGTTAGGAAGCGGACATCGGCCTGTCCCTTCGGCTCGTCTGACTTGGGCGAACAGGCGACATCGGAGCCGCCGGCTGAGAGTGCCAATTCAGGCGCGTTCGGCGCCTCGAACTCTCGCGTTGCCTGTTCGGCGTCGGCTCCTCGCTACTTCTTCTTCGCCGGTCCGAAATCCGGCTGCCAGGCGGCTTCCTTGCGGCTCGGGGCCGCGGCGATCACCTTGGCTTTTTCCTTCTTCGGCTTCTTGGCTTCGCGATTACTGCGTTGCTGGCCCTTCGCCATGTCGCTCTCCTTTGGTGCCTTGAGTTCGTCGAGTTCGTCCGATTGCAGCACGCGTCCGCGCGGGGTGCAGACGCGCACGTCCATGTAGCCTTCGCGCAGCAGTTTTCGCGCGAGGCGCAGCGCGACCGTCGCAGTGCCGCGGCCGAGATTGGAGCTGCCGTATTCGTTGGTCCCGCTGACCAGATACGGCACGCGTGTTGCCCTAGCCATTGCGGACAGCGGCTCCGCACACGAGAAGCAGAAGAAGCAGCGGAACGATCACCGGCGGCACGACCCATTCCGAGATGCAAAAACGCTCCTGCGAAGCTTTTGGCGGGAGCGCACGTGAGCCTCAGTCACCGGTCGATGCCGTTTGAGATGCGGTGACAGCGGCAAGCCTACGCCTGCCTCACACCAATAGCGAGCGTTAAAGCGCCTCGTTGACGAGGGCCGTGCTGCGGCATCGTCGCGAGCCGGCACGGTGAGGATAGTGCTGGCTATTGCCGCGCCAAGGGCGCATGGTCGTCATAGCCGGCGTCGGTTGGGGCCCACTTGCGAAAGGCAGGCGTGCATGACCATCCGCTCGCGTCGAGAAGCCTTGACGTTCAGGCACCCGTTCCGCATCCGTGGCATCGAACGGCCTGCAGGCGCCTATGAGGTCGTCACCGACGAGGAGAAGATCGAGGCCCTGTCCTTCGCGCACTGGCGCCGCGTTGCCGCCATGATCAGTACCCAGCGAAGGCGTGCGCGGCTCAACGGAGCTGCCGTCGATCGGATCCGTCGACCTAGCGGTCCAACGCATGGATGCGAGTGTCGCTAATGACTGACCACACCGTCGATCTCGACAAGCACCGCGGCATGGCCGCGCAGAAGGCGACCGACCTGCGCCGCGCACTGGCCGAGGTCGAGACCCATGTCAGGGAGCTGCGCGAGCGCGAGGCCGATCTCGAAAACCGCATGATGACGGTGCCCGCCGCATCCTGGCCGGAGGCCGCGGTGAAGGCGCGCCATCTGCTGAACCTCTATGCTGCGAGCCTGCCCGCCGAGGATACGCGGCACCGCGCGCTCGTGGCAGCGCTGTTCGACGATTTCGCCCGGCTGTCGGGGGAGGGCTGAGGCGAACGACGGCCGCCTGCATTCTCAACACGTGCCATGCTCGGCGCGACCGGAAGCGGGTGGCCGGTCGCGGGGGCGATGAGTCGAGGGCGCGATCGTGCCAAGAAGCAATCACGTGAAGGAGTAAGCCATGACATTGACCAGCGGCCGCTTTATCGGTCACGAGTACGACCGGATGATCGTCCGGTTCTCGATGCTTGACGGAGCCAGAGAGATTCCTTGCGCGATCTCGACCACTGCGATGGACTATCTCGAGCGCGGCCAGCAAGTTGGGCCCGAGCAGCGGGAAGCTCAGTTCGCTCGCCTGCGCGACCGCATCGAAGCATGCGCGGCAAGCAAATATCGCGCGACGGAGTTCGAAGGCACGCCGCCAGGGATCGTGCTACGAGGCATCGATTTCAGGCCATAGTGATGACAGCAACCGGCCAGCCAGATGCATAGCCGGCACGGGACCCGGTCGTCGTCCCGGTCCCATGATCGTAGCTAACGGCGCTGCTGTTCGTCGCGACCCGACTTCCGGCCGCCCTGACCGGGACTGTTCTGATTACTGATCTGCGTCCTTTTTCGCTGCGTCACAAGTGACGCAACCACCATGGCGTTAGATCCGAGAGCATAACGTTCCTCGACGTGTGGCATTCTCCTGAACAAGGGACTCACTACTCTGCCCGTGCTTTGATCTCCGGCAAGGGCGGCTTGCGCTCAAAAGGCTTCTTTTTCGGCGGCGCGGGCAGCAATCCTTCTCGGATCGCCTGCTTCCGAGCGAGCTTGCGGGCCCGGCGAACAGCTTCAGATTTCTCGCGAGTCTTTTTTTCCGACGGCTTTTCATAGGAACGCCGCTGTTTCATTTCTCGGAAGACGCCCTCGCGTTGCATCTTTTTCTTAAGAACACGGAGTGCCTGCTCGACATTGTTGTCTCGCACAAGTACCTGCAATTGATCCTCCTCGATGGGGCTGCGAATTGCGACACGCCCTGCATGGCAGCCAATTGCGCAGGAGCTTCATTGCGATTTTGAGGATGGTGGCGGTGACGTTCGTCGCCGGCTTCGGACAAACCGATCTTGTCACAACGCTGCAACGTAGCGGTATCAACAGTGACCACTGTCGTGTGGCCCTGTCAATCGATAAAGCCCTGCTTGCACGTCGACGGCCCCAGTTGAAACCTCCCGATCGGGCACCACAGCAGCCTGACTGAAACAAAAGGCTCCATTCCTTGCGAAAACGTGAAGGTGATGTATATATTAAGGAAGTTCGATTTGCCGCTGTGCCTTGTTGAATGCGCCCGCGGGCTCCTTTTCCAAAGACATCGACGAAGTTGAAGGGCACCGCGTGATTGTCGCGCGGCATGCGCTTGTGCACTTTGGAGAAGAAAATGACGACAGGTACTGTTAAGTGGTTCAATGCCCAAAAGGGCTTTGGATTTATTCAGCCCGACGACGGCGGCAATGATGTATTCGTTCACATCGGCGCGGTCGAACGAGCCGGTCTTACGGGTCTTGGAGAGGGTCAAAAGGTCAGTTTCGAGATCAAGACCGACAAGATGCGAGGGAAAGTCAGCGCCGAGAACCTCTCGCTGGCTTGATGTCGTGGCGCCGTTTCACGGATGTACTGAAACGGCCATTCTGCCCGCTCGATCCTCAGATTGAGCGGGTTTTGTCGGCTGCGAAGCGGGGTGAAGGATGAACGCCAAGAAATCGGCAGAGCCGTCACCCGAACACATCGCGCGTTCCGATCGTAAGCGCTTGGCCGCTGAAGAGGGAGCGCGGGCATTGGCGGACGTCGAAAGGCAGGCCATCGCGGTTCGCGCGAACATGACGCGGCTTCGAGAAGTGCGCGAAGCCAAGGAAGCGGCTGACGCAGCTCTTCGAACAACTTTGCCAGCGCACGCGCCCAAGAAACGCCCGAGAAAACCACCGCGATAGCCGTCTCAAAGTCGTAAACGGAACTTCGAGGGCCGTCACATTCTGGAGAGAGCGGGCCGTGCCTAGAGTCAAATCGGACGACGGAACCATCACTTTCTTTCTGGCGTTCGGCGCAAATCGACAGATGTGCCGGCTTACGACGACGTTTAACACGCAGAAGCAGGCCTTCAGCTACTTGCAGAAGCATCGAACGGAGTTCGAGCGTATGGCGCGAACGCGCCTTGCTTCAGGGGAGCTCGAAGACGGGATTGTCGTCCTTTCGATGCTCTAGTCAGACCTACCAAGTTGGCATGAGTACTTTCGGCGACGCTCAGTTGATCGGGCGAACTCTTTCGCAGACGAATGTCGCTCGCAAGATGAGACCGCTTGCGTCCCGAATACCGATGGCCAAGCCATCGATGCTCGCGAACGTTTCAAGCTCTTTGGCAATGTCGGCTAAAGATAGTGCCGCCTCAATCTCCGCGGCCCGTTGACTGGTCAAATCCAGGCCTTCTTCGTCTACGACGAGCGCCTTGCCGTCCCAGATATTAGAAATGCGACACCTAAGACGCCCTATCGGGTTGGCTTCGTCGTTCGATCGGACTGGCTTCGTCGTTCGGCCTCTCTGGCCAACCGTTCAGCTTTCAGCCGTTCCCGATTTGCGTGGAAGGCTTGTTGCGCTTTTTCGTAGTCAGTCGTGGCTTTCTCTGCGACGCGCTTGAACAGATTGTTTGCCTCATTCACCGCAGGCGATCGGAAATGCTGTCTCATCGCTTGTCCTCGTTTGTCTTTTGAAGTCGCGCGGTGTTGGCGGCTTCTCGTTGCTCAGGTTATTTTGGATCGACTTGCCGCGCTTGGGCCGATCAATTCGCACGCGGTCGAACTCCGCGGGTCCATCGAGCAGATCCCGCTTGCGAGTTGCCCGATCATCTGCTGTCGTCCTTGTGTCGCCCATGCGGTCAATCGCATCGCCATCCATTTTGCGAGCGCGCCGCTTCTGTCGATCTTGATCGGCGTGCAGCGCAAGTCCCAGTTCGACGAGCGACTTATCGCCTCGGACAAGTTAGGCTTATCATTCTGAGAGCCATCCATGATACGATGGCTCTCAGCAGAGGTTCCGAAGGTCGAAAGCCTGCAACTGGCGAGGGTGGAACAGCTTGCCGATTTTCTCATCGGGCCTTTCAGTTTGCAAACAGAATGTCCGTGGTGGCCCGCCCCTCGGCAGAAGTCTGAAGACCAACGGGCAGTCGCCCCGATTGGTTCCGACCGACTAGGGAAGCAAGAGCTATTCTTTGGAATGGCGCGTGATGAGCGACCTTTAGGAACATCGGTGGTCAGCTCTGGTTGGCGGTTGAAGCTGCCGCCCATTCGAGACCCCGACCATGTCAGCCGTGACGAACTTGCTTGCTCGACGGCAGCAATTGCTCAGGCAGCTTGAGAGCGGCCCAACAGGGATTGAGCGCGACGAAATTGAGCGTCAGCTTGCGCAAATCGATACCGCGCTGGACGTGTTGGAGTGGTTGGATACGAACAAGGGTCACAGCAAACCATGATGTCGATGCCACGCGCGTCGCCCTTTAGCAGGGCCGGTCAGAAGGAAAGCATCGCCGATGCCTCCCTCCAGCTCGTTGAAGCCAAACTTTTTGTCCGGGCGAAGTTCGAGAGATCACCTCAAGAACAAATTAGGCCGCGATCCACTGCAGAGCTGACCACTTGCGTTCCAAACAGGCCAGAGCCACTCACGCGGCAACTCCGACAGGTACTCTCCCCAGCGGCCTCTTCTGCTTCCAAGCTTTACGGGATTTGAATTACATGATCGCATCGGGTCGGGTATCTTGGTTCAAGCTGGAGGTTCAACACTTCGACCTCCTGAGGCGTAAGCTGGTTGGTCAACAGCGCGGCTGTCCACCCTTCCGGAACGTTCTATCTCGAGCGTTCGGCCGCCGCAGTTAGCACTGGATAGCGGGCATAGAGCGTGTCGACGCGATCCCGCCACATCGCCACGAACGCTTCCGAGGTGAGATTATCGACCGACTTCCATTCGCGTTTGACCGCGGGCAGCGTGTTGCCCCAGATGGCGCGCTTGCACCATCGCTCGCCCTTCGCCGAGCCCTCCTGGGTTGCGCACATCGACTTCCAGGCAATCCGCTGCGGATGGCTGATGTGTTCGGCGGCTCCTTCCCCGCCCTGCTGGTGGATCAGGTAGAGATCGGAAAACGTCGGCTGCTTGTGCGTCATGACTTCGAATAGCGCAGCCTCGGTGAGGAACTTGTAGGCGGCACCCATAGCGTTGTCGCGAGGATTGAGGATGTCGCCCGATCCGTATTTGCTGAATTCAAACTTGCTCAGCTGGAACAGACCGATATAGGAGCCGGTGCGTTGCCTGGGATTGAAATCGGATTCGATTTTGGCGACCGCCTTCATGAAATTGGCATCGACGCCGAACGCTTTGGCCGCGCGTTCGATCTCCTGGACGGGCGTTCCGAGCGGAACGCCGCTCAACGCCGACAAGGCGATCTTCGCGGGTTTCTCCGGCGGCGGAATTTCCGAGTAGACGTAGTACTTCAGATACGCCGGTTCGCCTTCGTCCGGATTGGGCGGAGCAGCGGGCGGACGGTCCTGCTGTGGCGTTGCCTCGTTCTCGGGCGGCGCTGCTTCAAGGCTGGCGACCTGCGACATTCGCCCTAGCCGCAGCGAACTGGTTGCATCGGACGGCATCGCCGCGTCCGGCGCGGCGGCGCTGAATTCCGCCGCGACGATCGCATTAGCCGATGAGCTTGGATCGAATTTCGACTCAATGACCGGGGTCTGAAACGCTGCGCGGGCATTTGTCAGGACCATCGTCACATTCAGCGGGACGGCGCTGAATGCACCAGCAACTCTCGCATTCGGCGTTGCGACGCTCGGGCGCCATACCGCGATCTGATGAATCGCGGCAAGCGACGTCGCGGTCAGCGCACCGGCAATGCAGCTTGCTCGCCAAATCTTCAATGTCGCCAGCCGCGCGGCCGCGGTTCCCCCATTCATGTCCCCAACTTGGCACACGAATTAAGGAGGCGAAGAGGAGACAATAGGGCACACCTGTGGCGCAGGTGCGGTCAGTCTCGGCCGCCTCGCCAAGAGATCGCCTAAATTGGAAGTTGCGGTCTTGATGCGCCTCCGACCGAGGATAAGGGCACCATGTCGCGCAACCACCGCTAAACAAGGCATCTTCGTGCATTAGCGTGTCGGCGGCCTGTTTTGCTTATTTTTGAAGGTTTGCGGCAAAGAACTTGGCTGCTTCGGCCTTCGCTTCCTGATCAGCTTTGGCGTCGTATCTGAGCGGCAAGTTGAACTTCTTGCCGAGTTCGGTGGCTTCGGGGTTCGTGAACGCGTGCACAGCACCGGGATACTCGATGATACGATAATCGGCCTTCGCTGCGTCGAAATCCTTCTTGAGCGCATCGTACTGCTCGCGCTTCACGAACGGATCGTCCGCGCCGTTCAGAATGAGGATTTTCGCTTTGACGGCTCCCGGCGCCGGCGCGGGGGTGTTGAGACCAAGTGATGCGTGAAAGCCGGCAACGGCGGCGAGATCAGCGCCGGCGCGCGCCATGTTCAGCACCACCGCGCCGCCGAAGCAGTAACCAACGGCGCCGATCCGCCCGGGATTGACCGAGGCCTGCTTGGCGAGTTCTTGCCACGCGGCGTTGAAGCGCTGCTCCATCACCTTCGGGTTCTTCATCACTGATCCCGAGAGCGCGCCGGCATCCTTCGGGTTGTCGGCGGTCTTGCCGTCGCCGTACATGTCCGCGATGAATGCAGCATAACCCTGCTGCGCGAATTTTCGTGCCTCGTCATGAATGTGATCGGTGATGCCCCACCATTCATGCACCATCACAATCCCGGGCCGCTTCGCTTGGATCGCGTCATCGTACACCACGAAGCCTTTCATCGTGGTTTCGCCGTCCGTATACGTGACCGGCTGCTCCTTTATCGCAGCGTGTGCGCTCGCGATGAGCGCGACGGCGCACAGTGCTCCCACTATATTCGTTCGCATGTTGAACTCCTGCAGGGTTTGGCACCACCCTACATTGGCATGCCAGCGATCCCTACGCTAGGCGGGGCAAGCAGGCGACAGCGGCGGCTTGAGGCCGGCTTCTCCGCCCGCATTCAAGGCAGCGCTCCGCTCGCCACTCACAAAAATAGGATCAAACGCCGGGCGTTGCGGTTATCGCTCCGCTGAGACGGCCGGAACCTCGGCTGGCGGGCGTCAGCCAACGCGCATCGCAGACGATCTTGCGTCTGCGTTTTTGCGCGCGTGCGCATAGCGAGCGAGGCGACATGGCGAGCATGGTCTTGACGACTGTCTTGGCGATCTCACGGATGATCTCTCTCGTTGCGGCTATAGCCCTGATCGGCGCGACCGTGGAGGCCCGCGACGACGGCCGCTACGCGAACTCTCCCCTCAAGGGCTGGTTCGAGAGCCTCCACAGCAAGGCCGGCGGCCCCTGCTGCGCAGATGCCGATGGGACCGCGCTCGACGACGTCGATTGGGACACGCAAGACGGGCATTACCGTGTCCGGTTGCAAGGCCAGTGGATCGTGGTGCCTGACGACGCCGTGATCACCGAGCCGAATCGCGCGGGCCGCACCTTCGTCTGGCCTTACTACGTCAACGGCCGCGCGCTGATCCGCTGCTTCATTCCGGGCAGCATGACCTGACCTAAGGCGACGTCCGGAAACGGGACTTTCACATCTGCCGTCGGGCGGCGTGCACCTCGACAAATTCGGAGTCGGGATGGCTGACGATGGTGGCGACCATGATGCCACTGATGATCAGCGACCAGGCGGTGTCCCAATAAATCCAAAACATGTCCCAGCCTCCGTTTCGACATCCTCAGCCAACGGGAATCAGGATAACGGCAGAGCGTTGCCACCGTTCCCGGCGCAAGGCGCGGCACAGCGACGCGCGGGCGCAGCGCTATTTGTTGGTCGACGGGACATCACCGCCGGTTTGACCGGTGTGGCGCTTTGCCACGACATCCTCGTCGCGCCGCCCCTCTTGTGGGCGTGGCGACGATTTGGGCTGGCCGGCCTGACCGCCATGCTTGCCGCCCATGTCGGGCTTTCCTTCGAGATCATTTTCGTTGGGCATACCGCTTCAATGCGCTGGCACGGCATTGGTTCGCAATTTGCTTGAGCGGTGCCGGATGTGAACGATTTCATAGGGACGTTGCCGTTTGCGGTGCACGATCGCCAGCGCGCCTCTCGCGCATCACATCTTCGACGCACGGATTTTGGCTTGATGCGCAAGCAACTCGTCGCCTGGACCATCCTGACCTCCGCGCTGGTCGCGGTCGCCGTCTGGACTGTGCTTGGGCCGCCCGAACATCCGGGAGCGCCGAACCTGCCCTCGCGCAGTCTCCACGCGGCGGTGCGGTAGCGACTGCTCGCCCGCGCGCGGTGACCGCGACCGATACAATTTCGGCATCGATCAATCCCAATTGGAATTTGGTGCCGCCGCGCCCCGCCCGCTATCCTTCCGCAAAACGATAGCGCCGTATCCGGCACGCCCGATCAGGAGGAGCCCATGTCCAGACCGAAATTCAGACTTGCCTGCCGCCCTGCGTTCGCAGCCCCACGCGCTGCGATCGCCAAAATCCTCGTCGCTTCCTTAAGCCTCATTTCCGGAGCCGGCGCCAGCATGGCCGACACCTACGCCTATATCGGCAATGCCGACAGCAACGACATCAGCGTGTTCAAGGTGACCGAGAACGGCGAGATGACGCCGGTGCAGACCGCCGCTTTCAAGGGCGTCGAGAAGCCCGGCTCGTCGACGCCGCTCGCGATCACGCCCGATCGACGCGTATTGATCGCTGGCGTGCGCTCGCAGCGCTACCTCGCGGTGAGCTTCGCGATCGATCCGAAGACCGGGCAGCTCAGCCACATCGGCAACGGACCGCTCGCCGACAGCATGGCCAACATCGCCATCGACCGCTCCGGGAAATTCCTGTTCAGCGCCTCCTATGGCGGCAACAAGGTCGCGCTCAATCCGCTGCTTGCGAACGGCGTCGTCGGCGAGCCGAAGCAGGTGATCCCGACCGGGCTGAACGCGCACGCCTTCCTGCCCTCGCCCGACAACCGCTTTGCGTTCGCGACCAATCTCGGCTCCGATCAGGTGCTGAGCTTCGCGTTCGATGCAGCGACCGGCGCGCTGGCGCCGAGCGAGCCGCCGGCGATCAAGGTGCCGGAAAAGTCGGGACCGCGGCACTTCGTATTCCATCCGAGTGGCAAGTTCGTCTATCTCGTCCACGAGCTGAACGGCGACGTCGCGGCGTTCGCGTATGAGGCAAAGAGCGGCGCATGGAGCGAGATCCAGCGCACCACTGCGCTGCCCGAAGGTTTTAACGGCAAGCCGTGGGCCGCCGACATCCACATCACCCCGGACGGCCGCTTCCTCTACGCCTCCGAGCGCACCACCAATACGCTCGCCGCGTACAAGGTCGACGCGGCAACCGGCAAGCTGACCACGATCGGCAGCGTGGCGACCGAGAAACAGCCGCGCGGCTTCAACATCGATCCCACCGGCCACTATCTCGCCGCCGTCGGCGAACTCTCCGACGGCATGACGGTCTATGCCATCGACCAGACCAGCGGCACGCTGAGCAAGCTGAAATCCTATCCCACCGGCAAGAAGCCGAACTGGGTGGAGTTTTTGAGCCTGCCGTGAGCTTACCCTCCCCTGGAGGGGGAGGGTGGGAAGCGGCGAACCTCCTCTTCATTCCGGTGACTAATTGAACGGGCGGCATCGCGCCGCCGGCGCGCCGCGGCAATCTCGTCACGGGGGCGGCCCATGGCCCGCCGTGCGTGCTTCTGCTATCGATGGGGCGCCAACGCCCAACCGGAATGATCTATGCATCCATTGCCTGCGCGTTCCTTTTCCAGAAAGCTCACAGCCCTCGCCGGACTGCTGGTGCTGTCCACCCAGGCCGCGCCGGCCGCCGATGACGATGCGCCCAAGGGACCGGCCGTCACGGTGCTGAAGGTGGCCAAATCCTGCTTCTCCGACATCGTCGAGGCCACCGGCACGATCATGGCGCGCGAGGAGACCTCGGTGCGGCCCGAACGTCCCGGGCTGAAGGTGACGGAGGTGATGGCGGAGGCCGGCGACACCATTACCGCCGGCCAGGTGATCGCACGTCTCGCGCTGCCCGAAGGCGGCACGGTTCAGGTCACCGCGCCGGTTGCCGGGGTGATCGCCACGTCAACCGCCCAGATCGGCGGGCTCGCCTCGGCCAAGGGCGAAGCGCTGTTCACGATCGTGGCGCGCAGCGAATACGATCTCGTCGCCCTGGTGGCGACCAGCGACATCAAGAAGCTCGCGGTCAATCAGCCGGCGACGGTGAAGGTCGCCGGCGCCGGCGACCTCGACGGCAAGGTGCGCCGCATCGGGCCGACGGTCGAGCCGAACATCCAGCAGGGCATGGTCTATATCGGCATCTCGTCGCAAAAGCGGCTGTTGCTGAACGCGAGCGGGCGCGCGCTGATCAAGACCGGGCAGAGCTGCAACATCGCAGTGCCCCTGACCGCCGTGCAGTATTCCTCCGCCGGCACCGTGGTGCAGGTGAT
The DNA here is from genome assembly GCF_000426265.1 of Bradyrhizobium sp. Cp5.3. Classification (NCBI taxonomy): domain Bacteria; kingdom Pseudomonadati; phylum Pseudomonadota; class Alphaproteobacteria; order Hyphomicrobiales; family Nitrobacteraceae; genus Bradyrhizobium; species Bradyrhizobium sp. Cp5.3. Next base: position 23,274 of record NZ_AUFA01000031.1, on the reverse strand, counting down.
CCGGCGCAACCGCGTCGAGACCAAGCGTGTCGAGATCGGACTGATGTCGGGCGGCAATATCGAGGTCCGCGACGGCCTCAACGAAGGCGACATCGTCGTCGCCCGCGCCGGCGCGCTGCTGCGCGAAGGCGATCCCGTGCGCCCGGTGATGGCAAGCGCGGAAGCAGCGAAGTAGGGAACAAACTTCGTAGCGTGGGCAAAGCGAAGCGTGCCCACCTCTTCTATCGAAATGCTGGAGATATGGTGGGCACGGCGCTTTTGCGCCTTTGCCCACCCTACGACTCTGCGCCAGAAAAAAATGGGCCCCGGCTCAGCGTCGCATCATTGCATGATGCGCCGCGTCCGGGGCACGAGACTTCGCAAGATCTAAGGAAAAACTAGCCGCCGGCTTCGTTGAACTGGACGTCTTCGAGCAGCGAGGAGGACACGGTCGGGACCTGATCGCCTTCGGAGGCGCGGGAGATGGCGACGCGGGTCTTGTTGAAGACGGCTTCGGCGCTCGCCTTCGTGTCGAGATTGTTGAGGAGCTCGCTGACCAGCACGCTGTGCTCGCCCTTGCCGTCGTCGGCGACCTTGCCGGGCGAGGCGGAGGAGAGGATTAGCGCGTTGTCGGGCGCGCTGATCGGCGCAAGGCCGTGCGAATAGGAGCGGAAGCGGCGCTCATAGGGGTTGCGGCGAGAGGCATCGACCACGACGAGCTTGGCCTTGGCGCCCTGCTCCTTCATCATCTCGATGACGCCGTCGATGGAGACACCGTGGCGGCGAACGTCGCTCTCCTTCCAGATCACGGCATCGACCGGCAGCATGTAGCTCTCGCGGCCGGCCTGCACGCCATAGCCGCCGAAGAACAGCATGACGACGCTGTCGCGCTTGATCCTGGACTTCAGGCGGTTGACGGCGCGGACCATGTCGTCCTTGCTGGCGTCCTCCACCATGTCGACGTCAAAGCCGTTCTTGCGCAGGGCCGAGGACAGCACGCGGGCGTCGTTGATCGACTGCGTCAGCGGCGCGCTGGCGTCGGGATAGTGACCATTGCCGATGACGAGCGCCAGGCGCGAGGTCTGGCCGATCGAGCCCGTGACCTGGTCGGTCGAGACGGCCTTGGCGGCGTCGAGCGAACGCATGTTGAGGGCAGCATGAGCGCCGATCACCAGCGACACCGTGCCGATGAGGGCTGCGGCGACCGCAATCGTGCGTCGGGAAATGTCGAGCTGCCTTACATTCATCTCGGTTCATTCCTGTCAGTGCCAAAGAGCGTCCAAGCGCGCGCACACCTGTTTGAGTAGCGCGATGGCGTCCTTAGGTTTGAGGGATTGGCCGGGGATGTGTCCCCGAATTGCGCGCAATTTGCGGCGCCGCACCAAACAAACCCTTAACCGGATATAGTCCTCCCGGCAATAGTTTGCCAAAAATTTGAGCTAAGCCGCTGAGAGTGTTGGTTAATTTCAAGAGGCGGCTTGGCGCATTTTTTCACCGTCCGACCCCTTCCCTGGCCTTGACTATGCATCCTCCGTGCCGGGTTTTTCCGTGACCTCCATCACGTTTGTTTTTCCTGCGAATCCGGGTAGCTTTTTCAATCACTTGCAGGGGGTTTGGCGGGCGACTGGAGCGCGCTCGCCGAAAGCCCAGGCAAGGCCCGCGACCCAGGTATTTCATGAGCTTTCATTATTTTGCCGGCGCCGCCTGCCGGGCGCTGACGGCGCGAAAGGACGGTCCCTCGCTCTACGACGTCTGCGATCCCGTGCTGGCGGGGCCCGCCAGCGGCGATCCGCACCTGGCAAAATTCTACAAGACTGCGCTCGGCAATCCGGCATTGCGGATCCTGCTCCGCCGCGCCGGCCTGCCCGAGCTCCGTGACGAGACCCGGCTCGCCCGGCTCCGCGAAGCGCTCACCCGCGCCCGCGACGATGCCGAGCCCGACTGGGCGGCCCTCGGCCGGCCCGTCGCCGACCTCGTCGACGCCATCCCGCTCGAGCATCCCAAGCCGCCGCCGGTGCCGTTCGCCGGCACCATGCCACGGCAAGCACAGATCGACGGCGCGATCCGCGACTGCGCGCAGCACCTGTTGCGCTCGTTCCGCCAGAACGGTTTTCTGCCGACCTATGCCGCCTTCAACCTGATCGGCGATCCCGACGTCCGCGGACGCGAATTGATCATGGCGCTGACCGGCCTGAATTCGCGCGGCTACAAGAATTCGTCGCTGCTGTTCAACCTCGCCCGCGTCTTCATCGCGCGATCGCAGGCGCGCGGTGTCATCAATCCGCCCTGGACCGGCATTGCCGAGCCGATGTGGGAGCCGGTGCAGATCCGGCACCGCTCGGCCTATTACGACGCGTTCTTCATCGAGGCGCTGCTGAGCTACATCGAGACGGGCCTCGCCTCGCAGACTGATGCGACGGCGGCAAAGCGCGCGATCGCCGACATGGTCGATTTCTGCATCAACATCAGCCGCGAGGAGGTTCGCGGCACCGACGGCGCACGCTTCGACGTCATCACAGCGCTGGCGCCGGCGCCGCATCCGCGCTTTTCACGCTTCTTCGCGCAAATCAAGCAGGATCTCGGCTTCGGCGTCTACGTGCCGGACTGCGACACCACGGCCTGCTCGATCTCCGCGGCGATGCAGGCAGGCAGCAATGATCCGATCCTCGACCAGCCGCTGCTGGATTTCTACGCCGGCTACCAGGTGCGCGCGGGCATCAACGAACCGCGCGTAACCGTGCCGCTCAACGACAATATCGACTTTGAGGGCGGCGTTGCGACCTGGATCGACAATCTCAAGGGTGAGCGGCCCTATGGCAACGATCTCGATCCGACGCTCAATCTCGACATTCTCGAGGTGAGCTTCCGCAATCTGGCGCGCTGGAAGATTCTGGAGACGCCGGCGCGGCTCGCGACCGTCCATCGCATCATCGGCTTCCAGAAGCGGCTGGCCGCCAGCGGCGCCTTCGCCAATCCGCGCTCGCACATCTATTATCTGCCCGAGCTCTACAGCGCCTATTTCGGCCGCTGCTATGCGGCCTTCCTGGCGTTGCCGCTGGCCGCGCAGGCCGCGATCGATCCGGATGGCGATTTCGATTTCATCCGCCACCGCGTGCTCTCCTACGTCCAGGGCGAGCTGATGGCCGCCGAGATGAACGTGTTCGACGCCGCCCTGGCGCTGATCGCGCTCGGCCATCTCGGTGCCGATCCGCGCGCTTTTGCACCGGCGCTGAACGTCATCATCGCGCAGTTCGGCGAAGGCGGTCGTCGCGGCCCGTTCCGCGCCTATGAATGGAACAAGATGAAGACGCCGACGCGGATTCTGGTCGGCGGGCCGGAGGTGACGTCGGCGTTCGTGCTGATGGGACTGGCAGTGGCACGGCGGGCGATGGTGGGACGGGGTTAAATTTCGTGCTCCGGGCGCAGAAGCGTAGGGTGGGCAAAGGCGCGCTCTTCGCGCGCCGTGCCCACCATTCATGCGCGATGCCGGACATGGCGGGCACGCTTCGCTTTGCCCACCCTGCGGGTCCGAAACATGATGACAGGAAGTTGAAAGCCTATCTCTTAGGCAGACGCTGGCCGGACGGTCAAAAGCCGACCACAATTGCCCGGCCTATCGAAATTTTCCTCAAGCGCGGACCGGCATGTTGCGAAAATTCCTGATTGCATTGTCCCTGATCGTCATCCCGTCGCTGGCGCAAGCCGCCGACATCACCGGAACGGCAAAAGTCCGCGACGGCGATTCCATCCTGATCGGGAACACGCGGATCCGGCTCGGCGGCATCGACGCGCCCTCGTCCGACCAGCTCTGCCTCAACACCAAGGGCGAGCGCTGGACCTGCGGCGTTGCCGCGCGCGACGAGCTTGCCAAATACACCGAGGGCAAGAGCTGGGTCTGCCACAGCAGATCGGTGGACCGGCGCGGCCGCACGGTGGCGCGCTGCGAGGTCGGCGGCGAGGACATCCAGAAATGGCTGGTGCGCAGCGGCTGGGCGCTGGCCTACACCCGCGTCTCGCACGACTATGATGCCGACGAGGCGGCGGCGCGCGAGGCCAAGGCCGGAATGTGGCAGGGCGCCTTCATCGCGCCCTGGGACTGGCGCGTACGTAACAAGAAGACCCCGATCCTGGGCGCCACCAAGCCGCCCGATGGCGCGCATTCGGTGTTGCTCGCCTCAGCCTCGGGGCCGGTCGCGCCTTCGCCGGATTGCACCATCAAGGGCAACGTCAACACCGCGGGCGAATGCATCTACCATACCCCGACCAGCCGCTGGTACACCCAGATCAAGATGAAGATCAGCAAGGGCACCCGCTGGTTCTGCTCGGTCGAGGAAGCGGAAGCCGCCGGCTGCCGCGAAACCAAGAGATAAGAACCCCAGACCTGCATTTTACGCGCTTTTCCTCACTCCCTGCGGCGCGTAAAAGCGTGATCGAGCAACCCATCAGCCTGTTCTCAAGCAACAAGGACAAACGACAATGACCGTTCGCGCGGGCCGGGAATTTCTGGCCATCCCCGGGCCCACTTCAATGCCCGACGAGGTGCTGCGGGCGATGCACCGTCCGGCGATCGACATCTACTCCAAGCAGATGACGGATCTGACCGAAAGCCTGATCGGCGATCTCTCGAAACTGTTTGCGACCAAGGGCAAGTCCTACATCTACATCTCCAACGGTCACGGCGCCTGGGAAGCGGCGCTCAGCAACGTGCTGTCGCGCGGCGACAAGGTGCTGGTGTTGGAAAGCGGCCGCTTCGCAGTCGGCTGGGGCCATGCCGCCGCGCTGATGGGCGCCGTGGTCGAGGTGCTCAAGGGCGACTGGCGCCGCGCGGTGCGCCCGCACGAGGTCGAGGAGCGCCTGCGCCGCGACAGGGAGCACACCATCAAGGCGGTCGTCGTCGTCCAGGTCGATACCGCTTCGGGCGTGCAGAACGACATCGAGGCGATCGGCAAGGCGATCAAGGCGAGCGGCCATCCTGCGCTGTACATGGTCGACACCGTCGCTTCCCTCGGCTGCATGCCGTTCGAGATGGACAAATGGGGCATCGACGTTGCGATGTCCGGCTCGCAGAAGGGCCTGATGACGCCGCCCGGCCTCGGCTTCGTCGCCGCCAACGATCGCGCGCTCGAGGCGCACAAGAAGGCCAATATGAGCACGCCCTATTGGAGCTGGAGCGAGCGCGAGGGCACCGAGCATTATCGCAAATATGCCGGCACCGCGCCGGTGCATCTGTTGTTCGCGCTGCGCCAGGCGATCGATCTGCTGCACGAGGAAGGGCTCGAGCACGCATTCCGCCGGCACAGCCTGCTCGGCGAAGCCGCGCGCCGCGCGGTGGCGTCATGGTCGGAAGGCCAGGTGCTCGGCTTCAACGTCACCGAGGCCAATGAACGCTCCAACACCGTGACAACGGTGACCATGGGTGGCGGCCATGATCCCGCGGTGCTGCAGCGCTATTGCAAGGACAAGTGCGGCGTGGTGCTCGGCACCGGCATCGGCGACCTCTCCGGCCAGGCCTTCCGCATCGCCCATATGGGCCATGTCAATGCACCGATGCTGCTCGGCACCCTCGGCGTGATCGAGATCGCGCTCAACGCGCTGAAGATCCCGCACGGCAAGGGCGGGCTCGAAGCGGCGGTTGCGTATCTGGGCCAGCAGGTGGAGGCGTAGCCTTCTTCGCCTCTCCCTGCCCGCGGGGAGAGGGAGCCGACCGCCGGTGCGCCGGCCCGTCTTTAAATCCCCCACCTTCGATCTGATATAGGTGCGAGACACCAAGCACGCGCACGAGGATCGATTTGCCCAAGACCACGAGCAAGACCGCCAGCAAGACCGAGACCGCGCCCGTCGCGCCGCGACGGCCGCACTCCTTTACCTGCCACGGCATCACCGTCACTGACGATTACGCCTGGCTGAAGGACGCGAACTGGCAGGAGGTGCTGCGCGATCCCGCGGTGCTCGATGGCGACATCCGCAAATATCTGGAAGAAGAGAACGGCTACACCGAGAGCCTGCTCGGCCACACGTCGCCGCTGCAGAAGACGCTGGTGCGCGAGATGCGCTCCCGGATCAAGGAGGACGATTCCAGCGTCCCCTCGCCCGACGGTTCCTTCGCCTATTTCCGCAAGTTTCGCGAGGGCGGGCAGCACGAGCTGTTCGGCCGCATGCCGCGCGACGGCGGCGAGGCCGATATCGTGCTTGACGGCGATGCGCTCGCCAAGGACCACAAATATTTCAAGTTCGGCGGCAGCAGGCACTCGCCCGACCACAAGCTTCAGGCCTGGAGCGCCGACACCAAGGGGTCCGAATATTTTTCGATCCGGGTGCGCGACTGGGCCACGGGCAAGGATTTCGACGACGTCGTCGAGGAGACCGACGGCGGCATCGTCTGGAGCAAGGACGCAAAAAGCTTTTTCTATGTGAAGCTCGACGACAATCACCGCCCGATGCAGGTGTGGCGCCACCGGCTCGGGACGAAGCAGGCCGACGACACCCTCGTCTATGAAGAGCAGGATGCGGGCTGGTTCACGCATCTGCATGAGAGCACCAGCGGCCGCTTCTGTGTGATCGCCGGCGGCGACCACGAGACCTCCGAGCAGCGACTGATCGATCTCGACAATCCCGAGGCGCCGCCGCGACTGGTCGCGGCGCGGCAGGAGGGCGTGCAATATTCGCTCGCCGACCGCGGCGACCAGCTCTTCATCCTCACCAATGCCGACGACGCCATCGACTTCAAGATCGTCACGGCGCCGCTGGCCTCGCCCGAGCGGGCAAACTGGCGCGATCTGATCCCGCATCGCGCGGGCATCTACATCATCGACCTCGATCTCTATGCCGGCCATCTGGTGCGGCTGGAGCGCGCCAATGCGCTGCCGGCGATCATCATTCGCGATCTCGCCTCGAGCGAAGAGCACGCGATCGCCTTCGACGAGGCCGCCTATTCGCTCGACACGATGGGCTCCTACGAGTTCGAGACGACCAATCTGCGCTTCTCCTATTCGTCGATGACGACGCCGTCGGAGGTCTATGACTACGACATGGCAAAGCGCACGCGCGTCTTGCGCAAGCGCCAGGAGATTCCGTCCGGCCACGACGTTGCCGATTACGTCACCACGCGCATCATGGCGAAAGCCCATGACGGCGCCGAGGTGCCGGTCTCGATTCTCCATAAGCGCGGCTTGAGGCTTGACGGCGCGGCGCCGCTGCTGCTCTACGGCTACGGCTCCTATGGCATGGCGATGCCGGCCTCCTTCAGCGCCAATCGTCTCTCACTCGTCGATCGCGGTTTCGTCTACGCCATCGCCCATATCCGCGGCGGCGCCGACAAGGGCTGGGGCTGGTATCTCGACGGCAAGCGCGAGAAGAAGACCAACAGTTTCGATGATTTCGCCGCGAGCGCTCGCGCGCTGATCGAGGCGAAGTACACCAGCGCCAAGCGCATCGTCGGCCATGGCGGATCGGCCGGCGGCATGCTGATGGGCGCGGTCGCCAACCGCGCCGGCGAACTGTTCGCCGGCATCGTCGCCGAAGTGCCGTTCGTCGACGTGCTCAACACCATGCTCGATGACTCGCTGCCGCTGACGCCGCCGGAATGGCCGGAATGGGGCAACCCGATCGAGAGCGAGAAGGATTTTCGGACGATCCTGTCCTACTCGCCCTACGACAATGTCGCGGCAAAGGAGTATCCGGCGATCCTGGCGATGGGCGGCTTGACCGATCCGCGCGTCACCTATTGGGAGCCAGCCAAATGGATCGCGCGCCTGCGTGCCGCCATGAGCGGCGGCGGCCCGGTCCTGCTCCGCACCAACATGGGCGCCGGCCACGGCGGCGCCTCGGGGCGCTTCGACCGGCTGGATGAGGTTGCGATCGTCTATGCGTTTGCGCTGTGGGCGGCGGGGATGGCGGAGGCGTGATCTTCTCCCTCTCCCCGCTTGCGGGGAGAGGGTCGGGGTGAGGGGGAGTCTCCACGGGGACAGTGACGGATGGACTCGTGGAGACTCCCCCTCACCCATAATTCAAGCTGCGCTCGAATTACGGCCTCTCCCCGCAAGCGGGGAGAGGCGAAGAGTCACCGGCTTCGTGCCTCGATCCGAGGCGACGCTCTGCGGTTGGAGATGGTCTCCCGCCTCACACCGCGCCGTGCGCTTCCACGTAGAGCGCGTAGACGGAGTGGCAGCTTGCCATGTAGAGGCGGTTGTTCTTGGGGCCGCCAAAGCAGAGGTTGGCGCAGCGCTCGGGCAGCTTGATGAAAGCGAGCGGCTTGCCTTCGGGGTTGAACACCATCACGCCGTCGAGATCCTCCGGCTTGCCCCTTAGCTGGAACACCCTGCGGCCACCGACATCCGTCGGCTCGGCCTGCAGCGCGCCGTTCGAGCCCCAGCCGCACCACAGATTGCCGTCGCGATCGACACGGAAGCCGTCGAGCGAGCCCTGGTCGGCGGCGTCGATCAGCTTGGTCTTGCCGCTGAGGCTGCCATCGTCGCCGACGTTGTAGCTCCAGATGCTGCGATTGGGCGTGCCCTTCCATTCGACGATGTAAAGCTTCTTCTCGTCCGGCGAGAAGGCGAGCCCGTTCGGATTGACGAGATCGGTGAGCACCGCGCTGAGCTTGCCGTCCTTGGCGATGCGGTAGATGTTGGTGGTGGCCTGCTCGGGCTTTTCCTTCTTGCCCTCCCACTCGCCATTGATGCCGAAGGTGGGATCAGTGAACCAGATGCTGTCGTCGGACTTCACCACGATGTCGTTGGGCGCGTTCAGCCGCTTACCCTCGAACTTGTCGGCGAGCACCGTGATCTTGCCGTCCTTCTCGGTACGGGTGATACGGCGGGTGACGGAGTGCTCGCAGGTGACGAGGCGTCCCTGGCGGTCACGCGCATTGCCATTGGCGTAGTTGGCATTGCTACGGAACACGCTGGTCTGTCCGGTCTTCTCGTCGAACTTCATGATCCGGTTGTTGGGAATGTCGGAGAACAGGAGATAGCCGCCCTCCGGGAAATAGGCCGGCCCTTCGGCCCAGCGCATGCCGGTTGCGACCTGCTCCAGCGTCGAGGAATAGAGCCGATATTTTGCGAAGCTTGGATCGAGGATCTGGACGGCGGGGTCCGGATAGCGCTGGTTGGGCATGAAGGGGAAAGACTGCGCATCCGCGCTGCGCGCCAGCAGCATCGAGGCCGCCGCCGCGCCAGCACCGGCGAAGAGATCGCGTCGTGACAAGTTCATTTAAGTTCCTCCCTGATTGATTTTGAGACCGGGCCCCGCGTGGACCGACCTCTCCGTGTCGATGCGGATTGATCCGATCCGGGATCAGCGGCCGTTCTTCTTCCGCCACGCCGCGAAATCGGTCATCGTCTGCGGATCGGTAGCCGGATAGAGACCGAAGATGCCGCGGCCCCTGCCGACTTCCTCGGTGACGAAATCCTCGAACGCAGTCATCTCGAAAGTCTCGTTGGCGATCTCGTCGGCGAGATGCGCGGGGATCACGATGACGCCGTCGCTGTCGCCGAGGATGACGTCGCCGGGAAACACCGGCGCGTCGCCGCAGCCGATCGGAACGTTGATCTCGATCGCCTGGTGCAGCGTCAGATTGGTCGGCGCGCTCGGGCGATGATGGAAGGCTGGAAAGCCGAGCTTTGCGATCTCGGCGGAATCGCGGAAACCGCCATCGGTGACGACGCCGGCGACGCCGCGCTTCATCAGCCGCGTCACCAGGATCGCGCCGGCGGAGGCCGCGCGCGCGTCCTTGCGGCTGTCCATCACCAGCACCGCGCCGGGCGGGCAGTCCTCGACCGCCTTGCGCTGCGGATGCGAGCGGTCGCGGAACACGTCGATGGTGTTGAGATCCTCGCGCGCCGGCATGTAGCGCAGCGTGAAGGCCTCGCCGACCATGGTCGGCTGGTCGGGACCGAGGGGATGCACGTCCTGGATCATCTGGATGCGCAGGCCACGCTTGAACAGCGCGGTGGCGACGGTGGCTGTCGAGACGGTCTTGAGCTTGTTGCGGGTGGCGTCGCTGAGTTTTGACATTGTGCTCTCTCTCTTCTTCGTCATTCCGGGGCGCGCCACTTGGCGCGAGCCCGGAATCCATCGAGCAGCACGGACTGCGGCGCAATGGATTCCGGGCTCGCCGCTTTGCGGCGCCCCGGAATGACAGTTGCGCTAGTAAATCGACGGCTCGCCGATCGGCGCGCCGAAGCCGGTCTCCAGGAAATCGAAGTCGCAGCCGTCATTGGCCTGCATGATGTGCTTGGAGAACATCCAGCCATAGCCGCGCTCGAAGCGGCGCTCGGGTTGTTTCCAGGCGGCGCGGCGCTTGGCGAGCTCGGTCTCGGGCACGTCGAGATTGATGGTGCGCGCTTCGACATCGAGCGTGATGCGGTCGCCGTTCTGCACCAGCGCCAGCGGGCCACCGACATAGGATTCGGGTGCGACATGCAGGATGCAGGCGCCGTAGCTGGTGCCGCTCATGCGCGCATCCGAAATGCGCACCATGTCGCGCACGCCCTGCTTCACGAGTTTTGTCGGGATCGGCAGCATGCCCCATTCCGGCATGCCCGGCCCGCCCTGCGGCCCCGCATTGCGCAGGATGAGAACGTGGTCCTCGGTGACATCGAGGTTGGGATCGTCGACCGCCTTCTTCATCGACGGATAATCGTCGAACACCAGGGCCGATCCCGTATGCTTGAGGAAGCGCGGCGCGCAGGCACTCGGCTTGATGACACAGCCGTCGGGCGCGAGATTGCCCTTCAGCACGGCGAGCGCGCCTTCCTTGTAGATGGGATTGTCGATCGAGCGGATCACGTCGTCATTGTGGACTTCGGCGCCGTCGATGTTCTCGCCGAGTGTCCGGCCGGTCACCGTGATGCAGTCGAGATGCAGATGCGGCTTGATCTGGCCCATCAACGCCGGCAGGCCGCCGGCATAGAAGAAATCCTCCATCAGATAGGCATCGCCGCTCGGCCGAACATTGGCGATCACGGGCACCTCGCGGCTCGCCTTCTCGAAATCGTCGAGCCCGATATCCTGGCCGGCACGGCGCGCCTGCGCGATCAGATGGATGATCGCATTGGTCGAGCAGCCCATCGCCATCGCTACTGCAATCGCGTTCTCGAAAGCCTTGCGGGTCTGGATCGTTTTCGGCGTCAGATCCTCCCACACCATCTCGACAATGCGGCGGCCGCATTCGCTAGCCATGCGAATGTGGTTGGCATCGGCCGCCGGAATCGAGGAGGCGCCCGGCAGCGTCATGCCGATCGCTTCCGCAATCGCGGTCATGGTCGAGGCGGTGCCCATGGTCATGCAGGTGCCGTAGCTGCGGGCGATGCCGGCTTCGATGTCGACCCAGTCCTTGTCGGAGATTTTTCCCGCCCGCCGCTCGTCCCAGTACTTCCAGCCGTCGGAGCCGGAGCCGAGCGTCTTGCCCTTCCAGTTGCCGCGCAGCATGGGACCTGCCGGAAGATAAATCGCGGGAATGTTCATCGAGGTGGCACCCAACAGCAGCGCCGGGGTGGTCTTGTCGCAGCCACCCATCAGCACCACGCCGTCGACGGGATGGCTGCGCAGCAGCTCCTCCGCGTCCATCGCCAGCAGATTGCGGTAGAGCATGGTGGTCGGCTTGAGCAGCGATTCCGACAGCGACAGCGCCGGCAGCTCGAGCGGCAGGCCGCCGGCCATCAGGATGCCGCGTTTGACGTCGTCGACGCGCGACTTGAAGTGCATGTGACAGGGCTGGGCGTCAGACCAGGTGTTGAGGATCGCGACGATCGGGCGGTCCTTCCACTCTTCCGGCGCGTAGCCCATCTGCATGGTGCGGGAGCGGTGGCCGAACGAGCGGAGATCGTCAGGCGCGAACCAGCGCGCGCTGCGGAGCTGGTCGGGCGTCTTTTTCTTCTTGGTCATGATTGGGTGCCCCATTTCTGGACGGTGTTCCGCTCGATCGCGCGGAAGATCAGGTTCTCGACAAAGAGCCCAATGATAATCACGGTCAATAGTCCTGCGAAGACGGCGGGGATGTCGAGCAGGTTGCGGTTCTCGAAGATGAACCAGCCGAGCCCGCCCTGCCCCGACGACACGCCGAACACGAGCTCGGCCGCGATCAGGGTGCGCCAGGCGAACGCCCAGCCGATCTTCAGGCCGGTGAGGATCGAGCCGAAGGCGGCCGGGATCAGGATCTTCGCGACATAGGGCAGCCCGCGCAGGCCATAATTGCGGCCGACCATGCGCAGCGTGTTCGACACGCTCTTGAAGCCGGAATGCGTGTTGAGCGCGACCGGCCACAGCACCGAATGGATCAGCACGAAGACGAGGCTGCCATTGCCGAGCCCGAACCAGATCAGGGCCAGCGGCAACAGCGCAATCGCCGGCAGCGGATTGAACATCGCCGTCACCGTCTCCAGGAAGTCGGTGCCGATACGGGTCGAGATCGCGAGCACGGTGAAAATGGCGGCAAGCGCGATGCCGGCCGAATAGCCCATGAACAGCACTTTCAGCGAGGTCCAGGCCCGCATCGGAATGGTGCCGTCCTTGATCCGCTCGAACAGCGTGATCAAGGTGTCGTGCAGCGTCGGGAACAGAAGCGGATTGTCGAGATAGACGCCGTAGGCTTCCCAGATCGCGGCCAGAACAAGGATGATGACGGTCTTGCGAACGAAGCCGTCGTTCCAGAGCAGCTCGAGCACGCCGAGCTTGCGCTCGACTTCGCCGGCACCGGCGATTGTAGCGGCCGGCGCGGTCCGCAGCAGAATTCTCGCTTCGCTCATCAGAGGCTCCCTCAATGCGCCGTTTCGGCTTGCGCAAACAGGAGATCGTGGATCTCCTTCTCCAGCCGGCCGGCGCTGCCGTCCTCGTTCGAGACCCGATCGACATTGACGACCTCGGCCTTGACGCGGCCGGGATGCGGCGACAGCAGCAGGATGCGATTGCCGATCCGGATCGCCTCCGCGATCGAATGGGTCACAAACAGCACGGTGAATTTGGTCTCGCTCCAGAGCTGGAGCAGCTCGTCCTGGCAGGTTCTGCGTGTCAGCGCATCGAGCGCTGCGAACGGCTCGTCCATCAGGAGAATATCCGGCTCCATCGCCATGCCGCGCGCGATCGCGACGCGCTGCTTCATGCCGCCGGACAGCGTGTGCGGATAGGCATCGATCACGCGGGTGAGCCCGACCTTCTCGATATAGGCCCGCGCGCGTGCCTCAGCCTCCTTGCGCGGCAGCCGCCGCGCCGTCAGGAGCGGAAACATCACGTTCGCAAGCACGCTCTTCCAGGGCAGGAGCTGATCGAACTCCTGGAAGATCATCATGCGGTCGGCGCCGGGGCCGTGGATCTCGCGATCGTTGATCGCCATGCGGCCCTCGCTCGGCAGCATGTAGCCGCCGACGGCCTTGAGCAGGGTCGACTTGCCGCAGCCGGACGGCCCGAGCAGCACGAAGCGGTCGGACTTGTCGACGGTGAAGGAGACCTTTTCGGTGGCGGTGACGACGGCGCTGGACGTCTTGTAGCGCAGCGTCACCCCGCTGACATCGAGCAGCGCCATCAGTTGCCCTTCAGATCGTGCGCGACCGGCAGGTAATAGTCCGTCCACGCCTTGGGCTGATTCTTCAGCGTACCGGTCCGATGCAGATGCGCGGCGAATTTCATCGTGCCCTGCGGCTCGAGATTCCACTCCATCATGCCCGGCTCCTTCAGGAGATCGAGCAGCTCCTCCACCGAGGTCTTGTCGCCGGTGATCTCCTTGTAGATCTCGACGGCCTGCCTGGTGTCGCTGCGGATCAGGTCCTGCGCTTCCTTGGTCGCGTCGCGCACCGCCTGGATGATCTTGGGGTTGGCGTCGGCGAATTTGGTCGTGGTGAAGAACTGCGCCTGGCTGAGCGGCCCGCCCATCACGTCGGGCGAGTTCAGCACGACATGCGCTCCCGGAACATTCTTCAGCTCCAGGAAGGTGAAGGGCGGGATCGAGAAGTGGTTGTGCACCTCGTGCTTGGGATTGGACAGCGCCGCATAGGCGTCGGGGTGACCGAGCTGCACCGTGTTGGCATCGAGCTTCGACCACTGGTCGGCGCCGAACGCTTCGGCGGCTGCGATCTGCAGCACGATCGCCTGCGTGGAGACTTTCACCGTCGGCACCGCGATCTTGTCGGCCGGACCAAAATCCTTGATCGACTTGATGTTGGGATCCCGGCTGATCAGCGTCATCGGCTGCGCCGAGGTCGCGACGATGCCCTTGACCCCGCCGCGGGTACGATCCCACAGCAGCAGAAGATTACCGGTACCGGTGTTGAGGATATCGACGCCCGCCCGCGAGCAGCGCGTCGGTCTGCGCGCCGCCGCCGGAGAAGGTGATCCATTTGGTGGTGACACTGGGCACGCCGAGCGCCGTGGCGTGCTTCTCGATCAGCTTCTGCTTCTCCATGATGTGGCTCGGCATGTAGAAAATGCCGGGCTGACGGGACAGCGCGATCTCGGATTTCTGCTGCGCCTCTGCCGATGCGGACATGAAGAGGCCCGCGAGCACGGTCGCCGCGGCAAGGCTATGACGGAGATGGCTGATCATTGTTGTGCGTTTCCTTCCCGGGAGGCGGCGGCGTTCGTTGACCGCGCTGATGCACTAATATATTAGTGCATCAAAGGCAAGTCCGCGGGAGCCGCCATGGAACACCCCCACACCGCGCCTCGCCCGGTGCTGCGCCCCGGCGCACGGCTCGATCGGGCCCGCCAGGCCGCGCCGCAAGTGTTCGAGCGGCTGCGCAATGCAATCATCGCCCTGGAACTGCCGCCGGGCTCGCCGCTGTCGCGCGCGGAGCTCGCCGGCCAATTCGGCGTCAGCTCGACACCGGTTCGCGATGCCCTGATGCGGCTCGAGGAAGAAGGGCTGGTCGACGTGTTTCCGCAGCACGCGACCGTCGTCAGCCGGGTCGATGTCGGTCGCGCCCAGCAGGCGCATTTCCTGCGCCAGGCGCTCGAGCTCGAGATCGTGCGGCTGCTCGCGGAGCATCATGACAAGGCCCTGATCAGTCGGCTCGACCACATGATTGCGCAGCAGCAGCAATCCGCGAAGGCCGGCGACTACGAAGGCTTCATGGTTGGAGACAACGAATTCCATGCGCAGCTCTATGCTGCCGCGGACAAGCAGGACCTCTGGGGGCTGGTGCGCAGCCGCAGCGGGCATATCGAGCGGCTGCGCCGGCTGCATCTGCCCTCACCGGGCAAGGCCCAGAACATTTTGCGACACCATGGACTGATCACACGCGCGATCGAGGCAGCCGATGCCAATGCCGCGCAGCAGCATTTGCGCACGCATTTGTCGGGCACCCTCAGCGAGCTGGACAAGATCCGCGCCCGTTATCCGGAATATCTGACCGACTGAAGCCGCCTGCGCGCCGGGCCCTTGGTCTTGGCATACCGCGCTGTGCACGCGAGCGTGCACATACGCGACGAAGGTCTGGTCCCGGGTCGCACCACAGGAGGAGCTGTTTCGGTCGCGAAGCGCTTGCGGGCCGGACAGAATCCGCGCAACAATTTCGTATTGATGCGTCGATTCCAACGATCGAGTTGGACCTCCCATCGGGTTCGGAGGACGGGAATTTGGCCAACATCCTCCTGAAGATGGCGACCGAGCTCGGCGTGGTGGCGAGCTTGCAGAAGCCGTTCCGGCCCGAGGCGCTGCTCGCGGCGGTCGACGACTGCCTGACGACGGCCCGGCCAGAGGCTCGCGATGTCAGCGCCGGCCGCCGATGACAAAGACCGCCTTTCTGGTCAGAAACGGCGCGGCTATTCGGGAAGCAATGCGAATAGTCCCATGACGCTTGCGACACGGCTGGCTATCGCGATGATCCTGCTGGTGGCGGTGACCGTGGCCGCAGTCGGCTGGCTGGGCTATCGCAACCTCACGCAAGCCGTGATTCCGCGGGTCCTGGAGCGGGTCGAGGCCCAATCACGCCTGCTGGCAAGCAATCTTGAATCCTACGTTGCCGGAGCCCGCGGCGATCTACTCGGCTATCGCTCCGCTGCGGCCATCAACGGCCTGATCCGTGCTCACATTGGTGGAGGCATCGACGCCCTCGACGGCGTTTCGGAGCAGATCTGGCGCGAGCGCATCGCGGAGCGGCTGGCGGCCGAGATCGAGGCCAAGCCCAGCTATGGCCAGTTTCGAGTCATCGGCATTGATGACGACCAGCGCGAGCTGGTCCGCGTCGATCGTTCCGGCCCGAATGGAGCGGCACGCATCGTTCCCAACAGCGAACTGGAGCGCAAGAGCGAGCGAACCTACTTTCAGGAAACGATTCGACTGGCGCCGGGCGAGATTTACGTTTCGCCCATCGATCTCGCGACCCGGGCGGGCGGGACCACGACCCCTCACATTCCGACTCTGCGTGTCGCGACGCCGCTGTTCACGGCGGACGGCAAGCCGTTCGGTATCATCATCGCCAATATCGACATGCGCCCGGCACTCGACCACGTCCGCTCGACCGCGGGCTTGGGAGGCGAGATCTACGTCGTGAATTCGCGCGGCGACTATCTCGTCCATCCCGATCGCGCGCGGGAATTCGGCTCATTGCACGACCACCCCGCCAACTGGCGCAACGACTTTCCATTTTTTGCGGCCCTGGCCGGCACGCCGGACGTTTCCACGGAGCTCATGACCGACAAGGCGGGCCGGCCGAGCGGCGTGGCAATCGCACCGGCGCTGCTGGCAGGCAAGGAATGGGTCGCAATCATCGCGACCGTCCCTCCTTCGGTGTTCGCCCGCGTGCCGGCGGCCATTCAAAACACCTCCCTGCTGGTCGGCGTGCTTGCCATTCTCGCCGCGGCAGTGCTCGCGGTGCTGCTGGCGCGCTCGTTGACGCGTCCGATCGGGCGCCTGACCGCGGCGGTAGAGGCAATCGGCAGCGGACGGCCGGCGGAAATTCCTGTCGATGCCAGCGGCGAGACGGGCGTGCTGGCGCGGGCCTTTGCCCAGATGGTCGAGGAGACGCGGGCGAAAACAGCCGCTCTCGAACGCGAGATCCAGGAGCATCGGCGCACCGAGGCCGCGCGAAGCCATCATGCCGCGCGCGAGCGCTTGTTCAGCGCCGCCGTCGAATCATCCGACGACGCGATCGTGATGCAAACGCTCGATGCCATCATCACGGGCTGGAATCCCGCCGCCGAGCGCCTCTATGGCTATTCGGCGGATGAGGCGATCGGGAAATCCACCTCGATCATCGTCCCGCCCGACCGCCGCGCGCAAGGCAAGGACTATTTGAGCCGGATCGCCCGGGGCGATCCGATCGAACGTTTCGAGACGGTGCGCCTGCGCAAGGACGGCAGGCCGGTCGAAATCTCGCTCGGCCTGTCGCCGATCAGGGGGCCGTCGGGCGAGATCATCGGCGCCTCCGGCTCGGCCCGCAGCCTCACCGAGGCGCGACGGACCGAGCGGGCGCTCCAGCAGCAGCTCGAGGAACGGCGGCAGCTTTTCGACGCCTCGCAGGACCTGATCCTGATCATGAATTCGCGTGGTCGCATCGTGCAGATCAGCCCGAGCAGCGAGATCATTCTCGGCTACAGGCCGGACGAGATGATCGGTCGCAGCGGGGCCGATTTCATCCACCCCGACCATCTCGAGCAGTCCCGCGAGGAAATGCGAGTGCTCCGGCGCGGCAAGCACCCCAAGCTCGCCGACACCCGCTGCCTGCACAAGGACGGACGCGAGGTCTGGCTGTCCTGGCTCGGCAATTGGTCGGACCAGGCCAGGCGTTTCTTTTTCGTCGGGCGCGACATGACCGAGGCGCGGCACGCGGAGGAATCCCTGCGCGAGAGTGAGCAGCTTGCGCGCAACATCGTCGACACCGCGCTCGACGCCTTCGTCCAGACCGACGAGGCCGGCAACATCCTGAACTGGAACTCGCAGGCGGAGCAGCTGTTCGGCTGGCACCGCGACGAGGCGCTGGGCAGGAGCACGATCGATCTGATCATCGCCGAGAGCGATCGCGAGAGGATCCGGGCCGGGTTGAAACGCTTCCTGGAATCCGGGGACGGCAAGACGCTCGACCGCCGCCGCGAGCTGATGTGCCGGCGCCGCGACGGCAGGGAGTTCAAGGCCGAGCTGAGCGTCACGGCGCTGAAGCGCCGCGAGGGCCTCCTCTTCAACGTCTTCTACCGCGACCTCACCGACAAGATCGCGGCCGAGGAACGCATCCGCCATGCGGAGAAGATGGAGGCAGTCGGCCAGCTCACCGGCGGCGTGGCGCACGACTTCAACAACATCCTCACCGTGATCACCGGAACGATCGAGATCCTGGCGGAGGCGGTGGAGAAGGATCCGCAGCTCGCGGCCATCACCCGAATGATCGACGAGGCGGCCGCCCGCGGCGCGGAGCTGACGCAGCACCTGCTCGCCTTCGCGCGCAAGCAACCGCTGCAACCGCGCGAGATCGACATCAACTCACTGATCATCGACACCGCAAAACTGCTGCGGCCGACGCTGGGCGAGCAGATCCAGATCGAATCCGTGTTCGAGGACGAGAGCTGCGTGGGGATCGTCGATCCCAATCAGCTCACCACCGCTCTCCTCAATCTCGCGCTCAACGCCCGCGACGCCATGCCAAACGGCGGCAAGCTGATCCTGGAGACCGGCGGCGCCTATCTCGACGAGATCTATGCCAGCGTCAACGACGTGCGGCCCGGGCACTATGTGCTGATCGCGGTGAGCGACACCGGCACCGGCATCCCCGCGAACATACTGGCGAGGGTGTTTGATCCCTTCTTCACCTCGAAGGGACCCGGCAAGGGCACCGGCCTCGGGCTCTCCATGGTCTACGGTTTCATCAAGCAGTCCGCAGGCCACATCAAGATCTACAGCGAGGAGGGCCACGGCACCACGATCAAGATGTATCTGCCGCCCGGCAAGACCGCCACGGCGGTCGGCGAAGGCGTGACGCCGGCGACCATCGAAGGCGGGCACGAGACCATTCTCGTGGTCGAAGACGATCGGCTGGTGCGCGACTACGTGCTGGCGCAGCTGCATTCGCTCGGTTACGTGACGCTGCAGGCGGCAAATGCCGCGGAGGCGCTCGCAATCGTCGCAGCCGGAAAGCCGTTCGATCTGCTCTTCACCGACGTGATCATGCCGGGCAAGCTGAACGGACGGCAGCTCGCCGACGAACTATCGAAGACGCGGCCCGATCTCAGGGTGGTGTATACGTCCGGCTATACCGAGAATGCGATCATCCATCACGGACGGCTGGATTCAGGCGTCCTGCTGCTGGCCAAACCCTATCGCAAATCGGATCTCGCACGGATCCTGCGCAAGGCGCTGGAGGGGTGAGACCCTCTCGTGTCCCGGACGCGCGAAACGCGAGCCGGGGACCCAGAACGTCATGCTCCGAATTGAGAGATAGGCCCTGGCTCGGCAGCCGCATCACCATAGTGCGTCGAAGACGCGCTTATGGTGACGCGCTGCGTCCGGGGCACGAGAGAAGCGCGAGCGTCTACGACGCGCGCTGGGCCGCGGTCATCACGATGCGGATCAGATCGGCGGCATTGCGCGCGCCGAGCTTCTTCATGATGTTGGCCCGGTGGTCCTCGATCGTGCGGGGGCTGATCCCGAGCGTACGGCCGGCTTCCTTGTTGGAAGCGCCGGAGGCGAACTGCTCGAGCACCTCGCGCTCCCGACGCGTCAACGGCTCGCGTCCGGGGAAATGCAGCTGGCCGAATTTCGGCGATGCATTCTCCGCCTGCCGCCGTGCATAGGCGCCGATCGCTTCTTCGAGCCGGCTCACGATCTCGCTGCCGCGGAACGGCTTCTCGATGAAGTCGAGCGCGCCGTTCTTGATCGCGCTCACGGCCATGGCGATGTCGCCCTGACCGGAGATCATGAAGATCGGTGCCGGATAATCCTCGCCATGCAGTTCTCTGAGGATGTCGAGGCCCGACTTTCCGGGAATGTGCACGTCGAGCAGGATCGCAGCCGGTGTTCGGCTTCGCGCGACGGAGAGCAAAGCTGCGCCGTCCGCGAAACAGATCACCTCATAGCCCGCCGCCTTCAACACCATCGACAAGGTGTCGCGAACGGCAGGGTCGTCGTCGACCACGAAGATCTCGCTACGAGAGGTTTGTTCGGCCATGTGCCACGTCCATTTGGCATTAAGCGACTCGCGTCCGCGCCAAAGTTTATGGCGTTCGGCACGGATTCGGCCCACCCGTATTTGTACGGGACATGGACTTAACGCACAAGTAGCGGCATGGAGCCTATTTGCAGAAGACGGAGAATATCCATGCTAAATTCTGCGAGCGCGCCCCCGGTCACGATGTCCGAAATCGACAGCCGTCAGTTGATCGCTGCCGACCTTCGCTCTTTGATCGCACGGATCGAGAGCAGCATGCGCCTGATCGACGCAGCCATGGCTGAGGAGGACGATGGCGATCCCGCGGGTTCCGCCGACGTTTTCGTGCTGGACGACATCACTCCGCGCTATGCCACGGCGAGCGCCGCCCTCAACGCCTGCCGGGCGGGGCTCGACCAGGCGCTGCAATGCCTGTCGGAGACCGGCGCGCCGGCGGAGATCGCGGTCAGCGCGGCGGATCTGCCGCATCTGACCGCATAGCGGTTCCGCGTATCAGGCTCGGTGGCGCCCCACGATCGCATCAGTGGCGACGCCGCCCCAGGTGTGGATCGCCGGCAGGCCCATCGCGGTCTTGCCGAGATTGGCGAGGCTGATCCGCAGAGCGGCGAGATCCAACGGCTTCGGCAGGCTCTGGAGCTCGATGCCGACGGAGCGGGCAAAGCTGCGGGCGGCGCTGCGGCGCTTGCCGTCCATGCCGCTCACGACGATCACGGAGCCCGAGAACTTCGCCTCCGCCATCTCGCGCAGCACGTCGATGCCGTCGCCATCCTCCAGCACGAGATCGAGCGTCACGCAGTCGAAGCGCGCTGACCGCAGTTTCTGGATCGCCTCCGCGACCGACGGCGCCACGGTGACCTCATGGCCGGCCTGCTTGGCGGCGACCGCGATCAGGCTGCGCTGTGTGGCGTCGTCATCGACGACCAGCAGCTGAAGCGCGCGCCGCTCGGCAACATCAGGCAGATTTGACGGGATGGGGGAGAGAGAGCTTCTTGGCATTTCCGTACCCTGCGATTGAGACCGGCACTTGATACACGGTCCGCGCTTAGGCCACGTAAAGCCACTGCGGCGAATTCAATCGGATATTTTAGCAAATGTGAAGCAAGTATCGGGAAAGGGAGGGCGGGCAGGCGTCAGGCCACCGCGTCATGGCCGCTGGTCGCGCCACGCTTCTTCCTGTTCTTGCCGCGCAGGAACTGGATATCCATTTCGGCGCCGTTGACGCGCACCAGCTCGCAGCGGCGATAGGCCAGTCCCGTCGACGACAGCAGCAGGAAGAACTCCTTCAGATTCAATCCCTGGATCGAGCCTTCAACCGTGAGGATGGCGTCGGTGTCGGAAATCGCATTGAGTTTGCAGTCGCGGCGCCAGGTGCCGTCGATGGCCATGATGCAGACATCATAGCCGCGGCTGAACGTGACGCGCTCCGCGCCTTTTCCATCCTCGGCCATCTCTAGAGTCCTGCTATCGCCGCCATGCGCGGCACGGCGCCCGCGAGCGCCGGCTTGCCGGCCACGGCACGCGCGTCATTCGGCTTGTAGAGACCGCGCCGCTCGGCGATCGGCCGGAAGGCATCGGTCAGTCCGACCACGGTTTCGGCGGCGCCCAGCACCAGGAAGCCGTCTCCTTCGATCTGGCGGGCAAGGCGGTTGAAGATGTTGATCTTGGTGTCCTGGTCGAAATAGATCAGCACGTTGCGGCAGAAGATGACGTCGAACGTGCCGAGCTGCGCGAAATCGTGCAGCAGGTTGAGCTGCCGGTGCTGGATCATCGCACGCAGCTCGGGATTGATCTGCCAGGTCTCGCCGGTCTGCTTGAAGTACTTGACCAGCATCTGGATCGGCAGGCCGCGCTGCACTTCGAACTGGCTGTAGACGCCGGCCTTGGCCTTCTCCAGCACCTCCTGCGACAGATCGGTCGCAATGATCTCGACGCGCCAGCCCGTGAGTGCCGCGCCCATCTCCTTCAGGCACATTGCCAGCGAATAGGGCTCCTGCCCGGTCGAGCCGGCCGCGCACCAGATCCGCACGCTGCGGCGGCCCGCGCGCGCCTTCAGCACTTCCGGCATAATGGTGTCGCGGAAATGGTCGAACGGAACCTTGTCGCGGAAGAAGAAGGTCTCGTTGGTGGTCATGGCCTCGACCACGCTCGTCGCGAGCGCACTCGATCCAAGGCCCTGCAGCTTCTGCACGAGTTCGGTGATGCCCGAGAGCCCGGTCTTGCGGGCGAGCGGCAGCAGGCGGCTCTCGATCAGATATTGCTTGTCCGCGGACAGGTCGAGACCGGAATGGTCCCTCAGGAACTTGCGCAGATACTCATACTCGGTCGGGGTCACGGATAGCCTCTCGCACGCTTTACTGGGAACAGTCAGGCCAGTGATATTCAGGCAAAGGCTTGTCCGACCGGGATCAAGCCGACTTCGGCGAACTTGTCGGCGATGATGTCCTTGTCGAACGGCTTCATGATGTACTCATTGGCACCGCCGCTGAGCGCCTGGGCGATATGGGCCACGTTGTTCTCGGTGGTGCAGAACACGACCTTGGGCTGATCGCCGCCGGGCAGGCGGCGCATGTGGCCCATGAACTCGAAGCCGTCCATGACCGGCATGTTCCAGTCGAGCAGCACCGCATCCGGCAGCTTCTGCTGGCAGATCTCGAGTGCCTTCGAGCCGTCTTCGGCCTCGGTGACTTCGAATTCCAGACCTTCCAGGATGCGGCGCGCGATCTTGCGCACGACGCTGGAATCATCGACGACCAAACATGTCTTCATTTTGGTTCTCCGGCTTCGATGTGTTTGGGGTTCACGCAGCCATTTGCACTTTGGTTTCGAGCTCGAGGACGCGATCGACGTCGAGGACGACCATGAGCTGTCCGTCGAGGCGGTGGACGCCGCCGGCGAGCTTGGCCATGCGGGGATCGAGGTTGACGGGGTTTTCCTCTTTGCCGTCCTCGGGCAGGCGCAGCACCTCGCCGATCTGGTCGATCAGCAGGCCATAGGATTCACCGCGCAGGTCGACGCCGACCGCCATCGGCACCTTGCCGTCCTCGGCCTTGGGCAGGCCGAGCCGGGCGCGCATGTCGACCACGGTGACGATGCGGCCGCGCAGATTGAGCACGCCGGCGATCTCGCGGGAGGCCAGCGGCACGCGGGTGACGCGTTCGGGCATGAACACGTCCTGGACGCGGGAGATCGGCAGGCCGAACAGCTGGCC
>NZ_AUFA01000030.1:0-85737 GCF_000426265.1 Bradyrhizobium sp. Cp5.3 | reverse complement strand
AGTTGCCGAAGGAGCTTCGTCGATCGCTCGCCTGTACCAACATCGCCGAGAACATGATGGGCACCATTCGCCGCGTCACGCGCAACGTCAAACGCTGGCGGGATGCCGGTATGGCCTTGCGATGGGTCGCGGCCGGCATGATCGAGGCCAACAAGGGCTTCCGACGATTGAAGGCGCATAAGCAATTGTCGGTTCTGCGTGCGGCTCTTCAAGCTCGCCACAATCGCATGACGATCAACCCCGTTGCCCACGTCACGAGGGCCGCGTAACATTCATTCCGGCAACGTCGGCCCGACCTAGTTCAACAGCGATCGGGACATCCCCCCTTGACGACACAGGGACAGTTAGCGATCACGACAGGTGAGAAGTTCGTAACGAAAACCAAGCCCACGACGACGAAAGGCCCCGACCTCAAACCAGAATAGACTCTGCGCGCCGACAGCTGGAGCAAACACAATTACGCCCGTAGCTCCCACGCCAAACAACTCAAATGCAGCACGGGACGCCGTTAAAATAAGAAGAAGCCACATCTTATGTTAGCTTCAAACGTCTGGCGATCAGGGGCGTCTCAGAAATCGACATCTAAGGTGAGCACATGACGACGAAGGCTCGCTCTGCCAAGATTGAGATCCTCGAAGCCTTCGCCTGGGAGCAGAGATCATATCGCCTTGGCCTCATGAATGCATACTGGGAACACAGAGCATGAATGGCCGCCATCCAAACAAAGACATCGAACGGCTCCTCGATGAAGCACGGTTATGGCCGCTGAGCTCTTACGGATGGAGGGACGAAAACACCGCCGATCCCGATTTCATCGGCCATGCAATGTGGCAAATCGAGCCGCCCATCAGCGATGAGCGCTTTTTCTGGACATACTCTGCGCGTCGAGGAACACCACCTCCCCCTGCGCCCACGGATCGCCAAAAATTCCTGATGACGTCAGGAACAGACTTTGAAGGTCTGATGGCCTGGGCACGGCTGTCAATCGGAATCGTGCTCAGCCAAGCGTCGGGACTTCTGAAGAATATCTTTTCCGACGAGACATTCTTTGAAATGCATCGGGCAAGCGCACTGATCTACCTGTCAACGGCGTCCGATCGCATACGCGACTTTTTTGTGATGGCTGTCTTCAATAAACCTCGCGCCAAGTACGATGGGCAACGCAACTTTTCTGGCGAGCCGCGAGGCAGGTTTAAGACCGCCTTTGAGGAGGCGCTGCAAACCGTCGACGGGCAACAGGACATCGCTAAATGCTTCGCTGCACTGGTTCCTCTGGCTGAGGAGATCGAGCGCTTGCGTCGGCTGCGCAATGAGATGGTCCATGAGCTTGCAACTGAAGCTGCTCGCCGCGAGCGGCAGCATCTCGGGACGCCGCCGGTTCAAGCGGATCCCGACATTGACTTCGGATTGATCCAGGAAGCGGCGCGCAAGCAGGAGCAGCGACAGAAGGAACGGCTCAATACGACAGTCGGGGATCTGCTCCGCTGGTATGAACTGCTTGTTAAATTTAGCAATGAAGCGTTCATCGTCGAACATCGGCTGCGCGCCTAACACGTTCTCGGCCGACGTGCCGTACCGCGTCAGGCGGGCTCAGCAAAGACTGCCAACAAGGCGTCGACGAGAACGGCTACCGGTGCAACGGCATCGCCTTCCATAAGGAACCCGCATTCCAAATTCGTTTCGCGAGACCGGTAGAGAAAATTTGCTGAGCCGACATAGGCTGCTGCGCCGTCCGCCAGCACAATCTTCGCGTGGAAGGTCTCGATGTATGGCTGGCCGTTCGCGTAAACGCCGGCAAGTGAATAATCGAGGATGCGGCTCGCCGATCGGCTAAGACGCTGACCGGCCTGGCCGCAGCCGTCGATTTGGGCAGTTCCACGAAGCACGAGAATCGTGCTCTTGGCTTCTGTGGCATCGAATAAGTCTGCCGCCCATTCTGCGCCAAGACTATCAATGTAGGGTGTCATGATAACCAGCCGATCGCGGGCACGCCGGGCGAGATGCAGAAAAGCGTCTTGCGTGTTGGTTAGGGTGGTGAAGGAAGCCCCTGCAATCTTCTGCAATTGCTCACCGACACGGCTTGGCTCTGGTGGCAATGTCACCACAAAGCGCGCCTTCGCTGACGGGGCGATTAGCGAGTCAGTCATAGGCCAACGCCGGATCAAAGAAGCCCACCAGTGGTGGGCTGCCCTGTCGCTCCCAATTTGGAGCGGGCCCGCCCTTGAGGGCTGACCGCGAAAGCAGCTGGTTGCCGCCGAGGCACGTTACTTCGGACACCATGATACAGGCTGGACAGGCACCGCCGCGCGTGTCGCAAAGCGACCCCGAACCGCACCGCAGTAGCCTCTGATCGAGTAGTCGATGGAGGAAATCTTGCGCATGGTTGCGCCACATCGCGGAGATATTGCCAAGATCTGGTGTCATTCCCTTTCGATAGACGACAAAAGCGAGATCGGCAGGGAAAATGTGCTCGCCCAAACCATCGCGATCGAGGCCGGAGATATCGGCTAGGGCGTGCATGACCTGGTGCGAAAGACTATGGAGCAAGAGGTAGATGTACGCGGTGACAGACCGCGGTGCCTGCCCGCGTCCCTCCCGCTCCTTGAACTCTTCAAGGAAGGCGCCAAAATCGGCGTAGCTTTCTAGATAAATGGCGCCAAGCGTCTTCTCGGGCTCATCAGCGGCCTCGGGCATACCGTTCGCAGCAAGCCAGCGTCTGACGCGGCTTTCGTCGATCTTGAAGTAGAGCGCTTCATTACGCTGCTGGGTCACATAGACCGGACGCCGTCCATTCGGAAGTTCAGGGAAAGCATTCAGCCTGACCGGCATGGCAACGCTCCGGCCATTGAACTCGCGATAATAAATCGGAGTGGATGAAACACGGGTAAAGCCAAAGCTGAACTCGCAGATCGGCAATCCACGAATAAGCACAATTTGATCGAGGCCGATCCTCCGAAACAGATTTCGGGTGGTCGTCTGATAATGAGCCAAGCGAGCCGGATCGCCGACGGCGTCACAGATCAGCCGATCCGGCTCCATGACGTCGATAGATTCGTGCTGAGTGCGGCGCTCGTGGACGTGTTCGGCAACAAAGCGGTCGTGCTCTATCGTCAGCCGAATGGCATCGAAGCGCCGAGCCCATTCGCCGCGTTGCGCAACGGCGGCGGCAAGCGCTGCGCTTTGAACCTGCCCCCGTTCGACCACGCCCGACGCGTACCAGCCTTCGCGAATGGCATCCGCTTCGCGCAGCAATCGATCCGCACGGTCCGCCTGACCACGCGCGGTAGCTCGTTCCGCCATTTCTCGGTGATCGGTATAGTCGTCCCATTCGGCCGAACGTCCCGCAGTGGCCAACGACGCTTGAATTTGCGCATCCGAGGGCAACGCGAACGGAACGCGATGAATTTCGGCGAGCCGCTGAAGCAAATCGGGGTGTCTATGTGGAAGCAAAAGCTCGACGACGCGGCGATCGCGAAATTCAATGAACGTGCCCTTTTGCGGATAGAAGGCGGAGTTGGCGCGGTACGACACCGGCAACATGTTAACTTCGATGCGCTCGAAGTTACGTCCCGTGTTTTGCCGCTCGCGCTCGAGGATTTCTAGTGTTAAGGGATCAGGCTGCTTGAGATCGCGATGTGAGCGGCAACTTTCGCACGCAAAGTGCCAATCGGAAAAAACGGGCGCCTGATTATTTAAAGTGAAGTCCTGACCGCCGCAGGTACACGTCGTCAACCGCGTCACGCGCCGGCGGTTCGGATCGTAGTTGTTTCGGTATGGGCTGAGCGGCTCAAGATGCCCCGACCAATGGACGTAAACGACATCGACCTGCGACCAACGGGCTTCGTGATTGCCGCAGCGTGCGGGCAGAGGATGACGTGCTTGATCTGCGATTGTGTCGTACTGCCGCACGTGGCCACATACACCGCAACGATAGATCAGAGGATAGGGAATGTAGCCCATCGTACCCGGATCGCAGAGTTGGAAAGTGCGTCCCCAATCCCGATCCACAATCTGCGAATTCCGGTCGTAGAAAACATCGTCGAGAATAAGCTCGATGGGGACGGCCACAGGCGCTCGTAGTCCCGAAGCTCGGGCGAACCATGTCGAGGCGATCTCCTTCATGCCGTCGAAGATGAGGAGACGCGTGGCATCGGAAACCTGCGGTTCACCGCGATCGATAGGAACCGCCCGGCAGATGCCTTTTGCCCCTTCCCACGTGAACAGAACACCGGGGGCGTAAGTCGTGGCAAGCTGGGTGCGCGAGCGGAACATAACCGGTGGCTTCTGGCGGCGTTCGCCGTCGGCTTCGTCGTCATGGCGCGGGCGCGGCGCCGCCTGACGCGGACGATTGCGCCAATCCCGTGGGCGGTTACCCCGATTTCCTCCTCCGTTCGTCATCAGGGTGTCCTCTCCGGCGCATCGACATCGGTTTCCGCGACACTTCCCCGTTGTTGGCGAATAGCACGCATGACTCGAATCAATTCGTCTTGGTCGATTGTTCGCCGGCCTTGTGTAATGCGAGCATCAAAGCTGGCGGCGGCGATAACGCCGGCCTCGTCCACATCGCGAAGGGAGGTCATCGGCGGCTTGAATGGTGCTGCGGAATCCTCCCAATACTCGTAGAGCCGTAACGGGGTATCGAAATTTCGCACACTCGATACGAAGCGCGCCACTTCCTGCTCAACGAGCGCACGGTACAGCTCTGAATAGACAGGACGACCGAGGGCACCCTGCCCGCGCCCTTGAAAGCCGATCGCGCGAAGTACAAACTCGCCGAGTTCGCCGGCAAAACCGGTCGGATCGGTACGGATCAGCGTGCGAATGGGGCTGACCGTCTCGAAGCAATCCGTTCTTGCTTTCGCAGCGTCAGCCGCGCGGATGAAAGATTGGTTCTCGCGCATAACAGCCCAGGTCTGAACCAACGACGCCATCACACGGCGAATGGCGTTTTCAGCCCAGCGTTCTACGGCCGGCGGCGCGATCATCCGCTCAAGAAAACGGTGGAAGATATCGTGCGTTTCAACGACATACCTGTCGCGTCTACTTTGCGGGGTCGGCACCAGCATGACAAAGCCGACATGGGTACGGCCAACACGGCTTGAGGCTTGGATGTACTCGGCGATATCGGACGGCAAACCCGCAAAAAACATGCTGTTGAAGCGGTCAACATCGACGCCGTGGCTTATCGCAGAAGTCGCGACGACACTCCGGAGCTGGCCATGGAGTGGCGGATAAGGTGCGCCCGGATTCCCGGCCTCCGCCTCCACCATGATTTCCTGTATCTCCTTCATATCGATGCCGCCCGAAATGAGCCGACTCACAAATCCGTCCAGCGGCTGATGCCGCGTGCGGTGGCGGAGGCGCACCGCAGCATCTAGGGCGTCCATCACCTGATCACCGCCCTTCTTATTGGTGACATAGGCGAGCGCAACACGGTGAAGATCGATGAGCGCGAAGACGTCGTTCTCACGGCCTTCCTGCATAGCCCTCCGAATGGCATCTCGCCGCCAGTCGCTGCCTTCATGCTCTCCTTGGAAGTTCGCGAGGCCGTACGCCGTCGTCGCGCGTGTCGCAGGATCGAGCAATCCCCGCCAGACGTCCGTGATAATGGAATGATAGGCACTTAACACAGCGACCGCCGTGACGGTATGTGTTGCATCGTTAGTCATGAGAGACACAAAGAGGCGCATCCACGGGGATGTGCGTTCTGGGGTCTCGTAAAGAGGTAGTGTCTGCTCAAGCGCCACGCGGGCGGGATTCTCCGCGGGCGCCGGGGCGGGTTCTGCAAAGAACGAGCGGTAAATATCGGGCCCGGGACATGGGAAACGTAGCGGAAGACGCTGATAAAGAACTTCGAGCTGCCGGTCCGGGTTCGAGATTGTAGCTGTGGCCGCAATCACCTTGGGAGTCCGTAGGCGCCCTGCCTGGCCGGCCCGCCAGACGCGGGCCACGTGAAGCTCGTCTCCCGCCAATTGGTCGATCTCGGTGAATACCTCCTCCAGAAGGCTGTCAAACAGCCCGCTGAAAGTGCCAAGGCTTTCTTCCAATAGATGCGCTTCGTCCTGGATAATGAGAGCCGGAAACGGGTCAAAAAACACACGCTGGCCCTGACGAAATGCCGGGAAGACCGATTGGTAGCCATCACCTGCGAGCCATCCGGCGATATCGCCTTCGTTCGGAGGGGAGGAAAGATGGCCTGTAGGGCCAATGCCGCGAGCGAGCCCGAACATCCCAATGAGTTGACGGATTGTGGTCGTGCGTTGACCAAGCATCGCAAGTTTGTCGATCGTACCGAGGACAACGGAAGGTGCCCTTGCGTAGATCGTGTCATCCGTCAGCAGAAATGGAAGTGGCGTGCGATCAGCGTGCGCGCTGTTGAACGTGCATTGCGCGTTGAAGCAAACGATGCCCAAGCGGCGAGCTGTGGTCCCTTCTCCCTCAAAGCGGCGCAAGCCGGTCGCGCTTCCGCAGGAAGGACATTGCGGGACCTTGTTGTAGGCAGCGCGGAATTCGCGATAGCGCGCAGCCGCGCGCTGCCCCTCGGGATCAGCAATAACAGCATCTTCCTCAAGCTGTCGATCATCCGGGTGATCTTCATCGTCCGCGCGTGGCACGATCGAGGGTACGTAGGAATATCGGTTGGGCGTATTGTTGCCGCCGACCCAAAAGCCGATTTCGAACGGCCAGCCGCCAATATGGCGATTGATGCGAACGAGTTCGGCGGCGGTCACGAGCCGCAGCAACCGCTGCCCTTGTTGGAGTGTCAGAAGTCGCAGTGGATACCGGATCATCGCCGTTACGCCCCGCGACTTGCCACGGAGCCGATCGAGGAACATCGCAAAGATTAAGGTTCCATAGAATGCTTCCGATTTTCCGCCGCCAGTCGAGAAGTAAAGGAGGCTCGCTGCGGCTTCGTCCAGGAGTGGATCGAACGCATCTCGATATTCCTCCATGCGTGATGCGAACGTCGGCACATGCGCCAAGATGAAGGCAAGCTGAAATAGCCTCCAGCCCCGCTCCCGATTCCCCCCATCTCGATTGAGAAAGCTCTCATTCATGAGCAGCCACGCACGATAAGGTGCTGCGCGGCGCTCTAGGACGGCGCGCTGCTGCTCATTGGCCGCGACCATCGCGCGATACGCTTCTTGCGATTGCACCAACAACCGAATACCGCGCTCAATGTACCCAGCCTCGCGTCGCTGATCGGCCAAGTCTCGTTCAAGCCGACGGCTCTCGCTATCGGCCTCGTCAGGACTTACGCCTTCACGTACGGCCGTCCGCAGCCGCGCTTCTTCTTGACTAATCCAAGCGGCATACGCTTCTGGAATCGTGAGGAGATCTGCAACGTTGCGGCTTTCAAGCGCCAGCTCGGTGAAGGCAACGGGCACATTAGGCGAGCGCGGGATAATCCTCGGCTGCACGAACCGAGGCGACCACGTCGTGCGCAAGGTTAGAAGATCGCCCGCTCGCTGGCTCGTCACCCCGCAATTGAGGCCTATCGCGGGGTAGTGCATGAAATGCCGGAACCGGTAAGAGGGTTCGACCCGGTCCAGCCGCAAGGGCCGATGTAGCGCGGCCGGTACCGTAACCGCAAGCTGCGTGATAAAGATGATTTCACAGCGCGTAAAGGCATCTCTGCGCGAAAGTTCCGGTGAGCTGTTGTCCAGCATCACGCGAACCGCTACGCGGGTCGGATCGGCAAAATCCGGCGTGCGGTCGACCTGAAGGCCCACACCGCCAATAGCCGGAACTATTTCAGCAAGGGCGGGAGGTGTTTGTGCCGCGCGGTTTCGGTACGCGTTCCATGCGGCTTCGGAAATCACGTCGCGAGGTTCGACACGGACGTCTCGCCACACCTCCGCCAATCCCTCCGGCGAGTTAATCCAATCGACGACCTGTTGAAGCGCGCTGTCCCGCATTGTCCGGGAGTAGTCCGCAACCTGGACCGCCAGTTGCGCCGCATCGGTGAGGAAGTGCCAGACAAACGGCGCAAATGCGAGGTCGATCCTCCGCCACTTGCCTGGCGCGGCGACAGGTTCAAGGAGCGCAAACGGGACAGACCGACCGCGCTGTAAAAGCCGACCAATCCTAAGTTGAGCGCTTTGATCGTTCGCAACA
This sequence comes from Bradyrhizobium sp. Cp5.3, assembly GCF_000426265.1. Classification (NCBI taxonomy): domain Bacteria; kingdom Pseudomonadati; phylum Pseudomonadota; class Alphaproteobacteria; order Hyphomicrobiales; family Nitrobacteraceae; genus Bradyrhizobium; species Bradyrhizobium sp. Cp5.3. The sequence goes on along the minus strand of NZ_AUFA01000030.1, from coordinate 77,619 downwards.
TCGGGAGCGGCATTTTGAGCTTCCTGGACCGGCGCGGGCGCGTCTCCGTCGTCAGGCGCATTGGAAATCAGAAGCTCTTCATCGCCGCGTTCGAACTCAATTCCCTGCTCGGCATAGGCTTGCCGCCTGACCTCTTCGAGGATCGCCTGCCTTTGCTGGTAGATACGTTGTCGCTGCTCAGGATTGAGGTTAGGCCAATCCGGTGTCGCGACACGGGCGGCCGCAAAGCGCTCGGTTCGAAGTTGGCGAAAGCGGTTGTCGATCGCATCTTGAACGGCGCGCCGAAGCTTGAACTCCACGTCCAGCCCGAGCGCCTCGTCCGCCAAGTCGGCCCAATTCGGCAATACGCGCACATAAACCGAAAACGATGGAGTTATCGTTGATTGACCTGCCGCCCCGGCGTCGACGTGAAAGTCAATGCCAGATGCCGCGATGCGAATGTCGGATGTCTCATCGTCCGCACCGGCTGTATCGAACCGTGGCAAGAGCTGACCTGACACAATCGATCGGCGTGCCGATCTGCCATAAAGGAAGCGGCCCTCGTCGTCGCTTCCCGACACTCGGGCAACCGTCATGTTCACGAGCGCGTTGCAAACCGCCTCTTTCAGCTCCTGCGATATAGTTGATAGCTGCGCTGCGTTAAGCCCGATCACACTCGCCTCGCTGTTCGGTCTTTTCCTGCACCACCGCGACAAAATCCTGCGCCGCTGCCTTCAATCTCCGGATATCCCTAGCTCGCTCAGGATTGCTCGATTGGGCGGCGTACGTGTCGATGAGAATTGTCCGATAAGCGTCATGAAAGCTGAAGGCGGCGCGAAGACGGCTCGTGCGCTGCGCAATAACAGCCCACGTCCAAAACCGAGCGGCGATGGATTCACTTACGCCGAGTGCTCCCATGAAGGCCATAAAGGTAGATCGGTCTCGGGGAGCATGAGGCACGACCTCGTGCAGAGGAACATCAAGCTGATCGCGAAGACTAATCCAGTAACCCGCACGTTGAACGGTCACGGCCGGAAAGTTCATGGTCGCCACGAGATTTACGAGCTTGTCGTGAACCGACGTCCCTGGAAGCCTCGCGAAGCGATCGAGCACGAGATGATGGTAGTCCCGAATCTCCTCCGCGGCTCGTGCGGTAATGTTTAACAAAGGCCGGGCCATCTCAAGAAACGCGTCACCAATGACGCAAATGCGGTCACCGATATCTACATCCTTCGCTTCGGTCTCGATGAAGAGGGGCACCGTTCGCGTATGATCGAGCAAAATTAGCTTTGTACCCGGCCGCGCAACAACGATTTGGTCACCGGACAGGCGGAAGCGGATGGTCGGTTGATTGGGACGGACATTGCCGGCAAGATTAACGACGCTACTGGCGGGAAATTCAACGTCCTCGTCTTCGCTTGCGACATTTGCTTCTGCAACACCGGAGTCACGGTGAACCGCCCTGCCCGCCTTTTCGACGAAGACGGAAACACGCTTATGAATGTCGGCCAGCTCTGGATAGGCCAAGAGGCGCGCACCGTCGCGCGCCGCGCTGGCGAGCGTATCGCTATCGGCAAGAACGATCAGATTTTCCGGAAGCCATGGCCGAGCCAGAAGAGAAAGGATTTGCGATCGTGTCGGTGCCACGCAAATCAGCGTCTTGATCTGATTGCGTTCCGTTGCCTTCAGCTTCGCCAAATCGCCTAAGGACTCTTTGTCGAGAAAGAGCAACATGTTCTTGTCGATCCTCGCCTCGATGTGCACGCCGATCTCTTCGTCCTTGCAAAGGACGAACGATGCGAAATCGCTGAGCATATCGTTGCGAAACAAAATCGCCGTTCTCGAACTTGTGCGCTCGAACTTTTTCACAACGTCACGGAGCAGCGGCGCCATTGGCGTGAGCTGCGCGGTGTTATTCCATACCCGGTCGACGCTCGCGCAGAGGTCAAGGAGCTCCGCGCGGTGGTTCTGGGCCCAAGGCCCAACGCTGCCTTTAATCTCAGCAATAACAGCGCCGGTTCGATAGGAAGCCAGAAGGTCTGCGGCTGCCAAGTTACCGGCTTCCTGTTCAACGTAAGCCGAGAAATCGCTTCGAGGACCCGGCAACGAAGCACAACGACGCAAGATGCCGCCCAGCCGGTACAAGAGTTCCGTCGCAGAGGCATCGCCAAGATCGTAGGCTACGCGCGCATTCGCGCGCACCCTCTTTAGTAAAGTCTCGACTTCACCAGAAAATCCGATCGCGTCTTGTTTGGTGATTTGCGAGTAGGTCGGTTTGGCGCTGGCTTCTGCAACGACGAGGTCAGAAGCCTGTCCGAAGACGATGTCGGAAGGTACGGGCTTCGCGCGCGTCTTACCTTGCGCCGGACCGCGTAGCGTTTCAAAGCGAAGCTTGTCGAACGTCCATGGATCGTCGGTGAGGGCCAAGACCGCGACAGGACCAACATGGCGATCTAATTCGGCTAGAAAAGTTTGAACGCGCTTCTCCCAGTCGCGACCGAGCCGGTTACGCCCAGTTTGCCCAAGATCGAGAAGCACGATGTCGAGCTGTTTGCGTAGCGATTTGAGTGAAGCCGCCGCGTTATCCGAACCCCTCAAGCCAAAAAGATAGAACTTGGCGTTCGCTGGATCGTCGGCCTGGTTCGAGCGTTTGATCGATAGGAGATCGGTCTTCGATTTCACTCGCCAGAGAAGTTGCTTTCGTCCATCGTTCCCAGTGCAGGGCCCCGATGGAAGTATTTCGTCCAGGCATGGATGCCGGAATTCGTCATACGTATTGCCGTCGAGCGTCTGGCCCGTAAGTGTCTTCGCGCGCGCGAGCGCCTTGTGATAGTCTTCCAGAGCTGGATCTTCATCGCGCCGCATCGCCCTTACCTGATGCTGCGTATGGAGACGGCCGAGCGATTCCTTATCGATGTAAATTCTTCGCAATGGACGATGCGCACTACTCGCATAGGGAAATATCAAGGCGCGCAAGCCAAGCGGTGGCGCCCTTGCGGCCAGCGCATCGTGCTTAATCTCCTTCGCCGCAGCATTGTCTGCGAGGGTCAAGAAAGCAGCGACGGCGGCAGGAGAAACATCGAACTCAGGCCAACAAAGCACCGCCTCGCGCGCTCTACCTTCCAGGCACCGAAGCGCAGTATCGAGGAGCCGCTGATAAGACGGGCTGACAGAAAGACGCGCGGGTTCGCCCGGCCGGGAAAATGGAATAGCCGTGAGGGCCGCCTGATAGGCTGCCGGCGACCGGACCGCGCGTGCTGCGCTTGCGACCCGTTCGGCTTCTGACTTGGCGGCGCGTTCTGCCAAATGACGCGAGCGTTGTTCAAGTTGCTGCTGAAGGGCCGAAGCGGCCTGATCCAAGCGCTCGCGATGCGAGGGATGCCGCAAGTGAGGGTCCCGTTTCGGATCGAAGCGCCCGTTTTTCATGCGGTTAACTTCGCTCTCGCTGTTGTGCCCGCCGCATAAGCGCATTCAACGGCTTCCTCGCAAAGTCCAAGCGCATGGAGAGCTTCAGCTAACGCCTTGGGCGCTGGCAGATCGAGGGCTCGCAACAGGTTGGCGGATATGCTGGCGGTGCCCGAGAGTTGACGGTAGCGCTTGTCGACCGCAGCCGAATTAAGCAAAAAGCAAAGCGTATTGAGCGTTGCAACGTCAGGCGCGGTCAAAACAAGTGTGTGGTTTTCGGTGACGAAGCCACCCCACTTTTGGATCACACTCGGCGATACCCGCGCCGCGATGAGTCGCCGCGATTGCGCGCTATTCGTGGTCCGCTGGAGAACGATGGCGTTCGCCCTTACGATGGCGACCGAATCTTCTTCGAACCGGACAAAATCGATTCCTTTTCCAATTTTGGCCTTGGGAAAGCAGAATTTGCCCGGACGGATATTCCGCGCCCAAATCAGCGGCATATCGAGCTTCGCGGCGCGCCGCTTCGACATCCGCTCAAGCTCGCGGTTCCAGACGAAGTAGCCTACACGTAAGGTGGCCGCGTAATCGACGAGCGTGGCACCGCCAACCGCGGCACCCGGCTGCTTACCAGCCGACATCCAGGCGTCTTCGGATTTGAGCGGGAGCGCCGTCGCAAAGGTGGGCTTGAAAGGCCCGAAGCTGGCGACATTGCCGAACGAGACGGCGTGATCAGCACGATGCGCGCTGCCGGCGCGAGCAACGACGATCGAGACGTCTTGCGTAACATCGACAAAAACGTCTTTGCGTGTTGTCACCGAGCCTAGCGTGAGGATTTCGCCCTTCTCGCGCATGTAGGCCCGTAGTTTTCCGTAGAGCGGTCCCGCAATAAAACTGGAAGGAAGAACGAGCGCCACGAGACCGCCCGGCTTTGCAAGCCGAAAGCATCGCTCGGCGAAGAGTGCATACTTGTTAATATGACCTGAATGACAAACATCGCGCCATGCTTTACCGCGCAACTCATCCGCCGAAATGCGCCCGTAGGGTGGGTTGGCAATGACCAAATTGTAGGTTTGATCATGCTGCGCCTTGAGCGCGTCCCGGACTTCTACCACCGAGCCTGACGGGATGGAGCTATCGATGCGGTCAGCGATCAACGCTTCCGAAAGCCGGGCTAGTCCTCGATCAATCTCTATTCCGTGCAGACGCCCCAAAATGTCTTTCGGTGATGCTCCTAGTTCCCGCATCTCGCCTGCCAAAGTCGAGAGGAAGGCAGCGCCGCCGGCTGCGGGATCGATGGCCGTATGACGCAGGGGATCGAAGCCCTCATTGCGGACCAGCCGAATGAGAGCCTTCGAGAGATTAGGAGGGGTGAAATAGGCTGCTTGTGCCCGCCGCACGGCCGGCGGCAGTAGCAGGGTGTAGAAAGTTCCAACCCAATAATGCTTCTGATCGACGCCGAGCTTTGAGAGCCGATCGGCGACCTCGGCGAACAATTCCATTTTCGGCGAGCCGTCAAGCAAGCCGAGGCAGAAACGCACGCGCTTTATCGATGAGAGTTCGAGAGGCCGCGCCGCTAAGGCAGCCTTGCGAGCCAGGACAAGCAGCTCTCGGGCATGAATGATCTTCTTCTGAACGCCCACGTCTCCCCCTGACGCGTACCTAGCTCGCCAACCGAACCTTTCGTTGAGTTTTTGGTTGTCCAAGCCCCCATCGAATACTCATGGTGGTGCATCGTAACCGGCAATTCGCTAGGGCGAAAGACACGTTTCGGGCCAGCAGTCTTAAACCTTGGGGTTATCCCAGCGTCCCAATTAACGAATTTGCGGCTTGAACGGCGGCCGACGCACGGCACGCGACAGCTCAAGCTCCCTTAAGGCGCCGGACCTTCCCGCTTGCTACCGATGCTATACGGCTTGCTCCAGAAGAACTCGCGATTGCCGAGCGCAGCTCGGCGTACTGATCAATTGCAACAATGATGGCCTGGACATGATGATAGCAGTAGCCCTCGCGCGTCGCCTGCCTGCGCACCTCTTCCAGCGCATTTATCCACGACGGATGATCGGCCGTATCGTCGAACCATTGAAGAGGCCGGGTCACCAACTCCGGCCTCCCAGCACCCTGCTCTTTTGCGATTTCGGCTCCTCGGCCTTCAGCCGGTCACGCTCGGCGCAAAGTCCGTCGACCTTGTCGAGCATGCGCTGCAAAAGCACCTCGGCGGAGGCGGTCGGAATCTCGGCACGCTGGAGCGTCAGTATCTCGCGGCGTCGGCGGCTGATCTGCGCGCGCATGTGCTCGATCTCCGAGCGGATGTGCTCAAGTCCCATCGCTGTCATCCGGCTTTGGCTTGAATAGAACAAAACAGGAACTTAAAGTCAATCGGCAAAACGGCCGGTTAGGCCAGGGCGGTGAATTCGGGTTAACCGGGAGCAAAAACCGGGATGGTGCCAGCTCATGTGCAATCTCTATTCGATCACCACCAACCAGGCGGCTATCGCCGCGCTGTTCCGGCGAATGAACCGGTACGTCGGCAACCTGCCGCCGATGCCGGGCGTCTTCCCGGACTATGCGGCACCGGTGATACGCAGCGCCGGCGACGCCGAAGAGATGGTGCCAATGCGCTGGGGAATGCCGCCCCCGCCGCGCACAAGCGGCCCGCCCGTAACAAACATCCGCAACACGTCGTCACCGCATTGGCGCGGCTGGCTGAAGCCCGAGAGCCGCTGCCTGGTACCCGCGAACAGCTTCGCTGAATATGCGCCCGAGGCGAATCCCGCAACAAAGAAGAAAGACGTCGTGTGGTTTGCGCTGAATGACGCGCGTCAGCTATTTACCTTCGCGGGTATCTGGACTGAGTTCAAAGGTGATCGCGGCACGAAGTCAAAGCCGATCCCCGGCCCCCACCTTGTCTATGGTTTCCTCACTACGACGCCGAACGCCATCGTCGAGCCGATCCATTCCAAGGCGATGCCGGTGATCCTGACAACGGAAGAAGAGCGCGACATCTGGCTGCGCGCGCCCTGGCACGAAGCAAAGGCCCTGCAGCGGCCCTTGCCGGATGATGCGCTGAAGATCGTGATGCGCGGCGAGGACAAGGAAGACCGCGCCGCTGCGTGAATTTTCAATGCCGCCAGCGGCTACCCGGCATCAGCTCGTAAATGGCTAAGACGTGCTTTTCGTGCTGGGCGCGCTTCCGCTCGGCAATGGTTTCAGGGGCCGGTCTGGGCTGCGGCGGTATCACGACCGTGGCTATAGCAGGCTGCAGGGGTGGAGAGCCCGTGACAAAGATAGGCTCGGGGTCTTTCCTAGGCTCGGGCCGATATCCGCCACGCATGTGCCAATTGTCATATACCTTATCGATGTTGTCTTCGAGACACGACGCATATCCCATAAGCTTTCTGCCTCTGGTTGTTCGGACCGAAGATTTTATCATTCCGTCAACTCGTCCGCGATCAAATAAGCCGTGATTGCCCGCGGTATTTTTGATCCGATACATTGCTTTCGTCGGCCGATTGTCCGGTGGAAGCTGGCCGCTCAGCCCGTCAATCAGTCCATGAGTGTAGACCGTCCGAACATATTCACGCCACCAAAAGGGGGCTCACCGTTCACTACCGTTCTTGAAATAGGACGACCGGGTCAACACCAAGTGCTTCTGAAATTTGCTCAAGAGCGTCCACGGTCGGCGCGTTTTCCTCACGCTCAATCATTCCAACGTAATTGCGATTCAGGCCAGCGCGATCAGCCAATTCCTCTTGAGAAAGGCCGCCCTTCAATCGCAAACGTCGAAGATTCTTGGCTACCACCCGCCGCAACTTCATGCGGCATGACGGCACCAAACGCTACTTGATCTCCACCTAGTATACTAGGTATTGTGGACCCTAGTAGGGTCTTTCAAATGGTCAATGCGCACCCCCCGTCAGTTGAACCTTTCGTTGATCGGGTCTCCCTGCCCGATGGGCGATTCTTTCGCGTCGGTTATCGAACCGAGGGGTTGGACCACATTTTGGCGGGTGTTGAACTTCCCGTTTACATGCTCGAAGAGGAAATTGCATCCGGACTAGAGCTCGTCACTACAGTTAGCCCTTCCGGCGAAGTAGTGTCACAGATCCACGCTTCATCAGGATTGGAAGTGCTGAGAACTCGTTCAGTTGTCCCACTAGATCGTTTGATTTTGGAGACTGTCAGCACGAACAGCCTTCGGCTAGAGGAGGCATCGACAAGCGACCTGCGCGGGCTCTTACGATCACTCGAGCAATCTATCGAATATGTAAAGACCGCACTCGCGCGGATGTGCGCTGAAGCTTAGGTCCGCAACATCGGTTTGAATCCTATCAATCGTCCAGCGATGATTTTGTACCGCCGACCTTTTTCTTATCTTTCTTAAAGGCTGCATCGCCGTCAAGAAATGCCTCAAGCATAAACGGTATTAGCTCCGCCACCTCTTCCCGACTGCCGTAAGTCTCCGCGTAGAAATCAGCATAATCCCGCAACCGTTTCGCAAGGCTTGGAGACAATACGACGTTCAACTTGACCGGTGTCCGATCAGGTATCTTCGCAAGCTTCATCCCTTATCTGCCCTTCACCACTGTCTGAGCGTCCTGATACGGCTTCAAAACAAGATCCTTCGAAACAATCACCCGCAGCGGCCATCCCGGCCGCACCGTAATCGTCGGCTGCACGTCGAGCTCTCGCTCCACGACACGCTGGCCTGCTTGGTTGGTTGATTGTTGAACGCTTTGGCGCAGCGCCGTGACGAGATCGTTCTGATTGTTGCCGATCGATAGCTGAGTACCCACGCCAATCAAGGTTGCCAGAGCCACACCCTTGAGCAACTGCCAGGTGTGAAAATCAACTTCGTCCTCGAGTCCGGCGTAACCTGCGACATCGCTCGCCGGAAGGTTCTCGATCACGATCGAATTGCCATTCGGCAGGATGAGCCGCGACCAGACCACTAGCGCCCGTTTCTGGCCAAACGCGACGACGCTATCGTATTTGCCCACGATCCGCGTTCCCTGCGGGACTAACAGATGCTCGCCCGTCACCGTGTCGAATACGTTCTCGGTGACCTGAGCGATCGTCGCGCCCGGCAAGTCGGAGTTCAAACCGGTGATGAGGCTTGCCGGAATAATGGACCCCGCCATCACGGCAAATGTGGAAGGCACCGGCGCGAGGGCATGAGGATTCGTCGTCTCGGTGTCAGCTTTCGCGTTTGCGAACGCTAGCTTGCGCGCCTGCGATGAGGGAATGATTTCGCTGGAGCGGTCGATCATACCCTGCGCGGTCTTTGCCAGATCGCTGGCTGACGGAGCCGCATCGGTTGCCGGGGGACGGAACGCGGACGGGCCGCTAGCCGGCGAATCTGGCGCGCTTGTCGGCCTACTCTTCTCCTGTTTCTCCGACAGTCTGATGAACAAGCCCGACTCCTTGGCTTGCTGGGCGATGCGCATCTGGCGAACGCGTTCGGCTCTTTCGGCGTCCTCTTCCGGGCTTGTGGCAAGGTCCGCCGCGGGAGATACACCTGCCTTCTTCTCGGTCTCGGCAAAGGCCCGACCAATATCGCCTGGCGATGGCGGTCCAAGTCGAGGCACCGGCAGGTCGGCGTAGGTCTTCGGCAGCTTGTCCAAGCCGTCGGCAGTCTGCTTCCGATCGGTGTTGTAGAGCTCTGAGCGCTCCGTTCCTTTGAATGCCCGCGGCTGGCGAAGCGCAATAATTGTTGCGCCGGCAATCACGAGCACGGCAACCGCGCAACCGACCATGAGCGCTCGCCTGTTGAGGCGCTGAATTGGCCTCGGGCGCGCCCGCAATTCGAGTGGCTCGGGAGGCTCCTGGTTCGGCCCATTCGTCATGAAGCTCTCCCGAAGCTGAAAATCTGCTGTGACACCGGCTTCGCATCGGTGCGGATGATCCGGACGACACGCTGCGGACTTTCGCCGAGGCGCAGTTCGGCAGCCCCAAACAGCCTGTCGACGATGTAATAGGAACCGCGTACCCGGTAGTTGACGAGGTTTGGGCGCCCATCGGCTCCAGCAACGAACAAGGGCGGTGCCTCGCCCTGTGACAGGCCCGATGGCATCTCGATATAGACCTTGCGGCCGTCATCGAAAGCGCGCAAAGGCCGCCATGGCGGGTCATCGCCTTCGATGCGATAGCGGAAGTTCAAACTGTCGAGCCGAACTCCGCGATCAGCGATCCGTTCTTCATTCTCTTGGGCCGCCGCATTCTGTTTGTGAAGCGCCACAAGCGTATCGGTCGGATACGTCCACGAAATCGAAGCCATATAGGTCTGCTTCGTAGAAACAAGCTCCAGGTGGTAAGTGCGCCGGTCCGTTAGAACCACAAGGTTCGTCTGAATGTCCGGAAGCGAGGGCTTCACCAGGATGTGGACGCGCCGGGTGCTTCCCTGCCCGCTTGCGGTATCGCCGACCACCCATCGAACGGTGTCGCCGGTGGAAATGTCGATCAGTTCCTCACCGGATTGAAGCGCGATGGTCGAAACCCTCTCAGGGCTTGTATAGAGTCGATAGAGCGCCCCGTCCGTCCATGGATAGACCTGGATCGCGTTGAGATATCCTGCGCGGGTCGGCTCCATCCGCGCTACTTTGTTGGCTTTCGCGATCGCCTGTTCAGGCGGGACCTTCTCTTCCTTTCCCTTTGTTGGATAGGGCTTGAGCTGGCCCGGCAACGGCAAGATCTTCGGGGTCTCGACGATTTCAACCGGCTTTGGCGGTTCGGCCTCCGGAACGGCTCGCTCAAACGTCATGTCATCATAAGGCGCGTCAAGGTTGAGCTTGGTCGCGCACCCGCAGAGCAGGACCGACAAGGAAAGCACGCTGGTCGACGCGAGTTTGGTGCGGGCAGCAGCGTTCATTTGGAGTCTCCGATCAGGTCGCGTGACCAGTTGAGGGAGTGGACGTACAGGCCAAGCGGATTCTTGCGCAGGATCTCGGCATCAGTGGGTGGCTTCAGGACGGCGGTGGCGAGCCCGGTGTACCGCTCCGTCTTCGCAATCGAACCGTTTTCGTAGGTGTTTTCCTTCCAGCGGATTTCAAAGCTGTCGCCGGATGCGCGCACCACGGAGGTCACTTCGACCGTCACCGTCCTCGAGCCGATTTTCGTGAAGGGATCGGCATCGCGTGCATAATCGTTCAAAGCCTGCGCGCCGCGGTCGGTGACGAAGTCGTATGCGCGGAGCCAGTTCGTCCGCACGACGACGGGATCGATCGACAGCGATCGGACGTCCTCGATAAACCGGGCCAGGAAATGCGCGATCTGCGCATCCGAAGGCTGGTAAGCCTCGAACGCGGGCCCGACCGCACGGACTTCACCGAGCCGGTCGACCTCGACCACGTATGGCACGACACCCGAGCGGGCGATCTGAGCGAGGATCACCAGACCCAGCACGCCGGACAGGCTGATGGCTGCCAGCGCCGCCAACCGCCAGTTACCCGCCTGAACGCGCGCCGAGCCGAGCCGCTCGTCCCATACCTGTGCCGCCTTTTGGTAGGGGGTGACCGGTTCTGGCGTCTCGCCATATCGAACGGAGACGCGCTGAAAGGGATGGGCAGCCATCTGTCAGTCCTCCTCCAGCTTCGGACTCATAGAGTGTCCGCCTCGATCCCCTTCCTTCAGGGTATGAGCCGCCATCTTCGCGGCCTCGCCGACGTGCCCCCGACCTGGCGGGGACGGCGGAGGGGCAGATTTTGAAGACGCCGCGCCTGTAGCGCTGGAGCCAGCTATCGAATCCGGGAGCTTTCCTGCAGCTTGCGCCTGGGCTGACGTGGCGCCTGAAGATGCTCCCGCCAGGGATGCTGCCGAGCGGACCGAGGCCATCGAACCGCTGGCTGCAGCGCGCAGACCACCCCAGGCTGCTGCTCCACCTCCGATCGCGACAGCCGCTGCGCCCGCCACCGTTCCGGCCGCTGCGCCAGCTCCAAGCTGAGGCGCACCGGAAACCAGTCCAGCCGCGATGCCGGGCCCGAAGATGCCAAGCCCGAACAGTGACAGCGCCGCAAGCAACAGGCTCATGGCCGACGCAATGTCGATCGGGTGCGTCAGTGTGCTGGCAAGTTGGCCAAAGATCGTTGATCCGATGCCGATGATGATCGCGAGAACCATCACTTTCACGCCGGACGCGACCACGTTGCCCAGCGTCTTCTCCGCCAGGAACGCGGTCTTTCCCCAAAGCGCGAACGGCACCAGGATAAAGCTCGCAAGCGTCGTCAGCTTGAACTCGATCAGCGTGACGAAGAGCTGCACCGACAGCACAAAGAACGCGAGCACGATCAAGATCCAGCAAAATAGCATGATCAGGATCGTGGGAGCGTTAGTCAGGACGTCGAGGCCCGAGAACTTGCCGGTTTCCTCCAACAGCGGATGAGCCGCAGTGAATCCGGCGGACGCAACGAAGCCTGGCCGCGCGAGATCGGCCGCGCTCAAGGCCCCGCCGGATGCCTTTAGGCCGATACTGGAAAAGGACGCAAAGATGATATCGGCAAGGCTCTTGAAGTTGCCGATGATGAAAGCGAAGGCGCCCACATAGAGCACCTTCTTGGCAAGCGTAACCAGGATCTGATCGTCAGCCCGCAGGCTCCAGGCAAGTCCGGCGAGCGTCAGATCGATTCCAACCAGCGTTGAGCTCAGGAAGGTGACATCGCCAGACAGAAGGCCGAAGCCCGAGTCGATGTAGTGCGAAAACGTCTCGGTAAAGCGGTCAATCACAGAGAGATCGGCCATGGCGCCCTCACCTACTTGCCGCCGGCATATGCATGACCATCGCCGATGAAGCGGACGAAGCGCTCCTGCGCCGCGGCAGATGACACCTGCTGTTCGGCTGCTCGCAACGTATCCGCACGTGACTGAGCCACCAGGAGAGTCTGAGTTTGCAAGGATTGCTTTATCTGCAGAGCCAGCAACTCATTTCCCGACTGCTGCGCTTGAAGCGAGCCAATCGCACCGGATGAGCCTGTCATCAATCGTTGGAGCGTCTGATTGTCCTGGTCCAGCGTGCCGACGATGGCTGATTGCACGGTGAGAGCCTGCTTCAAGCCCTCGTAGCTGTTGTTCCAGCGAGCCGTCGCGTCCTGGACCATCTTGTCGGACGAGACCGCCGCACCATACTGGCGTGGATAGAGACTCTCGAAGCTCTGCTGGCTTTTCTGAATATCGAACGAAATGCCCTTTGCCTGGGTGATCAGGCTGTTCATTTGATTAATGGTTGAAGTTAGCTGACCGACGACGCTTGTCGGCAGCTTGGTAAGGTTCTTGGCCTGATTGAGCAGCGACTGCGCCTGGTTTTCGAGGCCCCGGATCTGGTTATTGATCTGCTCAAGTGAGCGGGCCGCAGTCAGGAGGTTCTTGCCGTAGTTCGAAGGGTCGAACACGACGACTTGCGCATCAAGGCGCCCGGCCCCTGTCGCAACAAGGATGATAGACAGCGCGATGGTCGCGCCCGTCCTCCGCACTTTGCGGACATAACATAAGCCGACAGTATCTTCGATCATCGAAACCTCCAACGTTGAACTTGAGGTCAGGCTCTGCGGACCTGTTCGAAGGTGCTGATCAAGTTTGCGGCCCAGTGCAGGTCGCGCTCAGCGAGATAGTGCTTGGCGAAATCGCGGGGATCGGCTCCGGCAAGGATTGCATCAATGGCACGCTGGTCATCCGGCGAGGATGCAGCAGCAAAGGCGAGCGCCACCGGACCAAGCCCAAGCTCAAACAAGCGATTGCCGGCGCGAGACTGCAGATAGTAGTCGCGCTTGGGAAAGGCTTCGGCGATCAGGCTGACTTGAGTGTCGTTCAAGCCGAAGCGGCGATAGGTCTCGCTCTGGGTCGGCTCGAGCGCGCGCGGGTTTGGCAGGAAAATCCGCGTTGGACAGGACTCAATGATTGCAGGCGCGATTTCGCTCTCGGCGATATCCGCAAGCGACTGGGTGGCGAAGATCACAGCCACGTTCTTCTTGCGCAGCGTCTTCAGCCATTCGCGGATACGGCCGGAGAATAATGGATCGTCGAGAAACACCCAGGCTTCATCAAGAACCAGTAGCGTCGGGCGTCCGTCAAAATGCTCTTCGAGGGTGTGGAAGAGATAGGTGAGAAGCGGCGCGACCAGACCGGGCAACGCCATCAACTCCTCCATCTCGAAGGTGAGCACGTCGGCAGCAGACAGACGGTCAGCGTCTGCGTCAAGAAAGCGGCCGTAAGGGCCTTCCAGGGTGTAGGGCTGCAGGGCCTGACGCAGGGCATCGCGCGCAAGCAGCGCTACGAATCCCGTCATCGTACGCTCGGAAACCGGCGCAGAGCCGAGGCTCTTGAGCGCGGACCAAAGTGTCTCCTTGATCTCGGGCGTTACGGTAACGCTCTCATGGGCAAGCACGCCGCAGAGCCAGTCGAGCGCCCAGAGCCTGGCTCCATCCTCCGCGACGTTCTTGAGAGGTTGGAAGGCGAGTCCGCCCCTCGCTCCGAGTTCGTACCAAGCGCCAGAAAGAGCGAGCGTGGTGGCGCGCGCGGAACGGCCTTTGTCGAACGTGATCACTTGCGCATTCGGATAGCGGCGGAATTGAAGGGCTAGCATCGAGAGCAGCACCGACTTGCCTGCGCCCGTAGGACCGACGACGATCGTGTGCCCGACGTCGCCGGCGTGGAGCGACAATCGAAATGGAGTCGATCCCTTGGTCTTGGCGATCAGGAGCGGCGGTCCGTCCAGGTGCTCGCAACGGGCAGGCCCCGCCCACACTGAGGATAAGGGGCACATGTGAGCGAGGTTGAGGGTGTGGACGATCGGCTGTCTTACATTGGCATAGACCTGTCCCGGCAAACCGCCGAGCCAGGCTTCGACGGCATTGATCGTCTCGCGGATCGTCGTGAAGCCACGGCTGTTTATGGTTCGCTCGAGGGCACGGAGCTTGTCGTCAGCCGCGCGCGAGTCCTCATCGGTGACGGTTACCGTCGTGGTGATATAGCCAAAGGCAACCAGATCGTCGCCGAGCTCGGACAGCGCTGCATCGGCGTCAATCGCCTTGTTGCTGGCATCGGTGTCAAGGAGCGCCGCCTGTTCGTTGAACATCACCTCCTTGACGATCGCGGCGAGCGACTTCCGTTTGGCGAACCATTGGCGGCGATAACGCGACAATGTGGCATTCGCTTCCGTGCGGTCGAGCGGAATGAACCGGGTTGTCCAGCGATAGGCGACGCCAAGCCGGTTCAGTTCGTCGAGCAGGCCGGGAAACGTCACATGCGGAAACCCGAGAACCGTCAGCGCACGAAGGTGGCTGCGGCCGATCGCCGGCGACAATCCTCCCGTCAGCGGCTCGTCGGCCAAGAAGCAATCGAGGTAGGCCGGGATTTCTGGAACGCCGACCGGATGCCGCTTGGTCGAGATGCAGCTATGAAGGTAAGTGAGAGTTTCCTCGTCATTCAGCGGCCAGATTTCCGGAACGACCGATGACAGCAAGTCGATTGCGCGATCCGTCTCCTGGATGAAGCGCTGAAGATGATCTCGATAGCCTGGTTCCCGGTCTGGCTCTTCGGCGGGCTCCGCCCCGTCTGGCGCTCCACCGGCGAGCGCACCCTCCTCTTGCTTCTCCTGCTCAAGTGCCTGGGGAAACGGCGGGCTCGAACGCCGTACTCTGAGTCCGGTTTCGCGCGGACGCTCCAGAAAAAGACCCTCAAGCCGCGACACGCGTTCGGGCGGCGGCAAATACATGAGAGTGAGATGCTGAACGCTCTCGAAGTGCTGCCCGCCCGGCCGGGACGGATCATCCCATGAAGCATCAGTCGCCCCTTCAAAGGCAGCCCGTCGCTCTTCGTCGATGAGCCATGAGACAGGGTCTGGAAATTCTGAACGCGGGTACTCGGCCGCCTGGATACGCGTCGCGTCAAAGAACAATGCCCAGCCCGATCCAAAGCGCTTGAGCACATTATTAACGCGCGAGGCGGCGCTCATCAGCTCGGCTTCAGTCGCGCTGTCGAGATCGGGCCCCCGGTAACGGATGGTGCGCTGAAAGCTGCCATCTTTGTTCAGGATCACGCCGGGCGCGACCAGGCAGGCCCAGGGCAGCCAGTCCGCCAGACGATAGGCGTCGGTGCGAAATTCCCGCAAGTTCAGCACGCGAGCCACCCCTTATGCTTGGTGTGACGAACCGCGACCTCGACGAACGCCGGATCTCGCTTGGCGAGCCAAACCGCGGCCCCATGACCAACGATCCAGAGCGCGAGGCCAACGAGCCAAAGCCGCAGCCCGAGCGCCAAGGCCGCCGACAAGGTGCCGATCAGGATGGCGGCCGCCCGCGGCGCACCGCCCATCAAGATCGGCTCGGTAAGCGAGCGGTGGAGCACAAGCTCGAATCCTTCCGGCCGCATCAGATCAGCGCTCCGCCGCCGAACGAGAAGAACGAAAGGAAGAAGGAGCTGGCCGCAAAGGCGATCGACAGGCCGAACACGACCTGGACCATCTTGCGAAAGCCGCCCGAGGTGTCGCCAAAAGCGAGGGATATGCCGGTCACGGTAATGATGATGACAGCGACGATCTTGGCGACCGGCCCCTGTACGGATTCCAGAACACGTTGCAGCGGCGCTTCCCACGGCATGCCGGAGCCGGCCGCATGAGCCGCCGATGTGGTCAAGACAACGCAGGCAAAGGCGATTCCGAGCTGGGCAAAGAGCGGCTGATGGTCTCGGTAGACATAGACGCGCGCGGCAGAAAGCAGTCGAACAGACATGTCACATTCTCCGTTGATCAGGGGCGATAGCCGATGGTTGGAAGACCGTGCGGGGTTTCGAGCAGGTAGTCGCCGGCAGAATCGAGGCCCTTGAGTTGCAGCACTTCCTCGATGCGACGGGCGGAGCCGCGCCCCTTAATGAAGACGATGAGATCAATCGCCTCCGCGATCAGCCGGCGCGGAACGGTCGCCACGGCCTCCTGGATCAGTTGCTCAATCCGATAGAGCGCCGCGCGGGCGGAGTTGGCGTGTACTGTCGCGATGCCGCCTGGATGGCCTGTATTCCAGGCCTTCAGCATGTCGAGGGCCTCCGCACCCCTCACCTCGCCGACAACGATCCGATCGGGTCGCAGGCGAAGGGTGGAACGCACGAGGTCGGCAAGATTCGCCACGCCCGGCTTGGTGCGGAGCGTCACGGCGTCCTCGGCATCGCATCGGAGCTCGCGCGTATCCTCAATGATGACTATTCGCTCATTGAGGCCGGCGATCTCCGCGAGCAGCGCATTGGCAAGCGTCGTCTTGCCTGATCCCGTGCCGCCGGCAATCAGAATGCTGCGGCTTTCCCTGACCGCGGTCGTCAGCACGTTTGCGATCCATGGCGAAGCGATCTGCGCCTTGACGTAGTCGGAAAACCGAAATGTCGTTGTGGCGGGCTTACGGATCGAAAAGCAGGGCGCAAGCGACACCGGCGGCAGGACTCCTTCAAATCGCTCGCCGGTCTCGGGAAGCTCTGCCGAGACGATCGGAGACGCCGCGCTTGCCTCTGCCCGCACATGGCTCGCCACCAAGCGAATGATCCGTTCGGCCTCCTGTGCCGTCAGGATGACGCCGGTATCCGCGCGGCCCGAACCGTGCCGATCGAGCCAAAGTTTCCCATCAGGATTGGCCATGACCTCGACCACGTCGGCTTCTTCCAGCGCCATCGCGATGGCCGGTCCCATCGCTGTTCGCAGCATTCCGCGGCGGCGCTCCCGAGTTTCGGGCGAGAGAAGGTCAGACATTGCTGGCCTCCTCCCGCCCTGCCGGAGACGGCCCCGGCTGCTCGCCCGTCGCACTTTGCGAGCGGGATCCGCTTTCCGCATGCTGGGCGGCACCTAGCGGTGCGCCCTCCTCGATGCTTCGCGTGAAAAGATCCGGCCTTGAAATGCTGACGCGCTCCATGACGTCGGCAACTAGCCGGCCGCCGGAGGCAACGCGCTTGCCGACCTGCGCGACAAACATGTCGAACCTCTCACGCCCGAGCGCGCGTGCTGCATCCTGGTCCCCTGACGGCAGAGGCGGTGTGATCGTCAGGTAGTAGCGGACGAAGAGCGCAAGGGTCTCGGCCATGACCGAGAGGTCGCGGTCGAAGCGATCAAGCTGCCCGCTCATACGGTCGAGCCGTCGGATCAGCGCTGCGTCTCCGGTCGTATCCCGCTCCGGATTGAGGAAACGATCCAGGGCTGCATCGACAATGGCTGACTTGTTGGTCCCCGGCCGCTTGGCCGCAAGTTCGAGCCGCTGCGATACGCTGTCGGATACATAGGCTGAAAGTTTCGGTTTCATGAGCAGCCCTTCAGAATGCGGGAAGCAGATCGTCGTCGTCGCGGGTCACCGCGTGAGCGCGGCGAACAGTCGAGGGGGCGCTCGCAGCGCGCTGAATCTGGTTGCGATCGGCGGCAACATCGGCTTCGTCATCGAGAAGGCGCTCTTCAGTCGAACGAACGTCGTCGGCCGGCGGCGGTGCCTCATCAAACAGAGGCAACTGCTGCTTGAGGCCGCCCTCCTCGGCGTCTGCTTGCATGAGCTCCCGATATGGCAGCGTCGCCAGGCGAAGATCGACGGCGCGGGCCTCGCCACGCCAGTCGTCGGCGCGTACGACTGGTCGGTCCAAATATTCGTTGCTGCCCAGGCGGGGTGGCGGACGAAGGCGCTTTACGAAGTTTGCATCCTCATAGTGGCGGAGCTTCAGGGCGCGGATGGGCGCAACGCCTGAGACCAGGAGGATGGCCTGCTCCGGCGGCAACTGCATCACTTCACCCGGGGTAAGCAATGGCCGCGCGGTCTCTTGGCGGCTGACCATGACATGGCCAAGCCAGGGCGCGAGCCGATGACCGGCATAGTTGCGCTGCGCGCGCAATTCGGTGGCTGTGCCTAGCGCATCGGAAATGCGCTTGGCAGTACGTTCGTCGTTGGCGGCAAACGCGATGCGAACGTGGCAATTGTCCAGGATCGCATTGTTCTCGCCGTAAGCCTTTGCGATCTGATTCAGCGACTGTGCGATAAGATAGGCGCGGATGCCATAGCCGGCCATAAAGGCAAGCGCGCTCTCGAAGAAATCCAGCCGGCCAAGAGCCGGAAACTCATCCAGCATCATCAGCAGCTGACGATGCTCCGGCTCACCCGCTTTGGTATTCAAGGATTCGGTCAGCCGGCGGCCGATCTGATTGAGGATCAGCCGGATCAGAGGTTTGGTGCGGCTGATGTCCGACGGCGGAACGACCAGGTAGAGACTGACGGGCTTGGCCGCACTGACGAGATCTGCAATACGCCAGTCGCAAGTTTCCGTATTGTGGCTGACGATGGGATCCCGATAGAGCCCGAGGAAGCTGACGGCGGTCGAGAGGACGCCTGAACGCTCGTTTTCGGACTTGTTCAAGAGTTCCCGCGCGGTCGCGGCGACGACGGGATGCACCTTCGGCTGTGCGCCGGTTCCGAGATGGTTGGTCGCCAGCATGATCCTCAGCGTCTTCTCGAAGGACTGCGAAGGATCGGCCAGGATTTCGGTGACCCTGGTAAGGGTCTTCTGCTCTTCGGCATAGAGGACGTGAAGAATGACGCCGACCAAAAGCGAATGGCTGGTTTTTTCCCAATGGGTTCGGCGCTCGAGCGCACCTTCCGGATCAACCAGAATGTCGGCGATGTTCTGCACGTCGCGCACTTCGGCCGCGCCCTTGCGGACCTCGAGCAAAGGATTGTAGCGGGCGCTCCTTGGGTCGGTCGGATTGAACAGCAAGCAATGGGAGAAAGTTGAGCGCCAACCGGAGGTTAGCTCCCAGTTTTCACCTTTGATGTCATGCACGACCGCAGACGACGTCCAAGACAACAGTGTGGGAAGGACAAGTCCAACGCCTTTGCCCGAGCGCGTCGGCGCAAAGCACATGACGTGCTCCGGTCCTTCATGACGCAGGTAGTTGTTTTCGAGGCGACCGAGAAAGACGCCTCTTGCCGCAAACAAGCCGGCAGCCCGGATTTCCTTTGCGCTTGCCCAGCGCGCGGAGCCGTAGGTCGTGACGAGCTGATTTTGCCGCGCCCGCCACACCGAGTTGACGATTGCGAACAACGCACCGGCGACCCCGCCTGCCGCGGCGATGGCGCCCCCCTCTTCGAAGATTTCGGGCGCATACGCTTCGTAGACGAACCACCATTCGAATAATCGCCAGGGCAGATAAACCGGATAGTCGATGACGACGAACCACGGTTCTCCCAGGCGCGCTTGAAAGCCGAGAGCCGCCGCTGTCCATTGCGTTGCGCCCCAGGTCGACGCGACGACGATCCCGAAAACGATCGTGATCTGGCCCACATAGATCTTTGCTGGAAACATTCGTCGCCCCATTCACACGCGCAATGTCAGCGGCGTGATGAAAAGGACGAACGCCTTCCGCGTTCAATCGAAATAAAAAACCGCGTCGTCAGAGAGCGCGAAGTTGGTAAAGCCTCGCGCAGTGAAGCAATTCTCGGTCTGGATTGAGGTAGCGTCAGCAAACGCTTCAACTGCTCGTGACCTGTTGGCCCAAACAGGATTTCGTTGCCGACTCGCTTCTAGCTCGCGCGCAAACGCCCGCACCAACGCCAAACAACTGCACGCGAGTCGCTCATGCGACCGATCACAGGGAAGGAACGCGACACGATGAATTTTCTCGACCTGTGATCTAGCTGCGGAACGGCATATATTGGATGCGGGGTTACCGCGGCGGTCGCTCAGCTCCATTATATTCGATCCCGGCTACTCTGAGGTTCCATAATACCTCTATATTCGTTTGTCAAAGTTGACAAAGTTGCCTCCACTCCCGATATTTGAAGTGGAGTTTCAACGCATGTCCAAGTCCCAGTCAAAGTCCTCCTCCACCAAAGCTCCGTCCGTTCGCGAGGACGGCGTGATGATGGTGCTCAAGCACAAGCCAGGCGCTCTGAAGGACCTCACTCTTCCCGCGGACGCTCAAGTCGCGATCGTGTCCAAAAGCGCGAGGGCTCTGCAGAAAGTCCGGGAGCGCAACAAGCAACTGGCGGGTCGAGCTTTCCGCTTTTTCTCCGGAAGCTTTGGAATGGCGACTGTCGTCAACAAAGAGGCATTCGCGCCTGATGCGCGCGCCCTCGCCG
The DNA here is from genome assembly GCF_000426265.1 of Bradyrhizobium sp. Cp5.3. NCBI lineage: Bacteria > Pseudomonadati > Pseudomonadota > Alphaproteobacteria > Hyphomicrobiales > Nitrobacteraceae > Bradyrhizobium > Bradyrhizobium sp. Cp5.3. The sequence goes on along the minus strand of NZ_AUFA01000030.1, from coordinate 57,160 downwards.
TCCTCGAGGGCGTCCGCATCGCCCAGGAGGATCTTCGGCGGTCGGGGGGCGCCTACGATCTGGATCAGGTCAGAACGTTGATGCGTGGCGTCTCTCGACAGGCCATCGACAAGCGCGTGCAGGAAGGCAGCCTGCTTGCGGTTCCTGGCCCCAGCAACCACCGAAGCTTTCCAACGCTGCAGTTCAACGTGGACGGTACTGTCGTCGAAGGTCTCAAATCCGTTCGCGAGGCATTGCCGACCGACAATCCCTGGACGATCCTCAACTTCCTTGCTCAACCTGATGATCGGCTGAATGGCCGCAAACCCATTGATCTGCTCAAGCAAGGCAAGGTCGACCTCGTGGTCGAGGCCGCCAGGCGAATGGCTCAGCAAGGCGCGTGAGTGCCCCGCGTCCGCCGGATAATGTCGCTCGCCGTCGGCCGCGCCTCTACCGGCTGCGGGCCGGCACTGTTGTGCATCGGTTTTACACCAGCGAGTACGAGCCGATTTTCTTCGACCCTTCTCGCGAAGGACGGTTGAATTCGCCCGATGGCGGGTACGGGGTCCTCTACGCCGCACGCGAAACGCATGGCGCATTCGCAGAAACGTTCTTGCGCCGCCCAGGACAGACTCTGATTGATCCAGGATTACTTCGGCGGAAAGCCTACGCTCGCCTCGAGATTACGACCGATTTGAAGCTGATCAGGTTCGCGGGTCTTTCCCTTGCCATACTAGGCGCCACGGCCGAGGTCGTTCACGGAGGGCTCCCCTACGATGCGCCGCAGGCCTGGTCGAAAGCACTGTTCGAACATCCCCTTCGTCCCGACGGCATAGCTTACTACGCGCGCCACGACGACGAAGCTCTTTGCTTCGCTATCTTTGACCGCGCTCGCGACTCGATCCGGGAGATCGACCGCGAAACCAATCTGGATCAGGATTGGTTCTGGCAGCTCGCGCGACGATACAAGGTTGGACTCGCTCCAAGCTGATAGTGTTCGCCGAGCGCTCCTAGAGACCCAGACCGCGCTTGATGCCGATCGACCACGAGATTCCCTCCCCGCCGACACTGCCTGTAACCATCTGCCCGCGCGCGCGCTCTAAGACCGGCCGCCAAGGCACCAGCGCGAAATCATGGGACCGCTCGACCAGCGCGTACCGGCCGCTGTTCAGCGTCAGCATGCGGCGATAGACGCCGGTCAACTTATCGCCGGCTTTCACCTCGATATGCTCCAGCCCCGTTCGCGCAGATATGTCCGCTGCCGTCCGGGCGAGCTCACGGCCCTCCAGCGTCCGCAAGAGGTCCCGCGCATAGCGCACCTGCCCTTCCTGCTCGCGCGCAAGCCCCTGTTCGATCAGCCATTGGCGCCTCGTGCGCAGCGCAACCTCGACTTCCGCGCCCATCCCGGTCGGCCCCAGAGTCTCGGGCGTCTTCGCCAAGAGTTGACGATCGAGCCAGGTCGCGCCCGCGGCCTGCGGCAGGTCTTCCAACCTCTGCCATGACAGCACCGAGATTCGAACCGGCTGACGCGAACGATGCAGCGCTTCGTATCGAAGCGCCCGGTCAAGGTAATCCTCGCCGACCTTCCAGTGGCCATCGGCAAGCCGCTCTACCATCCCACCCTGCCGCATCGCTTCCAGCCGACGGACGTGGGAAGCGACATACTCACCCGAGACCTGAGGATCGTAATCCCGGTGCAGGCGTTCGCTGTAAACGCCCTGCCGGGCAGCAGCGACTCTTGCGATAGTCCGATCGATCTCACGCGGCTCAGCGGAGCGAGGTCTGAGCTCAAGGAGGCTATTTCGGACGGGCGGCTCTTCAGTGGACGCAAGCATACCGATCTCGGCATAGTGCGTTTGCCCATCGACGCCATCAAGCACCACATAGCGACGTTCGCTCAGCTCATCCGCGAACCCTTCGCCAACAACGCGGCCGACCAGTCGCTGACCGGCCCGCTCCGGGTCGAAGATCGCATAGGTGCCGGCGGCCCGTGCAATGCCCGCCGTGGCCAGCTCCCGATGCATCGTCTTGATGATATCGCCCCTCTCGCCGAGCCGCCTCAGCTTTGCCTCAAGCTCCGCATCGATCTGCCAGTTGCCGGGGGTGTTCTCCTCCGCAAGCCCCATCCTCTCGAGCGTCCGCAACCGGCCCATTCGGGTGGCGTGCCAGACCGGATCCCTTGCGGGCTTCGCAGCGAGCTCGAGACCTCCGTCCGTCGCATCGCGCAGGATGGCTCGATCGAGGCGCGTGAACCGTTCTGCCGTAACCTCCTGCTGAAGCTTGCGGACGGCCTCGATCTCCGTCTCAGGACCAAGCTCGCGGGTGATGAGGTCTGCCGCCCGCGCCCGCAAGCCATGGGTGATGTAATCCCGGGCAATCACGAGATCATTTCCCTGATCATCCTTGCCTCGGATCACGATGTGACTATGCGGATGCCCCGTGTTGAAGTGATCAGCCGCCACCCAGTCGAGCTTCGTGCCGAGATCCTGTTCCATCTGGCGCATCAGGTCGCGGACGAATGGCTTCAGCTCCGAGAGCTGCGCACTGTCCTCGGGCGCGACAATGAACCGGAACTGGTGGCGATCTCCATCGCTTCGTTCGGTGAACGCCTTGCCATCGGCGCGATCGCTGGCGCCATAGAGGTCGCCCGGTTGGCCATCACGCGTCACGCCATCGCGCTGAACGTAGCGCAGATGCGCTCGTACGGCGCCCGTATCGCCGGCCTTGATGCGCACGATCCGCGCCTTGATCACGACGCGCCGCCGGCCTGCCATTCGGGCGCGTCCGGCGAGCGTCGTGCCGTGAGCATGGCCGCGGCCGATCCGACCGCCCGTAAACGAGGAGGCTCGCCGCGAGCCCATGCCGGCCTTTTGCGCCTCCTGTCGGACACGTCGAAGATAGCTGGTTGCTTTCTTGGCTTTGCGATTGCCGATCCGCCCGAGCTTCACTTCGAATTCGTCATCGATCTCTTGCATGCGCCGGTCCGCGTTCCAGGAACGCGGTCGATATGTGAAGCCATCGGACGCTTGCCAAGACGCAGACGCAATCAAGCAGGACCATCATGGCGGTAAGCCCGGTTTGGCGACACTGCGCGCCTTGGCGGCGCTAAATCTTGGATGTGCAGACAACGACTTGGCCGGCGTCAGGCGCCAGTGCTTTAATCTTGCCCTCCCGCTCGGCTCCTGGTAAGCGTCCGGTTCTCGCACGTCTTTCGAGAATGCCTCGCCGTTCCATATTGGATTTTCCTGCAGCATGGAGAATCTCTTGTGGGGCGGAAACAATATGAGAACAGAGCGCGCCGAACCTGGTGGTCGGTGCACATCGAGGCGTGGCGTAGAAGCGGTCTCAGCCGGCGCAGTTATTGCCGTCAGCATCGCCTGGATCAGGGCACTTTTGCGCGCTGGCTGAGCGTCCTCGTCGATGCGGAAGCCCTTAGAGTACAAGCCGAATTGAAGCGTGAGGAGCGCCGTTTGCGGCGACCTCTCAAGCTGTCCAGCGACGCGCGCAGCCGTGCCGTCCAGGCGTTCTGGGCCATGCATGTCGAGGCGATGACATGGTCCGGAGTGAGCGTGCGAGCGTACGCCAAGGCCCATGGAATATCGCGTTTTGGCCTGCAGCGGTGGCGCGATTTGATCGATGCCAACGAGGTGGAAATCGACTGGCGAGCGCAGCTCCACCCGAGTGCCCGGGCGCAAATAAGCACTAGTGCTAAGGGTAGTGCTAAGGAGACGGACAGCAAATCGGTCTTGACAACGCCGGGGGTTGGCGACGTGGAAACACCCGCGAAGTCGATCCGGCGCAACTTCACTGCCGCGGAAAAGCTGGCGATCGTGCTCGAAGTTGAGCGCACAGGACAGACGGTATCGTCAGTGGCGCGGCGGCATCGGATCGTCACCAGCGTGCTGTTCCGATGGCGCGCCGAGCGCGGCTTCGGCAAGGACAAGCGTTCAAAATTGGCTCGGGTCGAGGTCGCAAACGCAGCGTCGGACGGTCCTTCGCCCCTCGTTCTCCATAATCTGTTGCAGCCGCCGGATGGCATGGTCGCGGTCGAACTGCCCGACGGGCGGCGCGTCTTCGCACCCACTGACGCTGATCCGGACGTCGTCCGTCGACACGTCGCCGACCGGGAGACCGCACCATGATGATTGTTCCGGCGGGCGTGAAAGTGCATCTGGCTCTGGGCTACACCGACATGAGAAAGGGCCTCGACGGGCTCGCGACCATCGTCCAGGAAACATTGAAGAAGGATCCGTTCTCCGGCCACCTGTTTGCCTTCCGAGGCAAGCGGGCGAGTATGCTGAAGATCCTGTTTTGGGACGGCAACGGGCTCTGTCTGTTCAGCAAGAAGCTCGATCAGGGCGGCTTCATCTGGCCCAGAATGAGCGATCCAGGCGGCACGGTTACGTTGTCGCCGGCGCAACTGGCGATGCTGATCGAAGGCATCGACTGGCGCACGCCGGAGCGTCGATGGCGACCTGCGATCGCAGGCTGAGAGCGCCAAAACCCCTTAAAATATAGCGAATCCGCTTCTTCGAATCAGCCTGTCCGAGTAGAATCGGATATGCAGCTTGACCTCAACAATCTGCCGTCCGATCCAGCGCTTCTGCATCGTCTGGTCCGCGACATCGCCTCACTCATCGAGCATCGAAACAGTGAGATCGAGCGCCTCCGTCTGATCATCAAACAGCTTCAGCGCGCGCAATATGGGCGTCGCTCCGAGCGTCTCGACGCCGACCAGTTCGCGCTGGGATTTGAAGATCTGGACACCGATCTGGCGGTTGCCGAGACCAATCCGGACGCTCTTGCGACACCTGTTCCCTCTGCGGCCGCACCGCCGAAACGCAAATCATTGCCCGATCATTTGCCACGCGAAGAGATCGTTCTCGGCACCGGCAGCGAGATCTGCGCGTGCTGTGGCGGCGCCTTGCATGCCATCGGCGAGAGCGTCAGCGAGATGCTGGATTGGGTGCCGGCCGAGCTGCGCGTCGTTCGTATCCGCCGCCCGAAATACGCCTGCCGGGCATGTGGAACCATCACCCAGGCCCCTGCTCCCGATCGGCCGATCGCGGGCGGACTGGCCACTCCGGCCCTGCTCGCGCAGGTGCTGGTCAGCAAGTATTGTGACCACACGCCGCTCTATCGCCAGGCGCAGATTTTTGCGCGTCACGGCGTCGAATTGGAGCGCTCGACGCTCGCTGGCTGGGTGGGCGGCGCCTGCTGGTGGCTTGAAGCTTTGCACGAACGACTCTGCAAAAACCTGTTCGCTTCCGACCATCTCTTTGCCGATGACACGCCTATCCCTGTGCTCGATCCAGGCCGAGGACGGACGAAAACCGGGCGATTGTGGGTCTATGCCCGCGATCAGCGCGGCTGGGGTGGACCGGCGCCGCCGGCAGCGGTTTACCTGTTCGCGCCGGATCGAAAGGCCGAGCGCCCCGCCTCGCATCTCCTGCATTTTAAGGGCGTCCTGCACGTCGATGGCTATGCCGGCTTCGAGCGGTTGACCGGCAACGGCGACATCATCCTTGCGGCCTGTTGGGCTCATACAAGGCGCAAGTTTTACGAAATTGCAGAGGCTGACGGTGCGCCTTTGGCGTTGGAAGCACTGCGTCGGATCGGCGAAATCTACGCCGTCGAGGCCAGAATCCGCGGTCAATCGCCCGCGCATCGACTGGCCGCACGGCGGTCATTATCGAGGTCGCTCGTCGATAGCTTCCGGCTTTGGATGGAGACGCAGCTGCCCTTGCTGCCCGGTCGCGCCAAGCTCGCCGAAGCGATGCGCTACGCGCTCTCGCGATGGGATGGGCTGACGCGCTTCCTGCATGACGGCCGTATTGAACTCGACACCAATCCGGTCGAACGCGCGATCCGTCCCGTGGCGCTCGGGCGTAAAAACCACCTTTTTGCCGGGAGCGACGGCGGCGGGGAACGCTGGGCGGTGCTCTGTTCGCTGATCGAATCCTGCAAATTGAACGACGTCGAGCCCTACACTTATCTTCGCGACGTGCTCACGCGGATGGTCGACGGACATCCCATCAACCGCCTCGACGCACTGCTGCCGTGGGCCTGGAAAGTCGAAAATCCTGTCAAGGGATGAGGCCAGGTGCAAGCTCCGGACGCTTACGGCTCCTGCGCTGGTTCCCAGGGCCCAACTTCCAAGCTCTCGGTACTCGCGGCGATTAGCGACAACATGCAGTTCGGCCCATTGCGGTGGATCCTCCAATCGCGCCTGCCCGCGATAGCGATCGTTACCCGAAGGGCCGAGACACCCAGTAGGGTGGCTCGGTGAGGAGCGAAGCGACGAGTAGAGCGCGGGCCGAAGGCATCGCCCGCATGATATCATCGCGTCAATATCGCGCTCCTCCGCGTACTTTTGCCCCGTGAGCGACAAATCTCGCGGCGCGGCGGCCGGCGGCGACTAGCTCAACTGAGGAATGCAATGAGGGGACCACTACCCGTCCGGATTCCACGTCCAGATCGGGTGCGCCACACCCACAACATCGCACCGCATGACCGGCCCGAAATACCGCGAATCGAACGAACGAGGATGCGGCTGCAGCAGGAAAAACTCGCCCTCGACGAGCCTCATGCAGCCTTCCCATGATGGCAGCGGCCGCCCGTTTCCGTCCTTCTCCATGACTTCAGCCACGATCTTTCCATTGACGGAGACGGCATCGATCGGCGTTTTGGCGCGGCAGACTTCGTCGCCGCCGGCGGCCGCGATCTGCTTGATCAGCGGCACCCGGGCGGGCAGCACGTCGTATCCGATGATCATGAGCTCGATCGCCGGCGGCGGATTGAAGACCGCAAGTTCACCGCGCGCTGGCAGCTTCTGCTCCACGAAATAGAAACCGAGGGGCGCGCTGCCCGAGGCATTGTAGATCAGGAGCGGCGGCTCGACCGCCGCGGACATGAACATGGCGATGATGCCGGCGCACATCGCCGAGAGGGTGGCAAGCGATTGCCATGACGGCATGCGATCAGTCCGCATCGGAGGTCGACCTCCGCTTGTTCGCCTTTGACCAGTCGACGAGGTCCTCGATGTGGTAGCGGACGTAGCGTCCGTGCTTGCGATATTCTGGCCCCCGGCCCTGCACCCGCATCTTCTCGAGCGTGTTCTTGGTGAGCCTCAGCCAGGCGGCGGCCTCAATTGTGGTGAGGAACGGCTCCTCTGCCGCATTCTCTTCAGTTTTCGTCATACGCAAACGCTCCTCTTCGCATCCCACGAGAGCCGCGGGTGCAAGAAGCAACGTCGTCAGATCGGGAGCGATTTGGGGAGTGGCGAAGATGACGGGCCCGGTTTCGCCATCCCGAGCAGGCCAATGTGGTCAAGGCAGACTAGCAGAATCGGCTAGCCCAGGAGGTCGAGATATCCGCCCTTCATCAATTCGGTGCCTTTGGCGACAAGCCGCCGCGTACGGTCCTTCAAATATTGACTATGTCCGAGCCATTCCTCAGCAACTTTTTTCTCTCCAAAGATGGTGATCGCGATTTGCCGGTAGTTTTTGCCCTTGAGGCTTTCATCGAGCGCGATCAGCGCATGATGGAGCCGCTCGTCGACCGGGGGCGGCACGTCTCCAACGGCTTCAGGAGCTGGCTCTGTGAAGCGGTGAAGGCGCTTCAAGAGCTCGGCTTGGGCAGGGATGTCGGTCAAGCCGCGCATTTCATAGGCCGGCTCAAAGGGCGCGGTGAGCACGGAAAGGCCGCGAATATCGAGGGCTACGTGAACTCCCCTTCTCTTCAACAGCACAAGAGCCGTGCCATCGACGCCGATCACTGCCCTGCGATCCGCCCTGAAGTCGGCAAGGGTTTGTTGGACGCCCTGTTCGGCCTCGTCGACCTTCCCTGCATTCAGCCGGACCACGCGCTTCAAGGCCTTGGCATGCCAGAACGCGGGCGCCTGGTGCGCGCATAGTTTCGGATCGGGAAAGGCATGGAGCCCCCATTTCTCGGCGCGGGGATATCGTCGCCTGAGCCGCAACAACTGCGTGCCGTCCTTGAGCGTGATGTACGGCAGGTGCCGCGGGACCGAGCAGCGCCAGTCGGCGATATAATCCTGGTTTCGGCGCAAGAATTCCCACGCCCAATCGCCGCCATCATACCCGGCGGGACTGCAGGGCGCGGCGTGACCGTCTGCGCGGCTGCTCGGCAACGAAGTGCAGTAGCAATTCAATCGCGGCCTCGACGGAGAATTCTTCCGGCATCCGTCATGGCCGCCGAATCCGGCACGAGAACGGCCTCCGCGAGGAGCTTTCGCGGAGGCCGTTTGGCGTTAGTCTGCTGGATTCCAGATCAGAGCAAACACGCTGTCATCGTCCTGGCCGGCGGCTCTGCCGAGATTGGCGTAGAGTTTGCGCGGACCGAACTCGGGCGCCGCCAGCGACAGGCTCACATATTCCTTGCGGCTGTTCTCGCCGCGGCGGATCCAGCCTGCTCCGATCTCGACGCCTTGGGTCAGGACGCGGAAGTCGGGGTGGGTTTCGGCGGTCTTGTCGCGGTTCGGGACGATGTCGATGTCGGCCCGGATCGAGACGGTCTTGAGCTGGCCCTTGTAGCTGCCGTTGTCATTCTTGGTGACGTATCCGATCGCAGTCATGGTCTTGTCCTCTCTTCGTTGTTCGCGAGGAGCCGATCCCCTCGCGATGGCAAGACCGTGATGGGATGCGGAACGCCTTCGAACCCGCACCTCGCGGGGCGAAGCGAACGCGGAGCACCTGAGCAGACAGCTTTTTTGAAGCGCAGCGGCCGCGAGGAGCCGGACCTCTTCGTCCGGCGGGGAAAAAAGCTGGCAGCGAGGGTTTTGCAGGCGGGGCGCTTCCCATAGGTCTCTTCGCCACGCGTGAGGGGATGGACCCGCTCAACGGAAGGAAAGGCAGAGCATATCGATCGGATACGTCACCAAGAACGACGATGGCAGCTACTAGGGCCAGCTCAGGGCCGCCTCGATCCGAGCCGACATCGACATCATCCCGAGCGGCGATAAGGCCGCCGAGACCCATCCCGATTGCCGGCGCATCATCCAGGGTTTGGAGGTCAGTGAGGGGTTGGTCCGCCGCGGCGAGAACAGCCGCAAGGGCTATGTGAGCCTGTCGCCCGCTGCGCCCGAGTTCGGTCGGCGCAAGCTCTTCCAATCTCGGGAGGTGCTGGCGAGGACGATGACAGCGTGTTTGCCTGATCTAAAAATCCGGCGGACTGTCAAGACACGGCCTGAGCGAAAGCGGTCCGCGAGAACTATTCTCTCGTCGGCGGGTTGATGCGAGAGCAAGGCGAGAGCCTTGACACTGACGGCGCAGCCTCATGTCAGCGCCAGCTCGGATATTCTCGAGAGCGGAGCCAGCGCCAACGCATCGCCAAGCGACTCTTCTCTACGCAAAAGAGCGCGACATGCGAGCGCCGTTTACCCTCTTCGAAGCGAGCAGTATCAATTTTGCGATTGTGGTGTACGCTCTCGTTCATGCACGTCGATGCTCGACCTGCATTGAACATGGGACACGGAGGGCTACATGGCTAAGAAAGCAAAGAAGGCAAAGGCGAAGAAGGCGAAGAAAAAGACCGCCAAGAAGAAGTAGGTCTGCCGACCCTACTTTTCTGAGACACATCAAGGTGCGTGCGGTTTGCCTTCGCGAGCTGATGTTGCCGCGGTTTGATGTGTTTCAGCGACGCTCAATTAACAAGCCGGACCACGAGGCGTGCATCCGCCGTCGGGTTCGGCTTTTCAATTTTCAGGTCGCATGGGTATTAAAGGCCTTATCGAAGCCCGGCCAGGCAGGCCCCTCCCCATTTTGTTTGCGCGTGATCCTCCAGATCAAGCCCGAGGGCATCCTTATCCGGATCATGCGCTAATGCGACCCGTTCATCGCCGCCACGACGTGCGACAGCAGCACGGCGGTCGATGTCAGCGTTGAAACACACACGACAGCTTGCGCCAGGCAAATGCGCTTGAGCGTCGCGGCATATGGATCGGGCAGCAGTTTCGTCGGGCGCGCCATCTTCGTCTCCAAGAGGTGGTGCACGCCTATTCTGGGCTGGCTCTCTTCTGAACGGAGCTATAGGGCGAGTCGCGGGCGGCGCTATCGCCTAAATTTGGGAGTCCGGCGGTTGACTCTTTGGCGACTCGGCAAGGCCCAATTCGGGCGCGGAGCAAGCCGCCGCGCCCGAATCGTTTGCGCCAGACTCAAGTAAACAAGGCCTTAATGGCGTCTGAGGTCGTGGCGATTTCGAGCGTCTTGCTCTGATCATAATGCCCGATCGGAAACGCCATGTAGCGCGGCACGTATCCATCCACGCGCAGCCTTCCCTCGCCATTGAGGCAGTCGCGGATGATCTTCTTCTGGACCTTGCCGGGCTCCGACACGTTCGCGTCGGCAACGCCCTTGCCGGCGACCTCGGACAGAAGGCTGTTGATCGCGGTCCGGTCCCTGATGAGATCAAGGAAGGCATCGTCGGCCTTCCACCACCGCGCCACCTCGGGCTTGACCACCATGCCCGCGGCCTCGGTGAGCGCCGAACCCGCGGCGAGCGTTTCGGCCATCACGAGGGCGATGACCCGCAACACCACTTCGTCCGGTAACGTAAGGAGCCGGGCAAAGAGGCTTGCGGCGGTATGGGCATCACCGTTGCCGCGCGTGAGCGTACCCGAGTAGCTCTTCTCCAGTTGCAGGAGGTCCAGCACCGCTTTCTGCTCTGCGCGAAGCGCCGCCTGGGCCGGGCACTTTGCAACGCTGTCCGCAATGGCTTCCTTTTCTGCGCGCTGCGGATCGGGCTTGACGCTCCAGAGCGGCGAGCTTGCGATCATGTGGGCAGCGGCAAGGCGCAACGCCACGGCCGGATGGGCGAGAAGCTCGGCGCGGACGATGGCGTGCCGGTGCAGAGCCAGATAGTTTTCGGCGGCCTTGGTCAACTCACTTCTCGCGGCGGGCGCTCTGGCTTGCGCCTCCTCGCCATTGCCGTCCCGTGCGCCATTGTCGCCATCCTGCGCATCTTGGTACGCGCGATAGCCTTGGTGGACCTCCACCTCGCCATTCGCGCGGATTTCGATGAAGACCTCGCCGCCGTCCTCCATCGCGGCCTCATCATACTGCCATGCTGGGAAGCGCGTTCCCTTGTCGAGCACGGTCACCTTCCAGCCCTTGGCGGCAAGTTCATCCCTGACGCCAGCGATGGCAGCATTCTGCAATGCCCAGAACGCGTCGACATCGGCGAAATAGCTTATATCGCCGAACAGATCGGCGATGATGTCGTCCTTGTACGCGTCGAGCGGAAACAGCGCCGTTGTTGTTACGATCTGCTCGGTGCCGAACAGCCATTGTTTCAGCTCAGAGCCCCGTGGCGCTCCTTCGCCGTCGTTCTGTGGATCGCTTTCGGCCTGAAAGGCTGCGACCCAGTCCTTCTGTTGCCGGCGTGTGGCGGAGCTGAGCAATTGAAGGTCCTCGGCTTCGATGTCACTGTTGCGATAGGCATCCTTGATGGCGCTATGCAGACCAGCCAGCGCAAGGCGCTGCTTGACGTAGCGTTCGGTCTGACCAAAAGTCGTAGCGATATCAGTGACGTGCCGGCCCTGCTTCAACAGTTTTGCAAAGGCTTCGTACTCTTCGAGTTCGTCCATCGGTGCGCGCGCGACGTTCTCGATGAGGGAGGCTTCCATCGCGTCCGCGTCGCCATCCTCGGCTGTTACCGCGCACGGCAAAAGCACGTCCTCAACCGCGACGCCCTGCTCCTTTGCGGCCTGGCTCGCCGCGAAATAACGCCGCCGTCCCGCGACGATTTCGAAAACATCGCCGCATGCACGGACCAACAAGGGTTGAAGGACGCCGCGGGCGCGGATCGAAGGCAGGATGTCGGAGACATCCTGCGCTTTCCGGCTGTGGCGGACGTTGACGGTTGCTATTCTGAGGTCGCTGAGAGCGATATTGCGCAGTTCCATGGTTAGAGTCCTTGTCTTTGATAAGGGCTCAATGGGTTGGGAGCGACCTTTCGAAGAGCCCGGTGTCGAGAGGCCGCCTGCGGTACGCGCGAGGGGCGTGCGGCTGCGCCGCAAGAGCCTCAAGGCACGCAGGGTGCGAGGTCTGACGATTTGGGCTCGGTCTCGGTTGGGGCGAGCGATGCCGACGCGCCGAACGCGAGCAGGAAGTCGGCGGCTTTTGAGGCTTTGCTGGCGGCGCGAAAGACGGCGCGGCTATCCTCTCGAAGGACTTTCAGCCACGATCCCAGATAGTCGGCATGGCGCACGGTCGGCTTGATCGACAGCGCGGCGCAGACAAAAGCGGCCGTCAGTTCCGCGATCAGCTCTTCGCTCGCGTACAGTTTCGAGCCGAACGCGCCGGACTGGTCACGGTTGAGGCGGCTGCCATGGCCGCTCCAGTGTCCAAGCTCGTGAAACAGGGTCCGGTAATAGTTGATCTGCTCGAAGAAAGCGGGCTGCGGCGGGACGTGGACAGTATCGGTCGACGGTCTATAGAACGCCTGTGCGCCTCCGATGCGGATGTCTGCACGGGTCGCGAACGCGAGCGCCTCGGCCTGCGGCACGATTTCGCGCTCGGGCAAGGCGGGCGCGCGAGCAAGACAGTGTTCAGGCAGATTGTCGCATTGATCGACGTTGAAGACGGTATAGCGGCGCAGGAAGGGAATAGCCGCCTCTTCCTTTTCCGTTTCATTCCGGTTGGGGCTGTCCGTGCTGCCCTGCTCGCCCTTGGGAATGAAGCGATCGGCGTAGCATACGGTGACGCCGTGCTCGCCCTTGCGCACCACCCCGCCGAGGCTTGTGGCTTGGCGGAAGGTGAGCCACCGCCCCGAAGTGTAGCCCACCTCGAACAGCCGCCCCCACAGGATCAGGATGTTGATTCCGGAATAGGTCTTGCCGGTGGCGGCATTCTTGGGAAGCGCGAAGGGCTGATCGGCGCCGCCCGGCACTCCCCAAGGCCGTGCCCATGGGAAGACGCCTGCCTCCAGCTCCGCGATGATCTTGTTCGTGATCACCTCATAGAGGCTTGGTTTCGCCTCTGCCGCGTGACGACGCGTTGAACGCTTGGCCATGATGATCTCCGTTCGCTCTTCTTCCGCGTCCTGCCCCCGAAAGGCGGGGTGGGCGGCGAAGAGCGACCGGAAAGCCCCGAACGCCTGAGGCGGTCCGCACCGGAACGGCCGGAGCGCAAGCGGAGGACCGCGCCTTCGCAAGCCTTCGGCATGGACGAACTTTGAAGGGGCGCGGTTGCGGGCCGCCGGTTCGGGGCTATACGGGAGCGCCGCCCACCCCGCCTTCCGGGGGCCATCAAAATGCGCCGGCCGCGCAGCGGCCGGCTCCGCAAGATCTTGTCTTGCTGCTTCGCCGACGCTAGTCGCGTTCCACCTTCGCTCGATGATTGACGCGCACACGCTGACGCGGAGTGTTCTGAAGCGGCGATGTTTGCGCCAGGGATCGAAGCCGAAGGCCGAGACCGCCCTTGCGGGCTCGGTTCACGAGAGCCCGGCCTGCGGGCGCTGGCGCACGCGGGGGCGCTCAGGTGGCAGCAGCATCACTGGATCCTCCGCGTCATCTTACGAATCTCGAGCGACATGGCCCAAGCGCATTTGATGGACGGTCGTCGCCAATCTTCGCTGGCCGGCTTGTCTTGACGTCGGAGTGCAAAGTCCTTCGTCGGTCGGACGTCGCCTGTTCATAGAAATACGAAAACGCCTTTCCTTCCGCGCGAAAGACTGCAAGCTGGTCCAGCTTGTACCGGCCTTGACCGTCGGCGATGGACCAACTCAAACCTCTAACTCGCAGCGACCCTCGCCTGTCTTCGCGACAAGGATGCGGGCAGGAGGAACCAGATCCACGCCACGACTTGAACCAGGAGGTTCAGCGCAAACGCGGTCTGATAGGCGATTTCCGGATAGTGCCCGTCCAGAGGGATCCAGTGCTGAACGACCAGACCAGTTACGTACTGGACGATGAACGCGCAACCAATATGGAAGACATTCAGTGCAGCGTTCGCGCGTCCGGCGAGTTCCTTGGGAAAGCAGTCGGCGAGAATCGAATAGCTGAGGACGGTCGCTGCGCTGACTGCAGCGACGATCACCCACGGCAAGCACGTTGGCAATGGCAGTCGCAGGATGAGAGCGAGCTGCGCGGCGAAGAAGACAAGGGCGACCCATGCAAGGAGCGCGCGCGGGCCGATGCCACGTTGCCGAAGCTTGTGAGCGGCGAAGCCCAGCGTGAACGCTCCGAGGCTTGATGCGACGGCCATGATGAGCAGGCCTTGAAGCATCTCGGGTCGGTCGAGGCGGTCGACGTCGGAGAACCATTGCGCTGCCCACAAGCCTTGCAGAGCCCAGGCCGTGCCGATGCATGTTGCCGAGACCGGGGCCATGCGCCAGAAATTTGGATCGGCAAACACCATCCTCAGGCCATGAGCTGGCCCCTCGCCCGGTCGTTTCGGCGACGATGTAGCCTTCGGGACAACAAGGAAGATGATGAAGGCACATCCCGCCGAGCCGATTGAGAGGAACTCGAACAGTCCACGCCACCCAATTGAGGACATCAGATATTCCGCGGGCACCGTAGCGGTTACGGCGCCGAGCGCGCCAAGCATGATCATCAAGCCGTTGACCAGTGGGACTCTGTCGTTCGGAAACCAGAGAATGATGGCTTTCAGTCCGGCTGTAAGCGCTGCGGCGACGCCGAGGCCAATCAACGCCCGTCCAACAAGGAGCAGCCAGAAGTTATCGGAGACAGCAAACACGGCCGAGCCAATGGCAGCGGCTACGAGAACCGAGCTCTGAACCAGACGTGGACCATATCGATCCAACAAGATGCCGATTGGGATCTGAGCAGCCGCGAAGGTCAGAAAATAAATCGAGGTCAAGAGGCCAAGGTCGTCGGCGCCCAGACCAAACTCCGATTTGAGGGATTGTGCGATCGTCCCATTGATGGTCCGAAACAGAAAGGAAAGGTAGTAGGCAGCGACGAATGGCAGGAAGACCCGTAGAATCAAAGCCAGATGAGCCGAGAAGCGTCGTGTCCTCAGTGGCGTGCTGCCGAGGTCCGTGTCTTTGGTCGCGGCGTGCGTCGTGCACCTGCCGCTATCCTCTCGATTATCCTGAAATTGGTCCAGGGCCTTGTCACCACGAGCCGGCGCCCAGGGCTGAGAAACCGTGTTGCCAGCGCCCGCCTGTTCATCTCCGAACACCGACGCGAGAGCCTCCTGGCCAATCCCACTTACGCGTTCGAGCGCTTCCGTCAGGAGAGATGTGCGCAGCTGAACGCGCCTTGCCACTTGCGCTGCAAATTCGTTGAAACGCTCGGATCCGAGGGTACAGGCGGTGCGCAGCGCCGCGCCCGACATCGACGGCGTGACAGCGAGGTGAAATCGCGCCTGGAGCGCGACAGTCTCCCTGACCACTCGCAGATGATGATCGAGCTGTTCGAGTTGAAGATTGATCGCGTTCAGACGCAGATCGATTGACGGCCTCTCGTCATCGAGGGCCAGAAAATGATCAAGAGCGGCCTCAACGACAGCCGACTTGCTGAAGCCCGGACGCTGAGCCGCCACCGCCAGACGTGCGGCCATGCCGTCGGAAAGAGACACTGCGACTCTCGGCTTCATGGAAGCACCCCTGCGGATCGCAATTGACTAGGGGACACTTCGCAGGTCGAGGACGCCGTTTCGGAGACGGGACGGCACCAGTTCCCGCGATCAACGGCATTCAAGAAATATTCAACGTGTGCGTTGAAAGCAGCAGGCTCCTCGAGATTGATGGCGTGGCCGGTCTTGGGATAAATCCAGAGGCCGGCGGCTGGAATCGTGGTCTTCAGCATCAGGCTGGTTTCTAGACATGGTTCGTCCTCGTCACCCAGGGCGAGCAACACCGGGATCGTCATCTGCGAGAATACCCCCAGAAAATCATGCAAGGACGGTCGCAGCGCCTGGACTTGGCGGAGCGTGTTCGACATCCCTCGCGCCGATTGCTGCTTGAGCCGATCCAAGAATTCTTGCCAGCCCTTCGGATCCTTGCATTTGAACTGAATGCGCGTGGCATGATGAGCCATTCTGTCGGCCATCATATCCATGCCTCGTGCCACAAGGGCTCTGGCGAGAACCGGCGTCTTCTTCAGCCACGCTTCCCTGTCTGAGGGTGGCGAGCCTGATCCCGCTCCTGCAGCAACGATGGCACTCACGCTTTCGGGGCACTGCAACCCGAACAGCAGCGCGGCGTAAGCGCCCATGCTGGATCCAACGACGTGGGCTTGCGGGATCGAGAGGCCGCGAAGAACGTGACCCACATCTCGCACAGCGGATTCCCAACCGTACGAAGTTAGATCATCCGGGACGTCGCTGGGCGGATATCCGCGGGCGTTGTAGGCGATGCACCGGTAGCTACGGGAAAAATAGCGAACCTGCGGTTCCCAGCTTCGCAAGTCCGATTCGAGTTCATGAATGAAAATGATCGGATAGCCCCGACCGTGTTCCTCGAAATAGAGCTTCACGCCGTCGGACTCGATATAGGGCATCGCCACCGCCAGTTTCTGCAGCGTCAGCAAACAAGCTACGCTTCGACGGTGTTATGAACGAGCGCGAGCCGGAACAGAGGTGTCGATTCTCACGCAAGCGGATTTCGACACGGCCTAATGCTTCCCCAACTTGGACCAAGGCCTGTGGGTACCTTGATTACAACAGAAGCCGCCTCACTCGTTCCTTCAAGCTTGCGTCGTCAACTGAAAGCGTCCATTCCAACAAGGTTTGCCGCACGGTCGTCGTCAGCACGCCATGCAGCGTCAGGCGATGAAGAGCAAGGGCGCAATCCGCTTCAACGCGAGCGATACAAAGATCCGCAAGCAGCCGTACGTCGTATCCGAGCTTTGCCGCCTCCAACGCCGCAAAGAGAACCTCTTCCTCAAGCCAGGTCCCCGCCAGGCAAATGACGCCGATGTCTGAAGCTGAAAGTGGAGCGACCAACCGGTGATCGTGCCACATGGAAGAAAAGGCATCCACATCGAGGAACGTCACCGAATCCTTAAGTCCTCCAGGCATCTGTTCAGGATCATATTCGCCGACCACGAAAACGCTGACGCCAAAGATATCGACGGCGGCGGGCAGCAGCGCCAAGCCCGCCTGCCAGCGCGCAGCCGACTCGGCCGTCACTCCGGCCGAGACGCTGCGCACCGGATTGACGAGCACGATCCTGCTATGGCGTGGATCTGCAAGCATCAGTTCATGTGTCTCGAGGAATAATTCGTTGCTTCAGGCCGTCGGGTTGGAGCGCCGGCCTAAGCGGCGGCGCGGACCATTGCCGGTTCGAGCAGGACGGGGCCGGTGACCTCGGCCTTGAGATACATTGCCGCCAGCGCCTGGTCTGAGGCATGAAGAAACCCGGCGAGCGCCATTGTTTCCCCTACGGCTTGAGGCGGTCCGATGCGTTCAAGCGGCCATCCCGCCCGGCGGAGGATGCGTTCCATCCTGGTATCGGTAACGGTGACGATGGAACGGGCCTCGGCAGCGTACAACGCCTCGATCATCGCCGCGAACAGCACGAACGTCGTGCGGTTCAGGCCGTTCTGGCCAAGTTCGGCCGCAAGCTTGGTGTCGACGCAAAATCGCGAACTTTCGAGGATATCGCTGCTACGGGGGGCCTCCCGCCCGTCGAGCAATGATGAAAACGTGTCGCTGAGCATTGTCGGCCCTGTGGATGGGAGCAGCCGCACACAGCCGATCACCTCGCTCTGCCCTGACATGGCGAGAAGGTAGGTCGGGTTCAGCGCATCGTAGACGTCCAGTTCAAGATCGCCCGAGACTGACACGGCCCAGTCAAGGCGGTCCCTGAACACACGGCGGCGCAAGCGAAACATGGCGGCGAGCAAATCGAGATGCTGACCGAAGTCGCGGCTATGTAATGAGATGACATGCATGGCAATCTCCCGATTGAATGAGAGACTACAAGACCGAAAACAACCTATGCGCGCACCTGTAGAATATTGCAGGTCGACTTTCTGAAAGCGGGAAGAGAGAGGAAGTTTCGGCAAAAATGCGCATGCACGCGCAAACTCGGTAGCTGCTTGCATCCAGTTTGCAACAATTTGCTACAATTTCGGCATAGGAGAAAAAAAATCAAGGCAACATTCGGCGCCGCACCGCTTCTGCGACGCATTGGGTGATCGAAGCCGCGTTGAGCTTGCGGCGAGCGTTTTCAAGATGAAACGTCACGGTGCGCGGCGCGATTTCGGTCAGAACGGCAATGTCGGCAACGGTTTTTCCTTGCGCCGCCCAAGCCAGGCACTGCCGTTCGCGTGGACTCAAGTCGCTTGCTCCACCTGTTGCGGCCAAGCCGCTGGCATCTAGCCGCGTCGTCGCATGTGTGTGGAAATACAGGCCGAGGAGGTGAAGAAGGTCTCTGCTCTCCCCTACCAGCCTCTCGGGGCGCATTTCTCGATCGTCTGTTGCTAGGGTAAAGGCGGCGATTCGGCCGAAACCGCCCCTGATGGGCATTGTAACGCCGGAGGTGATGCCAAACGCCATCGCCTCCTCGAAGAACCGCCTTTGTTGGCGTGTGCCTATCGTAAGCGATCCCTCGCCGTCCCAACAGAAGAGCTCGTGCTGCCGACGTACCCGACGGACGACCGGGTCGAGATCTTGATAACCGAGCTCGAAATAGCGCTTGGTCCAGGATCTGGGGTATGAAGAGATCAGCACCGGCGCATTGTCGGTCAACCGAAGGTAAGCAAACCATTTGAATCCCAGACGCTCCGTCACACGTCTTGCAATTCGCTCGAACGCTGCCTCGTCGCTCGCCGTTTGTATTGCGTCGAGAAACTCCTGGAATGCGCGTTCCGCTGAACTCATGCGCCACACCTGCCGTGGGTTGGAGAAAGTCGCGAAGACGATCTCGGCCAAAAAGGAAGCCCACCCTAAGGCGGGTGGGCTTCAGTGTGTCTCAGGCTGGGAGACAGCCAGAGACGAACATATGCGGCGCGCGGATTTCTCGACGCCCTCGCAATCACAACCCGCTAATAGTCGCAAATTCCGACAAGTCGGCACGATCCGCGCGGAGGCTATTGATCGGATGTCCTTGATCCACATAACCGAGCGCCATGCCGCAAAAGAGCATCAGATGCGGAGGCAAGGCGATGAACTCTCCAACGGTCTTGTGCCAGAGCGCCCACGCCTCTTGCGGGCAGGTACTCAATCCCTTCTCCAATGCTAGGAGCATAATGGATCGCATGTATCCCTCACCGTGCCGGTTCACTGCAGCCACGTTCGCTTTGCGCCATAAGGTGACATAAGAGGGAGGCGCGTAGCTTCAGGATCAACTCAAGCGATAATGCGCCAACCAATGGGCGTAGGACGGCGGCAAGGTCGCCCAGGCAGGGTTCTCAGCGCCGAGCACCTTGGCTGCGGCATAAGGCCAATGAGGGTCTGCAAGGAGGGGCCGCGCCAGCATTACTAGATCCAATTGTCCCGTTCGGATCAGTTCGTCGGCCTTGCCCGGATCGCTGATGAACCAGCTTGTCGAGGCCGGGAGACCGGTTTCGGCACGCACGCGCGCGGCTGTCTGGACCAAGAGGTGCGGGCCCCAAGGGATCTTCGCCTCGGGGGTGGAGAAGCCGATGCTCACGTCGATGAAATCGAGGCCCTCGACTTTGAAGCGGCCAACCAAGGCGATGGCTTCTGCTAAGGTTTCCTCATCGCGCCCGTCAAATTCGATCACACCGAACCGAGCGGTGAGCGGACGATCGTCCGGCCACACCTTACGTACCGCAGCAAGCGTTTCGACCAGGAAGCGGCCGCGGTTCTCGGCGCTCCCGCCGTACTCGTCGTTCCGCTGATTCGAGCCCGCATTGAAAAAGCTCTGGCCGAGGTAACCATGGGCGAAGTGTAGCACGAGCCATTCGAAGCCGACATCTCGGGCCCTTTCGGCCGCCGCGACGAATTCTCGCTGTACGCGCTGAATGTCGGCCTTGGTCATCGCGGATGGAGGCTTTGACAGGCCGCCGCCGAAGGCGATGGCGGAGGGTGCGATGGTAGTCCAGCCCCGCGAGTCGTCATCGGAGATGTGGTCGTCCCCTTCCCACGGTAAATTGGCGCTCGCCTTGCGACCGGCATGTGCGATCTGAATGCCGGGCACCGCGCCGGCCGCCTTGATCGACTGAACGATTGGGCGCAGGGCTTCGGCCTGGGCGTCGTTCCAGATGCCGACGTCGCCTAGGGTGATCCGCCCCTCCTGCGAAACGGCGGTTGCCTCGACGATGACTAGGCCTGCGCCTCCACGCGCCAGGCCTGCATAGTGTGGTCCGTGCCAATCCGAAATGACGCCGTCCTTGGCCATATATTGGCACATGGGCGAGGCCGCGATGCGATTGCGGACGGTGACGCCTTTGAGGCCGAAGGGGTCGAAGAGGGTCGTCATTGGATACTCCAAGAGGTGTCGATACGATTGTTCGAATATAATAGAACTATTGAAATATAGCGCAAGTGCGGCTACATGAAAGATTGTGAGAACGATCAAACATCCCAAAATAGACGAAGTGACCGTGGAGCAGGTGCTCTACGCGTTGAGCGATCCCATTCGATTGGAGATAGTCGAGAAACTGTGGCGAACGGACGAAGCCAGTTGCAATGCGCTCGATGGTGGGCGACCCAAATCCAGCATGTCGCATCACTTTCGGGTGTTGCGTGATGCCGGCCTCGTATGGACCCGCAACGAAGGCGTCGCTCACATGAACGCGCTGCGCCGCGCTGAGTTGAACGAACGCTTTCCTGGGCTGCTCGACGCGGTCCTCTCGGCAGTCCGAGCAAAGTCGGGCGGCCTCCGGCGGCATCGAACCTCGCGGTCGCGCTGATCGTCCGCGATGGTGCGTAGCTTCGGTAATTTCTTTGCTCAGGTGCAAGGCGACAATACATCCCGCCTGATTGAGTTCCTTATCGAACAAGGCGATGGCCCTGAAGACCGTCACCGCATGACGAACGGGTTGGCCGGAACGTCCGTGGCGGTCGATATCCAGACGCTCTTGGTTTCCAGATATTCGCGCACGGCGTCGATGCCGCTCTCGCGGCCGAGGCCGGAATGCTTCATGCCGCCGAACGGCATCATGTAGCTGATGGCGCGATATGTGTTCACCCACACCGTTCCGGCGCGCAGCAGTTTTGGCACGCGCACGGCGCGCGCGAGATCACGGGTCCAGATGCCGGCGGCCAGGCCATAGATCGTGTCGTTTGCGATCCGGATCGCATCCTCTTCGGTATCGAAGCTGATGATCGAGAGCACCGGGCCGAATACTTCCTCGCGAGCGATCCGCATGGTGTTATCGACATCGGTGAAAATCGTCGGCTCGACGAACTGACCGCCGATGACGCCGGCGCCGGAAGCCGGCTTGCCGCCAAGGAGGCAGCGTGCGCCCTCCCCCTTCGCGATGTCGATGTAATCGAGGATCTTCTTGTACTGCGCCGGCGTAGTGACGGGGCCGATATTGGTGTCCAATTGCATCGGATCGCCGATCTTGGCGGACCTGGCGAGCTCGAGCAGGCGTTGCACGAACTTGTCCTTGATCGAGCTCTGCACCAGGAGGCGCGATCCAGCGATGCAGGTCTGGCCCGTGGCGGCGAAGATGCCGGAGACGGCGCCGGCCGCCGCGGCGGAAAGATCAGCGTCCTCGAAGACGATGTTGGGCGACTTGCCGCCGAGCTCGAGCGAGACGCGCTTGAGGCTCTTCGCGGCGGTCTCGTAGACCTTGGCGCCGGTCGCATCCGATCCGGTGAAGGTGATCTTGGCAACGCCGGGATGGGAGATCAGCTCGGTGCCGATCTCGGGCCCAAAGCCAGTCATCACGTTGAAGATGCCGTCGGGAATGCCGGCCTCTTTCGTCAGCGCGGCAAATTCGAGCGTAGAGGCGGAGGTGAATTCCGACGGCTTGACGATGACGGCGCAACCGGCGGCGAGCGCCGCGGCGCATTTCCAGGCGACGAACAGCAGCGGCGAATTCCAGGCCGTGAGCGCCGCGACGACGCCGACCGGCTCATGGGTGGTGTAGGCGAAGGTCTCCGGCTTGTCGATCGGCACGAGGCCGCCTTCGAGCTTGTCGACGAGCCCGCCGAAATACCACCACCATTCCGGATGGTAGCGGAGCTGGCCCAGCATCTCGGCCATCAGCTTGCCGTTGTCGCGCACCTCGATCTCGGCAAGACGCTCTGCATTTGCGGCGACGAGATCGCCGAGCTTATGCATCGCCTTGCCGCGCGCGGAGGCCGTCATCTTCGACCACGGGCCATGCCACATCGCCTCATTGGCCGCCTTCACGGCCTTGTCGGCATCGGCCTTCGAGCCGCGCGGAATTTTTGCCCAGGCCTCTCCGCGATAGGGATCGATTGAATCGAACCACTCGCCATTGGCGGGATCGGCATACTGGCCGTTGATGTAAAGCTGATAGGTTTTCACGGAATTCTCCCACTAGCCCAAGGTGAGGCTTTGTCTGGTTGCCGACACAATGCATTTTCGCAGCGTCGCAACAACGACGCCGCTTGAGCGAGTTCTTAAAAAGCCGTCGTGTAGCATCCTCAATCGAAAGACAGCGGCCCGGTCCTGGGCGCCCGGGTCAAATAGGCGATTTCGAGATCGAGATCTGCGGGTCGCCCAGCTACTTAGCAAGTACTTTGGCTTGTTGGATCGGCAATCCACATTTTCCTGCGCGGGTCACGTCGGCCCTGTCAGAAATCATTCAAGCCCAAGGTATAGCTTTCGTACCAATCCATTCTCCGCCAGTTCAACGGCGCTACCCTCGAACTCGACTTCCCCATGAACGAGAACGTAGCCGCGGTCTGCGATATGAATAGATTGTGAGAAGTTTTGCTCCGCCATCAATACGGTCAGATTTTGCTTTATCTTAAGCTCAGCGATTTTATCGATCATTCGCCGGACCATTATCGGAGCCAGGCCTACCGACGGCTCATCTATCAGTAGGATATTGGGCAGCGACATCATGGCCCGGCTGATAGCGAGCATTTGCTGCTCTCCACCACTCATGCTTCCGGCCGGTTGACGGCGGCGTTCGCGCAATACCGGAAAGATTTCAAAGCAAAGGTCCATGGTGCGGTGACGCTGTTGGCGTGCGAAGGGACGATAGGCGCCCATGAGGAGGTTCTCCTCGACGGTCAGCTTACCAAATAATCGTCGCCCCTCTGGTACCAAGGATACGCCCTTGTTGATCAATTCTTCCGTGGAAAGCGAGGCGGCGTCAAACGTCGCATCGTCGATCGTAATGAGTACGCGCCCGGCCGTCGGACGAACAACACCCATAATGCATTTGATCAAAGTGCTCTTGCCGTTACCGTTTGTGCCGAGAAGTGCGACCGTTTCTTGGTTGTCTACCACCATCGACACCTTGTTGAGCACGCGCACAGTTCCGTACCCACCCGTAACATTCTCAATCCGGATACTATTCGCCAAGATAAGCCTGCTCCACGTTCCGATCGGACATAACGGCTTGGACGCTTCCGTCGGCAATTTTCTCGCCGGCAACGAGCACGATTATGCGTTGCGAGAAGGCAGTCACCGCACGCATGATGTGCTCAATCATGATGATCGCCATTCCACGGCTATTAAGATCAAAGAGTAAGCCGAGAATTTCGTCGATTTCGGACGTTGAAAGGCCAGCCAGAGCTTCGTCTGCAATCAAAAGATCGGGCTGAGACGCGATCGCCTTGGCGAGCTCCAACTTTCGCAGCTCAACTTGAGTCATTCCGATCGGCGCCTCGTCAGCGTGGCCAGCCAATCCCACGAGGCTAAGAATCCTTATTGCCGCGCTCACGCGGTCCTCGTGCTTGTCGGAGGCCTGAACGTAGTCAAGAGGAACAAGTATGTTTTCGAGCACGGTAATGCTGTTGAAGGGTTTCGGAATCTGGAAAGTCCGCGCCAAGCCCGCGCGGGTGCGGCCGTGGGCAGACACTTTCTTGAGACTCTCTCCCTTGAAGCGCACGTCGCCGAGCTCATGGGACAGGAGACCGGTGATGCAATTGGTCATCGTGCTCTTGCCTGAGCCATTTGGGCCAAGTATGCCAATGCGCTCACCCGGTCGCACAGAAAACGAAACGTCTTTTATCGCGGTGAACCCGCCGAACCGCTTGGATAGCGACATGACTTCAAGTAATGGATCGGTCACGAGGAAGTCCTCCTCGATGCCGTTTTCAGCTGCGGCCATTTTGCCGCTGTCTCACGCTTCGGGCCGAAAACTCCCATTAGGCCGTTCGGAGCGAGCACGACGAATGTCACGAGCAACCCTCCGATGATGAGCTGACTAATCGCCGATAAAGAAGTTACGCCCGTGACAACTTGAGTGGTCCCGAGGATAGCCGCTCCAAGCACCGGACCTCTCCAGTCTCGAATGCCGCCAACCAAGGGCATTGCGAGAGTATTAACTGCCAGTACGAGACTGAAGGCCGATTGGGGATCCACGAAGCCCACGTAGAATGGATACAACGCTCCTACCGCCCCCATGAGTGATCCACTCAACACTGTCGCCAGCAGCTTTAGCCGCAGGGTCGGAACGCCGGCGCATTCCGCCGCAGACTCATCATCACGAATGGCTGCCAAACCACGCCCGATCCATTCTGCTTGGATCCATCGAGCGGTTCCGACAGCAAGTATTGACAAGAACAATACACAAACAAAGAGCCAGTGAATGTAGTGTGAAAAGAATGTCGTTTGCGCCGGTACCACGATGGTCACTCCCCGCGCTCCTCCAACCATCTCCCAATTCAAGATCAAGGTTTGTAGAACGATGGTGAGTGCAAGCGTTGCGATCGAGAAAAACACACCACGAAGACGTAGCGTCAGGTAGCCCATACCGAGGCCTCCCAGCCCTGCGATTACGGCCGCGAAGATAATCGCTAATGGCACGGGCGCGCTGCCGAACCGCGATAGAATGACGGTGCTGTAGACACCGATTCCGAAAAAGCCAGCGACTCCGAGGTTTACGTAGCCTGCATAACCGCCGAGGATGTTCCAGGCCGTCGCCAACACAACATACTGAAGCACGACGTATCCTGCGAAGAACAAATATGGACTGAGGCCGGTCTTCGTCAGAACGACCCCAATAATCAGCACGAAGATGCAACCTAGCCAAAAGCGCGAGATCGTCATGTTAGCGTCCAAGTAAGCCTTGGGGCCGGACTGCGAGAACGATCAACAGAAGCCCGAATGCCACCGCTGGCGCCCAAGACGGCCCGAAAAACGTGCCAATGATGCTTTCTGACAGGCCTAGGAGAACTGCGCCGATCAACGTTCCTAGCGTACTCGTCAATCCACCAAGAACGCAGATCGCGAACACAGTTCCGATGAAGGCTTCACCGGCTAGAGGCGTGACGGGCTGAATGATGATCAACAATCCTCCAGAGATTGCGGCCGATGCATACGCAACTCCGAAGGCTATCTGACGCATCTTGATTGGATCAACACCCATCAAACGGAGGGCGAATTGGTCCTGCGATCCGGCAAGGATTGCGCGACCAAAGAACGTGCGATGCAGACCGATATAGATCGCTGACAGGAGGCCTAGCGAAGCAATCGCTGGGACCAGGAGCCTAAACGGAACGACCGAGTCTCCGATCCTAAGGATGCCTTTGG
The DNA here is from genome assembly GCF_000426265.1 of Bradyrhizobium sp. Cp5.3. Classification (NCBI taxonomy): domain Bacteria; kingdom Pseudomonadati; phylum Pseudomonadota; class Alphaproteobacteria; order Hyphomicrobiales; family Nitrobacteraceae; genus Bradyrhizobium; species Bradyrhizobium sp. Cp5.3. The sequence continues at coordinate 31,594 of NZ_AUFA01000030.1, read as the reverse complement.
CATATGCGACGTTGACTGTTCGAATATCCACACCAAAGACGAGCGAGAGAGCCATCTCCAACATGAACATGCATCCAAAAAAGAACGTCAGCCCTCTAAGCGGGTCTTGCCCCCGAACTTCGAAGCTTATGTGGTAGATTTTGTAGAGCGCCGCTCCAACTATGAAGAATGCGAGGGCAACCACTAGTGCTGCGAGGATTGGATCGAGACCAAACGTCTGATTCGCGGTAAACACCAGGAATGCCCCCAACACGGTAAATGCGGGATGAGAGATGTTGGGAACATCGAGCATGCCGAAGGTGATTGTAACCCCCACTGCAAGTGCTGCGTAGAACGCTCCCAACAAGAAGCCGGATAAAACCGCATCTAGGACAAGCGTCACCGAGAACTCCAAATGCCGATGCCTTCATCGATGGATCCGGCCTACTGGCCGAACGGATAGATCATTTGACCCGATTTGTAGGCGGGAGGATAAAGGATCACTTGGGTACCTGGCTTCCGAAACTGTTCGAGGTCGCTGTTTTTGACATTTTGGAATTGAACGAGGAGATTGCGCGCCGTCTGCCACTCGCCGTTCGTGCCAAACCTTATGGCTCCCGCGATCGTGTCAAATTGGTTTGATCGAATGTAGTCGGCGATCTTACCTTGATCGAGCTTGGCGATATCGGAGGTTGTCGTCTTCTCGATCGCTTCTTTGAGGATCTGCATGGCAGCGTAAGCAAAGGGCGGCGCATAAAAACCCAGGAGATCAGTACCGGCTTGAGCCGCCTTCACTTGGTAGCGCTCTATGAAATTTTTTATTCCGAGGGACGCAGTAGTGGTTTCTGGGACGTAGAATTCATAGTTCACGAAACCATTCAGCAACGGGCCAAGTTGAGCCTTGACCGCAGCGTACTGCAGCCCAACCATTGCGCCCCCAATCATCTTCGGCTGAAATTCGAGCTCCTTCACCGACCTGACGAAATTTGAGCTATCGACCGGATACGACGCGACAAAAACCAAGTCAGGCTTTGCAGCCTGTATCGCTCGTATTACCGGTGTCAGATCCACAATATTGGCCGGATAACCTTTGTCATAGACGATCCTGAAGCCGTACCGCGCAGCCAATTCGCGTGCTCCGTTAGCGGTCGATTTGGCCATCTCGGTATCGACGCTAACAATCGCGATAGTCTGTGGCTTCGGCGTCTGCGAAGCAGCAATTTCGAAAAATCCTCGGCCGATCTCCACTTCGGGGTTCACACCGCTCGGACATGCCGCAAAGTATCGGTCGTACTTGAAGACTTCATTTGGAGCGAAGCCGCAAAGTCCCATCAGGACGAGACCCCGCTGCTTGGCGAACGGAATAACGGGAATGATTTGCGGCGTTCCGTAACTCGAAACGATGACGTCGACTTTGTCCAGGTCGACGAGCTTGGTGTAGATGCCGGGCAAAGTCGCTGGGTTACTTTGGTCATCGTAATAGATCAACTTAACTGGTCGACTCATCACGCCACCGTTGGCGTTAACGTCATCTGCCCACATCTGGATTGCCAAGAGGGTCGCCTTGCCGTTCAGCGCAAGATATCCAGTCAAAGGCATACCGAAGCCGACAAGCAATGGTTCAGTTGCCTTCGCTAGAGGCCCCCACAACAAAGCCCCTGCAAAGACACACAGCGCGTAGACATATCTAACGAACGTTCGCTTAATCGCGCGGCGGTGATCAAACATTCCGTTCTCCCTGGACCTTGGGCTGAATGAGGCTGAAGGATCGGCGCGCGCGACGCACACTGCGTAACAATGCGGCTGGCTGCCGCCAATTGCGACCGCCACCCTCTCGAACCTGCGCGCGGATACGTTTAGCTCAGCGCGCTTTGCAAGAAAGCTCTCATGACTTTATTTACTTGCTCCGCGTGGGTGAGATTCGGAGCGTGCGCGGCTCCGTCGACAATCCTTAACTCAGCATTTGGAATTTTCGACGCCAAAAACTCGGCTTTGTCGGAAGTGATCGCTGGATCGGCACTGCCATGAATCACCAGCGTGGGCACCTTGATCGATGACACCTTCTCGGTAATGTCGTCGCGAGTAACGAGGGCTCGGAAAGCCTCTCTGAGGTTTGGAGCCTTCATGTTTGACCACTTGGATCGCCATGCCGGCGCCCCGGGCCAACCACTTCCGAGTATCGAGCTTTCGATCAGGTTCGCGGTTTCCGGGGATAGCCCCTGCTCTTGCCATTGCGCGATCATAGACAGATTTGCCTCATTCCACTCCGCCGTGTCGACGCCAGCTTGGGTGCCTATCAATACGAGCGCACTTACGAGGTCAGGATGGGTCAGCGCGCAGCGCAATGACAAGAACCCCCCTTGGGACATGCCGACCAAGACAGCCTTCTTGATGGACAGATGCCTGAGCACGGCCGCGAGATCATCCGCCGAGTCGTAGTAGCTAAACGGCTCCGCATTCGCGCCCGCGGTAAGTCCGTGACATCGCTCATCCCATGAGACGCATCGATATTGATCGCGAAACGCTTCCACTTGCGGTGCAAACATCTCGTGATCCATCAGGATCCCGTGAGAGAACGCGAGCACTGGCCCAACACCACCGGTGTCCTGATAGAAGACCGATTCACCATTAAGCTGCACTTTCGGCATCCGCCCTCAACTCCCTACCCGGCAAAGCCGATTGTTTCGCTTAAGCCACTCTCCGCACCACTGGGCGGATTAACCGGCGCTGCGTTATGTCCTCGTTTCCTGAAGCCCATGGAGGCGACTTCTGTTTCCAGCTCCCGAACGGCGGAAGATAAAAGGCGCGACTCAGGGTGACGAGCGGCACGCGCGTACGCGCTTCGCTTTCAACGTTTGCCCCCTGAATCGATGTTCTCGTTGGGTTCAATCCATATTATTTACGTTACGTAACGTTATAATGGAAGCAATGTCAAGCGGAAACTCGTCTGGACACTTATTGCGAAGCACCAAGTCGTCGGAGCGTCGAGTGAGATCGGCTTAGACCATCTGCTGCACGCTGACCGTCAACGAAACGCGCGTGCCTATCTGGCGTCAAACCGCTCAGCTGGTCGCCGATCAACCGCGAGACGATTCGATAGCATACGCAAGCGCGACTTTGCAGCTTGTTCCGATTGGAGATCTCCAGGACGCCGCGCGTCTTTCGTAGAAGGCCACTTTGCCCAAAGCGATTGAGAGCTTCCGTTATGCCGGCACGCCGCATTCCAAGGATCGTAGACAAGTTCTCGTGTGTTACGGGAACCACATTATGTTGCAAAGCATCGCACGCGAGCGATAGCCAGCATGCGAGACGCGGCTCTAATTGATGGCACACGCCACACAGTGCGGTCTGCGCGGTTTGCACCATCAATGACTGAACATGGTTCAGCAGGCGCTCTCGGATTACGGGGCGGTCTCGCATGACTTTGTTGAGGTTGTCTAGGTGTATCGTCGCTGCGGTGCCAGGCACTATCACTATCGAACGGTGCGCCGATTTTTCGGCGCCCAGCAAAACGCATGTGCCTACGGCGCCTTGGCTTCCGACCATCGCGGTTTCGAGCACACTCCCTCGGGCCAACGTTCGAAGCGAAACGAGTCCGGCTTCTAGGAACGTCACGTACTCTATGCGCTTATTCGGCTCATGCAGGATCTCACTCTTCTTCAAGACGACTGGCTTGAGGTATTTCCAGAGGTGGGAGAAATCCTCCCGCGGTAGGCCTCTGAGGATTGAATTGCGGATTCCCTGATCTTGAAGTTCAATGACGCTGGACATACTCGTCATCGTTAACTCCTGATCTCAGGCACCTCGCGCGATAAGGCTCGCGAGGCAGGTCGATTAATTTCCGCCTGCCCGAACCATCGGGGTCGCGTCGCACTTCACGTCAACGCAGAGAACGCCGTTGGCCGCAGCAGTTGGCTGACGACTTTTTCGACGATCTCACCATCTTCCTCAGCCTTGGTCCGGGCCGCTATCCATTCCGCGTCGCCAAGTAAGGCGGCCCACTTCTGCTCGCGGTCCGCCGTCGATTCCCAGGCTAGCAGGTAAGTCAGCTCCTGACTTGAATCGTCCTCCAGGGCGGTGAAGAAACCAATCTGCCTGATACCGTGCTTCTCGAAGAGCTTTAGCGTGTGCACCTCGAAGAGCTGGAGTAGTGCCGACAGTCGGCCCGACTGACAGCTGTAGACACGTGTCTCGTAGATCATTGTCAGTCCTCCGGATCACGTCAAATTTGGGTCGAGCGCGCGAGGTCAAGCCAGCCACCTGGCGGCGGCGGACTCAATGAATTGCAGACCTGCGTCATGCATTGTGCTTTTCGGCGTGCACTGCGAAGAGGTCGATATAGGCCTGCAATACTGTTCTGAGCGACTCTTTGACGAGTTCGCCCTTGTCGTCGAAAGCATCACCCACTGCGTTAAGGTAGATTTCTGGCTGCTGCATGATCGGTCCGGCCAGGCCAGGCAGGATGTTTTGCAGGTTCTTCGCCGCATTCACTCCCCCAAGTTGCCCCGGCGCGTTGGAGATGATGCCGATCGGCTTGCCATTGAATGAACTCTTGCCATAGGGGCGCGAGCCGACGTCAATAGCATTCTTAAGCACACCCGGAATCGCGCGGTTGTATTCCGGCGTAACGAACAGCACGCCATTCGAGCGCTGCAGCTTCTCGCGGAATGCCGACCAGTCGGCAGGTGGCGTGGCCTCCAAATCCTGGTTGAAGAAGGAAACGCCATGCAGGGTGACAACCTCGAGCTTGAGCGAACTGGGCGCAAGCTTAGCGAGCGCATTGGCGATCTTGAGCGAGAAGCTCTCTTTGCGAAGACTACCGACAAGCGTGACAACGTGGTGGGCCATGATCCGCCTACTTGGAAGAGGAAGAGAAAATGGCCCGGCAGCAGTGGGCCGCCGGGCCCAGTGAGGGAGAACAGAAGTGCGATCTCGCAAGAGGTAGAGCTGCGAGCATGAGATGAAGACGATCTCTTCTGAGCAAAAAGCAACCAGCGCCGCACTTCTAACGCAATATTACGTTACGTACCGTTTTCATATGTCCTTGTCAAGTGTTTTGGCGACTGAGGCATGTGGCGTCTGATCCCACACGACGGCCCGCCGCTGGCGTTGCGCTTCCGCTCGATCGCCGCGCTATTTAATGGTCGCTCTCAAAGAGAGAGACCGGCGCACGCGCATCTGGGTCTGTCATGACATCGATCACAACGGGCCGACTGGAGTCGAATGCCGCCTCAATGGCCGGACCTATCTCTTTATGGGTCCGAACCGTGATACCAACGCAGTCACAAGCCTCGGCTAGTTGAGCATGGTCGACTGAACCAAGATCACAGGCGCTCGTGCTCTTGCCAAACTCCTTCTCCTCAGCGTGCTTTTGGTACGCGAGTATACTGTTGTTTAGGACGATCACGGTTACCTTGATGCCTTCCCTGCGCGCGGTTTCGAGTTCGGACCAGCAGTGAGCAAAACCACCGTCGCCGACAACTGCAACGACATTGGCGTCCGGTCTGGCGAGTTTGGCTCCCATTGCCATCGGTAGTCCCCACCCCAATCCCGCAAGTCCCCTCGGGAGCAAAAATCTGTTGCCCACTTTCCGCGCCGGCAAGTAGGTCGCAACCCAGTTGGTCGAATAACTCGCGTCGGCAGCAACAATCGAATCAGGTGGAAGCAATCTTGCCAACTCAAGCATGACGGCCTCGGGCTTAACACCCGAGTTGCCAGGAGTAGCCCGCTTCTCAAGTTCAAGTTTTGCGTCTGCGCGGGAACGCGCGACTCGCTCCGAAACGTCCTCGAAGTTTGGCTTTGGATACTTGCGCAGAGCCTCTGACACAACAAGGAGAGTTTCCCGCGCATCGCCGATCAAGGCGAGGGAATCGTAGTTCCGGTTCGTCTCCGCAGGATCGACATCGATGTGAATAAATTGCGCTTTCGGATCGAACAGACGCCAGGTGTCTGTGCCATTCTGGTTCGTGCGATTGCCTACGAAAAGAACGACATCCGCAGACCTGACATAGTCGCGAATGCCGTGACTGGGCGCTGAAGGTCCCATCGAATTACCGAGCACGCCAAGGCTCAGCGGATGATCTTCGCTTACAGCCCCCTTGCCCATGTTCGTAGTACCGACCGGAACGCCGAACTCGGCCTGAAATGCCGCCACCACTTCGGCGGCGCCGGACAAATGCACCCCTCCGCCGGCAACAAGCAGCGGTCGGCGGGCGTCTGCTATGACCTCAGCCGCGTATTTGACCTGCTCGGGCGCCGGCACACTCCGCGAAAATGGATGGGTCGCCATTGTCGGACGTCGCTTGAGAGCTAGGCTCGACTTTTCGCGCAGGAGATCCATCGGTAGGAGCAACACGACCGGTCCAGGCCGACCGCTAGTTGCCTGTCGAATGGCCGCCTCAATTTGCTGCTCAGCCCGGTCCGGAAAGTCAACCCGACCAATCCATTTCGCGCAACCACGGAAAAGAGCATCGTGATCGTATTCCTGGAACGCGTTCTTTCCGGCGTCGAGGCGTGGCACGTCTTGCACGATCGCGAGCAGAGGAATCGATGCCTTGAGAGCTTCCGCCAGCGGCGGAACGAGTAGGGTTGCCGCAGGGCCGTTCTGAGCAGCAACGAGGCCAATTGCCCCTGAAACACGCGCAAACCCGTCCGCCATTGCACCACCTGCATTTTCGGTCCGATATGAGACCTGACGGATACCGAATTTGGGTGCCAGTTGTAGGAGGTGTTGTGGAATGCTCTGCCCGAAGATCGTCGTGATCCCGCTTCGCTGCATATACTCAAGCAACAGCTCGGCCGTTGACCTGCTGGCTGGCGCGGCCGGATCACTGCGTGATACGGAGATCGAAGTCGCTGTATTCATAACATCCCCTGTTTCGATTAGTCCGCGAAACTAAAGTTATCTTCGCTGCGTTCGTAAATTTTCAACGTGACGCCGCTGGATTAGCTAAGGACATCGCTAACTCGCCCGCTTGCAAACGATGCCCCCTCCTCCGTGCGCGATCCAGGCTGTTGCCTTCTGATCACGGAACAGTTCACGGCGTAAGCGAGATGATGAGGTGCACTACGCGGGCCGGCTCAAGATCGAAGCGAGCGCGTCGATGAATGCGGGGTCGGTCGGCTCCAGTCTGGAGCTCTTACGCCATGCAACGTACCCATCGGGGCGGACAAGAACGGCACCGTCAGGATTGAGGCCGTAGGCCGCAAGAAAGGCTCCATCTTGGTCTTCGAGGCCCGCTCTACCGACGACGTAGCACCCCAGAGGGACCGCCAATCGCTTAGCTGCAGCATCCGCGATCGCAGTCCAATCGCCATCCTGCCCTGTGAGTAGCGTAAAGCCAGGACCAAATAGATCCAGGGTGGATAGACGTCCTTCCCGCCCGAGCCACACGTGAGGAGCCCGATGACCGGGACGCGCGCTTGGCCTGTAGTCTTTATAGGCGTCCGGAACGTTGGGCGGCGCAGTGCCGTCTGCAATGACAGCCGTTGAAGTATAGTACGATCCGAGTTCTATGCCAAAATGCTTGCCGTACCGGTGATTAGCAAGATCAATATCGGGTAGATCAATGCGGCCATCACCCGAGGACATCATGGCGCTCCGAACGGCTCGATTATCCCGCTCGTTTTGCAGACACTGGTCAGCGGCCCATCGCGTAACCGGACGGTGTTCTACATCATAAGTCTCAAGCAGATCCTCACCTGCATGGCCATTGATCACAAATGCGAGTTTCCACATCGCGTTCTGAACCCCGCGGAACCCACTGTTCAGACCCAACCCACCAGTTGGCGGCAACTGATGAGCCGCATCGCCGATGACCATCACTCGACCAGACACAAACCGCGCGGCGGTTGTCGCACGGAATCGCCAGCGACCGATGGAGAGCACTTCAATCGGAAGGTCATCGACGCCGACGGCAGCTCGCACGGCCTCGATGCATTGGCGCTCGTCGGCGGCCTGATTACGTGGCTCATCGAAGTCGACCGAGATCTGACTCAGCCAACGCCCCTTGGAGTCGAGCGGCATCAATGCGCCGGTTGATGTACCGTTGGCGTAGAAGAAGATTGCCGCGCGTCGGTTGTCGACATATCGCTCTATGTCTGCGCGGAAGTAGCAGTTGATGTAGCTATAAAGGTTTTTCTCCCCGTCCAACTCGATACCCAGCTGACTACGTATTGGGCTATCGACGCCATCGGCAGCAAGAAGAGCCGCCCCCTCCAAAACTTCCTTATTTCCTGTAGTGATATTCTCAATCTCAATCGCAACGGAACGATCGCCCTTGCTTCCCCCATGAAGCACGCGTCCGGCGGCATGGCCAAACCGGAGGTCAATTAGATCTGAAGCCAGCCCCCCATCGTATAGCACCTGCTCCAGAAGGTCTTGAGACGACAAGATAGAGCTTGACGGACTCACGTCCCTGCCCGGCCCCACAAATCCCGGAGTTGCAATTTGCGCCGGATGCCGACCGACAATGCTCTCGACAAATCGAATGCGGTCCTTCCAGTCGTCCGCCATATCAATGTTTTTCAGGCGCTGGTGGATCGCCGACCCCCAACCTCGTGCGATCTCCATAGACCGCGTGCTGATGACCCGCGCCTTCGGATGCCACGCCGTCGAAGTGTGCCGCTCGATTACGACGGACGGCACTCGAAATCGAGCCAATTCGAGCGCGGCCGCCATACCAACCGGTCCACCTCCCACGATGATAACCGGACCTGGCGTGACGTCCGTGGACATGAGCTCCTCCCGGCAGCTTTATTTTGCGCTGTAGGCCTAAAGCGACCCAGCACCCAACAATCAATTAGATACTTTACGTAACGTAATATAAAGCGCAAGTCAATCAAAGCATGCCTGGTGCTGTCTGCCAGGCCTCATCTCGTAATTCGCCTAGGAGTCTCCCGTCGGCTGCTACCGATTGTTGGCTCGCTTCGAACGGCGCAGGGGTGAGGCCAAAGCCCCTTGTATTTACGATCGGAATCCTGGATTTTGGTGATCTTGGGTCGAGTCAGCGAATGGCTGTTGTCGGGCTAGAGCCTGTCCCACTCAAATACAGAGTCAGCATGATCCGTGAGAAGAAGTCTAAAAGCGGCCGCCCGCGAAGCGAAGAAGCGAGACTAGCAATCCTGCGGGCAACGAATCAGCTGCTCAATCAGGTCAGCGTCCGCGATCTAACAATCGAAGGTATTGCGAAAGCCGCGGGTGTGGGCAAACCCACGATATATCGTTGGTGGCCGAACAAGGCGGCAGTTGTCATTGATGCCTTTTCCCAGACGGTCTCAAGCCAGCTGCAATTTTCTGAGGATGGTTCGGTCGTTAGCGCACTTCGAAAACAGCTTCGGCAAATTCATAAAGAGGATCGCGGACGGGTCGGCCGGATAATGGCCGAAATCCTCGCCGAAGGTCAGTTCGATGCTGATGTCTTACGGATGTTTCGAGAGCGTTACCTGGATCTTCGTCGCGCCCAAGCAAAGGCTTTAATCGAGCTCGGGAAGCAGCGGGGAGAGATCTCGTCGGATTTGGATGCAGACCTTGCGATCGACATGATTTACGGGTCGACCTACTATCGTCTCCTCGTCAGACACCTCCCTCTCGAGGATGCTTTGGCAGATCAGGTTATGGAATGGGTATTCGCCGGCTTTGCACCGCGATCTAACTCGGTGAAGGCGGAAGTCGGAACCGCTAGAACGCAGAATTCTCGGCGGCCTCGCGTTAGCCGAGCGGGCAGGAAAGCTTCCTTGACGTGAGACCGCGCCCTACCTTGCTGCGGAGAAGGCCGGGTGGGCGCAGCCGACGCCGGCCGGAAAGGCGCGCGGCACCTCGCTGCAGTTTGCATTCGGCAGCTATCTATCGCAGGTCGCCGAAGTCGCAGTCGACGCAAAGGGAAAGGTCAAGTTCGAGCGCATCGTGTGCGCGGTGGACTGTGGCCTAGCCGTGACGCCGAGCATGATCGACGCGCAGCTGCAGAGCGGGACGATCTTCGGGTTGACCGCGGCGCTGCGTGGCGCAATCACCATCAAGCATGGCCGCGTCGAGCAGTCTAATTTCGACACCTATCCGCCTATGCGGATCGACGAGATTCCTTTCATCGAGATCCACATTGTGTCGAGTACCGGCGATCCCGGAGGCCTCGGTGAGGCTGCCACCGCGATCGTCGCGCCTGCGGTGACGAATGCGATTTTCGCGGCGACCGGGCGGCGCATCAGAAAACTACCGATCGAAGAGGTCTGAGCATCGCGGCCACGTTGGCCGCGTCGCTCGTTGGCAGTTCACACTGCGATTTTGCGTCAGAACGGATAGTGCTGCGGGCCGTCGATCGTGATCCAGCGCAGTTCCGTGAACTCATCGATGACAGCCTTGCCGCCGAACCGGCCATAGCCGCTCGATTTCATGCCGCCGAACGGCATCTGGGCTTCGTCCGAGACAGTGGGACCGTTGATGTGGCAAATACCGCTCTGGATGCGTTTTGCGACCGCCAGTGCACGAGTCACGTCACGGCCGAAGACAGCCGCCAAAAGGCCGTATTCGGTGTCGTTCGCGACACGCACCGCTTCATCAACACCAGCAACACGAATGATCGACTTCACGGGCCCGAACGACTCTTCGCCGTAGATCTTCATCGCGGACGACACGTGATCGAGCAGGGTCGCCTCCACGACGGTGCCGTTCCGCTTGCCGCCAGCGACAATTCTGGCGCCCTTGGCAACACCATCCTTGATGAGATCGTCCATCCGCTCTGCGGGTGCGAGATCGACGAGTGAACCCAGCACGACCTGTCCGCGCGGGTCGCCAGCCGGCAACTTCGACGCTTTTGCTGCGAATTTCTCGACAAACGCATCGGCAATTTTCTCATCCACGATGATCCGTTCGGTCGACATGCAGATCTGCCCCTGGTTCATGAAGGCGCCGAAAGCTGCCGCATCGACGGCCTGGTCGAGGTCGGCATCATCGAGCACGATCAGCGGCGCCTTACCGCCAAGCTCCAATAACGCCGGCTTCAGGTGTTCGGCGGCCAACATGGCGATGACGCGTCCGACCTTGGTTGAGCCAGTAAAATTGACCCGGCGGACGGCGGGATTCGCAATCAGCGCTTCGACGATCTTCGGCGCATCCTGCGGCGCGTTCGACAGAACGTTGACGACGCCCTTCGGGAAACCGGCGTCGTTGAGGACCTGACCGATCAAATGGTGCGTGCCCGGGCAAGTCTCGGAGGAGCGAAGGATGACGGTGTTGCCGCAGGCGAGCGGCGCCGCAATCGCACGCGTGCCCAGGATAACCGGCGCGTTCCAGGGCGCCATGCCGAGAACGACGCCCGCCGGCTGCCGGACAGTCATCGACCAGACGCCCGGCTTGTCGGACGGGATCACTTCACCGGTAATCTGTGTCGTCAGGGCCGCCGCTTCGCGCAGGATACCGGCAGCGAGATGGACATTGAAGCCTGCCCAGGTGGCGGTCGCGCCAGTTTCCTCGAGCATGAGCTTGATGAAGTCGTTGGTACGCCTTTCCATCAGATCTGCGGCGTTGAGCAATAGCGCGCGGCGCGACGATGGGCCGGTTTCCGACCATGTCTCGAAAGCCTTTGCCGCTGCAGCGACGACCTTCCTAACATCTGCCAGGCTCGCTGCCGGAGCGCGCGTCGCGACCTTGCCGGTCATCGGGTCTTTGCGCTCGAATGTCGCTGCGCCTTCGGCCGCGACGGCCGCGCCATCGACAATCAATCCAATATCCATTTGGAGATTCTCCGTTGTTTCCTGCGTCTCGCTCCCTACAACAAGCTACGCTGCGATCCGTTTGCAGGCCGTGTATCTGTAAAGGTGCATTCCGGATCGGCGTCTCACGGCTTCTTCGTGGGGTCATCGGCGGGGTTCTCGTAGACCGTATCCGTTGGCCCCGAGCCGGTGATCAGTACAGTGACCGCCTGGTCGCCGGTCATCGCGAAGTGCGCAGCGCCCGACGGCTCGGTGTATACCGACCCGACGGGAAGTGTTCGGAGCGCAGGCTTGCTGAAGCTTGGGCCGTAGCCAAACATCCAGGTGCCCTGAAGCACGGTGCCGAGCCGATCACCTGCGTGATGATGTGCGGCAATCGTCGCATGGGGCGCGACTTTCAGCAGTTGGCTGTACGGCCCTGGCTTGGACGGATCGCCCAGGATCGTAATTACTTCGACCTTGGCGTTGCCCGACCCTCCTACGCCACCGGTCGGCGCGATCGTAGCCAATTCGGAGGGCGTCTTGGAGTAGTTCGGAAGCTGCGGCGCCGGCGGCTGCGCAGCTGCGGGGGCAGCAAGCATGATCGTGACGAGGGCGACAATCGTCTGGTTCCGGGGCATAGCTTTTCCTTCCTTTTGCAGAATTGGTCGATCGAGGCTCATGGGGTCGCCGCAAGTCATCGGGTCTTTGCGCTCGAATGTCGCTGCGCCTTCGGCCGCGACAGCCGCGCCATCGACAATCAATCCAATATCCATTTGGAGATTCTCCGTTGTTTCCTGCGTCTCAGAGCTCGAACCATCTGCGTCACATCGCGCAGCCGTTGGTCATTGGGTCATCTGGTGATTTCATGAGGCAATCGGCGATGTCTCGTCAGTTGGAGCCCGCAATCGCATCGAAGCAGCGTGGGCAGTTCTTGCTCTAAGAGCAGCACTGCAGCCCCGCCCCTGGCGATCTTGCGATGAGCGGCCCGACCGTGTTGGTTATCATCGGCACCAGCTCTTTGGTCCCCTCATCGAGCAAGATCAGCACTGGGTTGGCCATGAGAGTGGGCGGAACGTTAACATCCTAGACGCTGCCGATTTTTAGACCCACTTCGCTGGTCTTTCTTGCGGAGCCAGACGAGAGACCTATGACGTCCAAGCGGACGTTATTTTTCCGGGAGGTTGGGGTAATCAACAAATTGATTAATCCGTTGCGCGCACGCAGGCAACCAACACTCTGTACGAAACGTACGGAATCATCGAGTCGTCCCGCTGCGCAGCCGACGCACTTTCCTGGCCCCTGAGAAATAATCCGCAAGAGCGTCGCACTCCATGAAAGCAATTGTACCAAACGTACATGCGAGGATGCGCATCGTACATTTGTGATTCCCAAAGCAACGCTGGGTCCGCCAGTTAGGCGCTTCGTACAACACCGTACCAAGTTTCCGCGCTACGACCAATAGTGCGGTCCCTCGTGTCTGGGCCTCGGCGAGCGCGTCCGCCTATCGGAATCCCCGTTCGCACCAGCCTGACGCTTGCGAATTTTGGCGTAGACGGGATCGACGCTGCGATCCGGTCCTTGAGGAAGCTGCAGGGCAGTCACTCATCGCAGATGGCGTAGCGCAGGTTGAGCTCGAGCGCTCACTCCCGCTTTTATAGCGCTACCGGCCAAGGCATCGACGAATTTGTCCGGCAAGAAGACCGCGCCACAGCCGTATGCAACCGACAGACTCTCTAACGTTTGAAGCGGGCCATCCGATTCTTACGGCTTCGGCGGCTCCTTCGGCTCGCCTTGCGAAGCTCTCTTGGCCTCACCTGGCTTATCGTCTGAAAGAATTTTGCTGTAATCGTACTTGCTCAAGACGGAGAGTGCATTGATCGTATAGCCGATATAGGCACCCATATAGATAAATCCGAAGAGCGCTTCCTCGGCTGCAATGGGTCTTTCAGCGGCAGACGGAACGAAGTCGCCATAACCGACGGTCGTCCACGTGATGATTGAAAAGTAGACGTAATCGAGCTTCGTCAGCGGCACCTTATCGATCGTTGGGTTGATTGAGAACTCTTCATAGAGTTGAGCATGAATGATAATCATGACAATCGCGCCAAGGCCGAGATTGCAAAAACCCGAACAAGGCTGCCGAAATACTCTCGCTCTTATACAAATCTCTCGTCGCGTAGACCATCGCAGCGAGCGATGCCACCAAGACAACAACCGCCAAGAAAATATTTCCGCCGACATTCAGCCAGTACGGCGGCTTGTAGTCAAATACAGGTTCAGTGAACCACACTGACCGCACGAGCTACGCAACGAAATGGACGCGATCAACGTCGCGTCTACGATACGCTTAACAATGGCGTCTACAAGGCTGGCTTCGCTACCACGCAGTCAGTCTACGAGTAAATAATCGGCCCGCTGTTCGACACACTGGATTGGCTTGTCGGTTCCTGCTCGGCGACAGGATGACCGAATCCGGCATCCGGCTATTCACGACGCTGATCCGTTTCGGCGCCGTCTATGTTGGGCACTTCAAGTGCAACATCCGTTGTGTCGGTGAGCCACAAGGTGGTCCCAGCTGGAAAGGGCCCGAGCTGAGATCGCCGCGCATCTGGCGGCTGCGATGCGTAAGCCGCCTGAATCGGCCGCGGTGCACTCGCAACATTGGTGGTCCGAGTGCACGGCAAACCCACACGCGAGGAGAGGCGAGAAGTCGCACTAGCCCTTGATAAACGCCAGCAAGTCCGCGTTGATCGTGGGGGCTTCCGTGGTCGGCATGCCGTGCGGAAAGCCCTTGTAGGTTTTTAGCGTGCCGTTCTTCAGAAGCTTGGCCGACAGCGGTGCGGAGTTCGCATAGGGGACGATCTGATCATCATCGCTGTGCATCACCAGCACGGGAAGCGTGATCTTCTTCAGGTCCTCGGTGAAATCGGTCTGCGAGAAAGCGACGATGCCGTCGTAGTGCGCCTTGGCGCCGCCCAGCATGCCCTGGCGCCACCAGTTCTGGATCAAGGCCTCCGAGACCTTGGCACCGACGCGGTTGAAGCCGTAGAAGGGGCCGGCCGCGATGTCGCGATAGAATTGTGCGCGATTGGCCGCAAGCTGCGACTGGAAGCCGTCGAAGACCTCTTTCGGGAGGCCGCCGGAATTGGCCGGCGTCTGTACCATGAGCGGGGGAACAGCGGCGATGATCGCCGCTTTCGCCACCCGGCTCTCGCCGTGACGCGCGATGTAGGCGACCACCTCGCCGCCGCCAGTCGAATGGCCAACGTGAATGACATTCTTCAGATCGAGATGCTCGGTTAGCGCCGCGAGGTCATCCGCATAGTGGTCCATGTCGTGGCCATCGGCCACCTGGCTCGAGCGGCCGTGCCCGCGCCGATCATGGGCGATGACGCGGAAGCCATGGCTCAGGAAGAACAGCATCTGTGCGTCCCAATCGTCCGACGACAGCGGCCAGCCGTGGCTGAACACAATCGGCTGGCCCGATCCCCAATCTTTGTAAAAGATCTCGACGCGGTCTTTAGTGGTGATGGTGGGCATAGAGGCTTCTCTTGTTAATGGATCATTCTCGGGCACGCCGCGTCCTAACGAACATTAGGTGAGAGACAAACCCAACACGCGAGAAATCGGACTCCACTTAGAGCGGAGAAAGGTTCGTTTATCGGTTCGAAGGCTGGAGCAACCTTGCAGATGGGCTTAGCGACCGCGCGCAATGCTGTGCTCCTTACTCGGCGTAAAGCTCGATCTCCGCGCATCTACAGGCAAATCCAGGCGGGCCCAGCGCGCGAGAACCGCTTCGGCTACTAACGATACTAAATTGCTGCTTACGAACGAACGCCTGTCGCGCGCTCATTGCAGAAAGTCAGTCACAAACTTGATGGTCGCGTTTGGATTTTCTTCCATGAGCCAATGTCCCGCGTGTGGGACCACAGCCTCCTGTACATTCGTGGCCGCAGCGCGCATCACGGTCGCCATCAGCGGACCAAATGATTTCTCACCACCCACCGCCAGCACCGGCATCGGCAGCTTTCCTTTGGCTAGGAAAGCCTTGTTGTCGACCGCGTCCTGGTCGAAAGCTTTGAACTGCTCGAAACCGGAATGCATCGCGCCAGGTTTTGCATAGAGTTTTGCATAGTGCTCGCGCGACGCTTCATCGAAGTTCTTTGGGTCGGCTGAAAATTCGTTCCAAAAGCGATCTAGGTAGATTCGCTCACGACCCTTGACCAGCCTTTCCATGTCTGGCCCACCAAAGCGGAAGTGCCACAGCAGTGGATTCTTCAGGACCTCGTCCCACGGGCCCACTCCCGGCAGAGGCGCATCCATCAAAATGAACTTCGTCACGCGATCGGGTTGCTCCGCCGCGAAGGCATAGCCTACCATATTGCCAATATCGTGGGTGACGAGATCGATCTTGCCGATCTTGAGCGCGTCGAGTACGCCAGCAATATCGCCGCCCTGGGTCTTCTTGTCGTAGCCGCCTGACGGATGTGAAGACAGACCCATACCCCGCAGATCGGGCACGATCACCGTGTGATTGCTCGCCAGTTTGACGGCCAGCGGCTCCCACATGTCGCCGGTCTCGCCGTAGCCGTGGAGCAGCACCACCGCCGGGCCTTTGCCGCCGACCCGCACGAAGATCTGGGTGCTATTGATGGGGATCGTTTGCATTCTGAAGTTGGCCGGAAAGGGACGGACCTGCGCCAAGACAGGCGCGGCCGCCAGCGCCGCTATTATAGCCAGGGGGAAAATAGATCTTCGCACGTCATTCTCCTTCAGCATCGCGCCCCACGATCACAAGCCATCTCGGCGATTCCGGCAATTCGCGCCTGAGAAACCAGGCAATAGCAGACCCGACTGCGCCCAGCAGGAACATGACGCGCCAGCATGAGAGTGCGGCGGAACGTTAACATCCTAGACGCTGCCGATTTTTGAGACCCACTGGGCTGGTCTTTCTTGCGGAGCCAGACGAGAGACCTATGACGTCCAAGCGGACGTTATTTTCCCCGGAGGTTGGGGTAATCAACAAATTGATTAATCCGTTGCGCGTACGCAGGCAACCAACACTCTGTACGAAACGTACTGAATCACCGTGTCGTCCCGCTGCGCAGCCGACGCACTTTCATGGTCCTTAGAAATAATCAGCAAGAACGTCGCGCTCCATGAAAGCACTTGTACCATCGTACATGCGAGGATGCGCATCGTACATTTGTGACTCCCAGAGCAACGCTGGGTCCGCCAGTTAGGCGCTTCGTACAAAACCGTACCAAGTTTCTGCTCTACGCAGGGGTCTCATCATTTTATCGTGAAAACGCTAGGGAGCGGAATCGTCCGCGCCAAGCCACTCACTGGCTCAATTCGATGAAGTGCTCTTTGGCGTGGAAAGAAAAATCGGGGGCGAGTTGCAACAACCTGGAGATTTACATGAAGATCATTGGGAGCCATTTCCTGGGCTCGGCGGCGGTTCTGCTTTACGCGCCGGACCCCTGTCAAGAATCTGACCTTCTCGGCCAAAGTGGGTTACGTCCATCTCGACCAGAAGTTTACCGGCGCCGCGTCCCTCACACCCGCTGCTCCGAAGCCGACCGCGACTTACGAATACAAAGACCAAGACACTGCTTGGCTCAACCTTCAAGTCCGACGCAATTTCTAATTGGCATCCTGAAAGCAAGGCCCAGCCGCTTCGCAACAACTTCCCGGTGAGCCCTCCGCGATGCCCCGCCGAGGGCTGACGCACCGAAGGTGGACTCTCCCAAACTAAGGATTCAGTGAATGGAAATGACAAGACGCACTCCGCACGTAGTTGCGATCGTAAGGATTGTCGTAAGTTTGCTCTTTATCGAGCACGGTACCCAGAAACTTTTCGGCTTTCCGACACCGGTCCACGGAATGGTACCGTTACTATCCCTTCTGGGTTTCGCGGCATTGTTGGAAATCGGTGGCGGCATTCTGCTCTTGATCGGGTTCGGCACTCGGTTCGTTGCATTCCTCCTTTCCGGGGAAATGGCGGTCGCCTATTTCACGGCTCACGCGCCCCGAGATTTCTTTCCAGTGGTCAACGGTGGCGATGCTGCGATTCTGTTCTGCTTCTTCTTCTTTCTCTTGATCTTTCTGGGACCGGGCGCTTGGAGCGTCGACGGCGTCCTCAAGTCCAGTTCGACGAATGCACGGGCAAGCATGTAGGACTGGACCGGACGATGATCGGTAAGACCGCGATTGGCGGCCTCTTAGCAAGCCGAGGTCGTTCGATCTTTCGCGCGGCAATGGCTGAGTTAAAATCATCGCAGGTGGAACGGCTACAAAGCTCCGTCGCCGATTGGGAGCAATTGCGTCACGCCTTTGACACGCCGCCTTTGGTAGAGCTGAGAAATACGCCCAAACAAGGTATTTCGGCTGTTAGAGCGCTCCTTTGTAAGAGAGAGGTCCTCGCAAGCCAACCAGATCCGCAGCTTCATCCTAGAGTAAGCACACGAAAGGCCTTTCTACACCGAATGTCGCCGGCAAGGTTTCGCTTCATGCTTCCATTACCGGTGAGATCCGCCTCGTTGAGCCCCGCCAAGTCATCCGCGCGTCCGTATCGAGTGACGCGATGATCGAGACGAGGAAGGAGCGATCAACGACCTCGTCGGACGCTATTCGTCCTCACGGTCATCTCAGGCACGCGCCTTCGGCTGAAACGCGCTGATCGATATGTCCCATAATCATTCACTGCGCGAAAGGCGTCACTGGCGAACCGAAGGGCCCTTCCGCAGACCGTGTACTGAGCACTGCTTGCCGGAAGCACGATCAGCTCTCGGGTCGCATGCCAGCGCCCTGCCCCTTGCGATCCCAACCAAAACGTCCGCCGACCTCACATCACCGGAAGAGCGATAATCCCAACTTGCTTTCGATAGATTTTTCCTGATCTCCCGGTGCACACGCTGTGCACACGCCGCCTGGTTGTTGCGCGACGCCGCGCTGACCGCCCGGCTAAGCCAGCGGCAGCGACGCACGCGTCTCGGTCAGAATTTCCCTTGACAGCTTCGGATCATCAACGATGCGGGCCAGTACCATTGCTCCGACCATGGCTGACCAAGCTGCAATGGCGGAGCGACGCTTCTCGGAAGGCGCGCCACCCTTTGCATCGTGCGCTGGGTTGGTGGACAGTGCGGACCTAGTACACCAAGAAAGAGCCTAGTTCGAAGCACAAGCTCGACTTTGATAGGTCCCACAAGATGTCAACCATCAAGAGCAAAATCATGATGAAAGCGAGCGCGCCCGCAAGCGTAATCATCGACCATTCCGATGAGGTTGGTCCCACTTCATCAGTCAATAACGTGGAGCGTTCTTGCATCCGCCGGACTAGCTGATACGCGTTGAAGGTTCCGCCTGAATTCTGAGAATGCCTCTCGCCTCTTCCGCGTTGGCTGGACGCCGTCCGAAGCGGGTCACCTGCTCGACCGCGATTTCGACGAGTTCCGCATTGCTCGCCGCAAGGCGCTCCTTTCCAATCCTGATGTTGTCTTCCAAACCGGTTCGCACCGCGTCGGCGCCGCGCTCAAGTGCCCAAGCCATCACTTCGGATTGGTACCGGCCGATACCCGCGGCCGTCCAGGTCGCATTGGGCAATAGCAGTTTCGCCTCACCAATCAGGATGTCGAGGGCGCGCTTGTCCGCGGGCATCGCATTCTTGATGCCCATTACGAGTTGAATGTGAACCGACCCGTCAATCAAACCTTCGGTGACAAGATCGTGCGCCGTATAGATGTGGGAAAGATCGAAGATTTCGATCTCAGGACGAATTGCGAGATCTCGCATCTGGCATGCAAGCCTACGAACCAGCTCCGTATGATTTTCGTAAACGATGTTGGGAAAGTTCACCGATCCGGTGGACAACGAAGCCATGTCCGGCTTTAGGAATAGCGCCGAACCGCGTGACCGCGGATCTCGTCCGCGGCCTCCGGTCGAGAACTGAACGATCATGCCGGGACAGTGCTTGATCACTCCCTCCTGAACGCTACGAAACCGTTCTGGATCGGATGAAGAGCTTTCGTCATCGTTACGAACGTGGATGTGGACGAGTGTTGCCCCCGCCTCGAAGGCCTCATGCGTCGCTTCGATCTGCTCGCAAGGCGAAATCGGAACGGCGGGGTTGTCCTTCTTGCGAGGCACAGATCCCGTTATCGCAACGGCAATAACTACAGGTTTCATCGAAAATCCCTTTCAGCGGAGTCAAGCCGGCAATAGTGCCGATTGCGGCATTCCCTGGTTGGCCTGGTCTCAGTGGCACTCATACGGCGCTGGCCGTCAGGAGGGCATGCGTAGACCGACGGTGAACTGAGCTAGTAGAAGTTCAGCCTTGCCGCCTCAGAAATCCTGTTATGCTCACTGTTTCCTAGATCTTAGCGCCGAAGAACGGATCGGCCCGATTAAATGCCTCAACCTCGGATCGAGAAGGTGTGTCTATCAGGAAGAGGCTTCCAATCATGGTTTGTCGGTCGTCTGCGACAAGTGGTCAGGACTTCACTATTTTGATGCCGAATCGGCCCGCATCGGCAAGAAATGCCTTGTGGGCATCGAAACTGTCGAGGCGCGTAGCCAGAGCTACGACAGAGTCAGTAGCGTGGATGGCAAACAGCATTTTGATCTCCGACGAGTTGCTCGGACCTCACCACTATCCGCGCTTGAGTGCGGTGCTCACCGCATGGTTGCCGGCTCCGTAGTTGGCGATAAGTGCAAGCAGGCCGAGCAACCCGAGGTTTTTCAGGAAGTTGATCGTTTGCGCGACGACCTGCGCTTCTGGTGCAGCCCAGAAATTGTGAAACATCAACGTCGCGGCAATCGTGAACGGGATCAGGATCAAAGCTGCCGGGCGCGCAAATAGACCCAGCAAGAGCGCCACACCACAACCGAGTTCGACCGCAATTGAGCCTGCCGCGAGAACCCGTCCAAAGCCGTCTGGTCCGCCGTAGAGACGTGCGGCGGTGGCAGTGAACGCCATAACTTTGCCGATACCGCTGTAGAGGAACAGGGGCGCGATGGAGAGGCGGGCGAACAACAAGACCCACGAGCCGTCTATCGCGTTGTCCGACTTGCGAAGATCTGTTGATACTGACATCGTTGGCTCCTTCTGTGGTGGCATGGTTACGCGTCTATTTGACGTTTCGATAAGGATTCGCTGAGCTGTTTCGCGCGCGCGAGATTTTTTCCCGCGCCCCGCCGGATCGCCTCGACCGTATCGCGAAGCTTGCTTAGCTCCGAGGCGCACCCTTCGACAGCTAGCGAGTTCTCGACGGCCAGGGCGCGTTGCTGCGCGATCGCGCTCGCAATCGTTTCGATCCGGTGACGGATACCGCGAACGCTCGAGTCAATTCCCTTCACCGACTCCGTCGACTTTGACGACGCTGCGCTGATCTGTTCGATCTGCCGCTCGATGTCCTTCGTCGCCTCGGCGGTTTGCGCTGCCAACGTCTTCACTTCGGTGGCGACGACGGCGAATCCACGACCGGAATCGCCCGCGCGCGATGCCTCGATGGTCGCGTTCAACGCCAGAAGATTCGTCTGGCTGGCGATCTTTCTGATAATTCCGACAACTGACGCGATACGTCCGACGGCTTCAGTCAGGTCGCTAAAATGGCTGTCAGCCGTGATCACATTCTGCGCCATCCCGGCGACATTATCGGAGACGGACTCCGCTTCATGCATGATCTGCTCGATCGAACGGCTCATGCCCTTCGACGACTCGGCCGCCATCGACGTTCCCTTCTCGATCTCGCCGCATGACTTGGTCGCCGAGGCCAGTGTACCCTCCGCGCCTTCGATGGCCCTGACCATGTCGAAGGCGAGCGCCGATACCTGATCAGCGCTTTTCTCCTCGGAAACCTCCTCCGTCGTAGCGAACGCAACGAGTTCGCAGCGCAAGTCATCAATGATGGCCTCTGCCGAGCGACCGGCATTGCGCTTTCGCGCGAGAAACGTCTCGAAGCGGGCCAGCGCGTTCGTCGTCATTGCCGCTCCTGCGACAGCGACTTTAACCCGAAGCGATACTTGAGGACGCGGCCGGAGCCGTTACCGGCATTCTTGGCGAACGTCGCGATGAGCGAGTTCTTCACACCGAACACAGCATCCGAATCCAGATACGGGCTTTCGGCATTGAAGATGTGCGTTATCAGGGTCTCGTACCCCTCGGCCGCGATCATGAAGTGGATATGTGCTGGACGGTTGGGATGTCTGCCGAGCGCACCCAGCATTTCGCCGACCGGTCCATCATCCGGAATCGGATAGAACGCCGGCATGATCGATTTGAAAGAAAAACGTCCCTGCTTATCGGTTCTGAATCGTGCTCGCAGCAGGGACGATTGGAGCTCTGGACGCTGGACGTCGTAATAGCCGTCATCATCGGCCTGCCAGACGTCGACGGTCGCGCCCTCGAGCGGCACGCCGTCGGGAGATGAGACTGAACCTTCGACCAGCAAGGGCTCGCCTTCCGCGCCGTGCGAGATGTCCGCTCCAAGCGGTTCGTCCGGCCGAGAGGCGACAAAGAACGGCCCAAGCACGGTCGTTTCCGTCGCGCCTTCCGGCATGCGGTGGTTGATCGCATCGACCAGCATCGAAACGCCGAGCGTGTCCGACAGCAGGATGAACTCCTGCCGCTTGTCGCTGCACATCTGTCCGGTTCGCGTCAGGAAATCGATCGCGTGATTCCATTCGTCGAAGGTAATTTCGACGTCGCGCACGAAGTCATGGAGATGGCGGACGAGGCTTGTCATGATTGTCTTGAGCCGCGCGTCCTTGGTCTGCGCCAAGCTGTCAATGACGGCATCGGTGATATTGCTCTCGTCGAAATCACGCATGACGCGTCTCCCCGTCCGCGCTGGATGCGGGTCTCACACCTTCGAACGCGTTATCAAGAAGTTCGCGGATCGCCGACAGCGCCAGCGGCCGCGGATTTGGATACGGCGTCTTGACCGCCGCGCTCGCCGCCACATCGAGGTCGGCGCGCTTCAGGCCCAGCGAGGACAGGGCGGTTGGCGCGCCCAGCCGGCTTGCGAGATCGAACAGGCCGGCTGCCGTGTCATCGGCGCCGAGCGCGCGCGCCGCGCGTCGCATGGCGTCCTGCGCCGCCGGAGCATTGTATGCGGTGGCGTGCGGCAGGATCACAGTGTGCGTTTCCGCGTGCGGCAGGTCGAACATGCCACCCAGCGTGTGGCAGAGCTTGTGATGCAGCCCCATGCTCACCGCATTCAGGCATGTCCCGCACAGCCACGCGGCGTAAAGAGCGTCCGACCTCGCGTCGCGGTCGCCGGGAGATGCAACCAATTTGGGCAGCGAGCGCGCGAAGCAGCGGATGGCTTCTTCGGCCAGAATCGATGTGACTGGATTACCGTCCTGTGCATAGAGCGCTTCGATCGCATGTGCGATCGCGTTCATGCCGGAGACGACGGTTTGATGCACGGAGAGTGTCAGCGTCAGATCGACATCGTAGATGATCACCTCCGGCTGGACCTTCGGGCTGCGCAAGGTGCGCTTTTCATTGCCCGCGGTCTGGCCGAGGATTGAGGTCGCTTCCGACCCGGCATAGGTCGTCGGCAGCACGATCTGCGGCAGGTCGGTGTTGAGGGCGATGGCCTTGGCGAGCCCAACCGACGAGCCCCCGCCGATCGCGACCACGCAATCCGCGGCAAGCTCCTGCGCGCGGGCAACCGCCCGCTCGGTCACGTCGACCGGCGTATGCATGGCGGCTTCATTGAAGATGCCGGCGGCAAGGTCACCGATATCGGCCGCGAGCTGCGCCGCATCGTTTCGCTGCGGCGGCGTCGACAGGATCAGAACGCGGGCGCACGACAATGTCCGGATCTCGTCCGCTAGCGCAGCCCTGGTGCCCGAGCCGAACACCACCCGCGCGGCCGGCGCCGTGTAAACGAACGGCGTCATTGCGCCTCCGCCGGGATTGTATTCGCGGCCGGCATCGCCGCGTCCCGCAGGCCGAGCGATCCGATCGTGAGCCCTCCAACGATGGCCGCACCGCCGATTGCCCAGAACACGGCGTCGGGACCACCCGTCGCCTGCTGCAGAAGCCCGATGACGTAAGGTCCGAGAATGGCCCCCACCCGGCCGACGCCCAGCTCCATGCCAACGCCGCTCGCGCGGAAGTCGGTCGCATAGGAGCCAGCCGTGAAATTGTTGAGGACGTGCTGAGCACCGATGATGCAGAAGCCGGCGACGGCGACGATCGCAAGATTGAAGCCGTGGCCAGAGACGAAGACCAGCGCGAGCACGGCAATCCCTCCAAGGATCCACCATGTGCCGAGATAGCGTGGTGCAAGACCGAGGTTGCGATCGGCCAATGTCGCGAGCGCCAGTCCGCCGATGAAGGAGGTCGCCTGCATCAACGCGCCGAAACCGAACGAGGCCGCAAACGTCTCGCCCCGCTTGATCATGACCGTCGGAATCCAGCCGGTCAGGCCGAAGATCGCAAACAGGGTCAGGAATGCGGTGAACCAGATTGTGAGTGAGACGCGCCGGTAGCGCGGCGTCAGGAGCGCACCGATGGTGTTCCAGCTTGCCGCCTGCTCGCCCGAGCGAAACGAAGCCGTCTGATAGGCCGCACCGCGCTCCGGCCGCAGCTTAGTCATCAGCGCACGCAGCTCGTCAAACCGTCCCCGTGCCGCCAGGAATTTCGGGCTCTCCGGCAGAACCGCGTGAACCACGAAGGTGAGCGGGATCGACAGCGCGCCGACATAATAGAGTATCTGCCAGCCATAGAGGGGCGTAAGGAAGACGCCGACCAGTCCGGCAAAGACGCCGCCCAAGGACCAGCCCAGCGTCACGCCCCACAGCGAAAACTTGTTGCTGACGCGTTGCGGCGCGAGCTCATTGATATAGGTCGTTCCGAGAGGGAGCAGCACGCCGAGCCCAAGCCCGGTCATGAAGCGCAGCGCGCAGAAGCTGAGGAAGCTGGAAGCAAACACCGCCGTGAGCAGCGTGAAGACGTTGACGATCCACAGACCCGCAAGCATCGTTCCGCGCCGTCCGAACCGATCGGCAATCATGCCGTGGCAGACCGCCGCAACCAGGAAGCCGATCAGGCCGGAGCTGACAAGGAGACCTGCCTGGCTCGGCACCAGGCCCCATGGCTGCATGACATAATGAATGACGTAAGCAGGATTGAACGTGTCGTAGCCGTCAAACATCGTGATCAGCGTGATGAGCACGCCGAGAATCCGGTGCGAGCGTCCGACGGTGGCGCCGGACAGTTCTTCATGAACGTCGAGTTCTGACGAGAAGCTCATGGGATTCCTCCGCTGAAATTGATGTCTTGGTCTGCTCTTTGGCAGATTGGGGCGAGCTGCCCGCAAGCTTGAACAGCGAGCGTGCATTCTCGCGTCCGATCTTGATGCGATCGTTCTCGGAAATCGCGGCCTGGTCGAACCAGAGTGCGGCGTGATCGATGTTCTCGAACGGCCAGTCGGCGGAGAACAGGATGCGGTCGGCGCCGATCTCGAGCATGGCGTCGATCAGCGTCTGGGTCCGAAAATTGCCTGATGTCGTGAGGTAGAAGTTCTCGCGGAAATAATCGGCGATGGGCCGCTTTGCGGGATAGACGTTCTGCGTACGCATCCACTTGTTGTGGTTGTCGATGCGCCACATCGAATAGGGCAGGCCTTCGCCCATGTGGCCGAGAATGACGTTGAGGCGCGGATAGGCGTCGAACAGGCCCGAGCCCATCAGGCGCAGCGCGTGGACCGCGGTCTCCTGCCCGAATGCCCAGGTCGGCCCCATCAGCCAGCGATGACCTTCATAGATCGCGGCGTCCTTGGCGAGCGGATTGCGCGGATGCAGGTAGAAGGGAACATCGAGGCGCTCGACCTCCGACCAGAACGGCCAGAACTCCTTCAGGTCGTAGTAGATCGCCTTCTCGGTGCTCGCGAGCTGGCTGAACCCGTTGACCAGCGCGCCGCGAAAGCCGAGAGCCGTGACGCAGTGGTTCAATTCGCGTGCTGCAGCCTCCGGGTCTTGCATCGGCAGAGCGGCCAGTCCCTGAAAGCGCTGTGGGCGCCGCGCGACCTGCTCGGCGAGAAAATCGTTGGCGCGCCGCGAGAGCTCCAGCGCACGATTGCGATCCGGGATCGCCTGGATCGCCGGCGCATTCAGCGACAGCAGCATTAGCTCGATGCCGTGCGCATCCATCTCCCTGAGCCGTCGGTCCTGGATGTCGAGCAGCCTTGCTTTCAGCTCGACCCAGTCCTCCGCCGGCGAAAATCCGGCGCTGTCCTGAACCGTCTCTTCGAGGGCGAAGTGTTCCTCGAGCGCGATCTTTCCCCGCATTGACCTCACCTCGTCTGTTTCCTGCTTGACAAGGACAACACTCCGTTTCAGAACACTTGTCAATGGGATTATATCATTTGCAACTAAATCAAACGCAACTGTTGCCCGCGCGGAGAAGCATAGGTAAGCCCTCAGCTCGCCGAGACTGCGGGGGTAAATCCATGTATCGACTGTCGAATTCCCTGCCCTACCTGCTCGCCAGGGTGGGCATTCGGATGGGAGATCTGTTTGTGCGCGTGGTCAAAAAGGAAGGACTGACGCTGCCGATGTACCGCGTGCTCGCGGCGCTGGCCGAGCAGGACCGGCCGCTGCGCCTCGTCGAACTGAGCGCGCTGACGTCGGCGGATTTGTCGACACTGTCGCGCCTCGTCGCCGACATGCACAAGGCCGGCTTCGTCTCGCGCGAGCGGCCCGCGAATGATCAACGCAGCCTGCAGGTGGAGCTGACGCCCGCGGGTCATGAGCTTTACGAGCGGTTCATGCCGGTTGCGGCCTATTACGAGGACGTTGCGACCGGCGATCTCTCGCGCAAGGATGCCGCGGCGCT
Organism: Bradyrhizobium sp. Cp5.3; assembly: GCF_000426265.1. Lineage (NCBI taxonomy): Bacteria > Pseudomonadati > Pseudomonadota > Alphaproteobacteria > Hyphomicrobiales > Nitrobacteraceae > Bradyrhizobium > Bradyrhizobium sp. Cp5.3. The sequence continues at coordinate 5,076 of NZ_AUFA01000030.1, read as the reverse complement.
CAAGGCGACGCTCAACTCGCTCTATGACAATCTCGACCGGCTCGAGGCCGAGGTCGAAAACGGTGACGTCGCAAGGCTGATCAAGCCGAAGCAGGAGCGGCCGACCAAGGAACGTCCCCCGGGAAAAGGCCGTCCGCCAAAATGATGCGGCGGGAGCCGCAGAAGGAGGAGACATGTCGAACGAGCGCATTCTCATTGCCGGCGGCGGCATCGGCGGTCTGGCCACGGCCCTCGCGGCGGCGGCGCAGGGATTTCAGGTCACGGTTCTCGAGCGCGCCTCCCGCTATCAGGAAATCGGCGCCGGCATTCAACTCGGCCCAAACGCATTCCACGCCTTCGATCGCCTGAAGCTCGGCGATGCGATCCGCTCCATCGCGGTCTTCATCGATCAATTGCGGCTGATGGACGCGGTCACGGCGGAAGAGATCACCCATATCGACCTGACCACCTATTTCAGGACGCGTTTCGGCAATCCCTATGCCGTCGTTCACCGCGGCGAGCTGCACACCATCCTCCTCCGCGCCTGCCAGGACCATGAAGCGATCACGCTTCGCGCCGACTGCGACGTCACCGGCTACGACCAGAACGGCGACCGCGTTACGGCTCTGTTGAAATCCGGAGAGCGCGTCACGGGCTCTGCCCTCATCGGCGCCGACGGCCTGCGGTCGAGGATCCGGCAACAGATGCTCGGCGACGGCGAACCGCGCGTGGCCGGACACACCACCTACCGGTCGGTGATCCCGACCGAGCAGATGCCGGACAATTTGCGTTGGAACGCCGCGACATTGTGGGCGGGGGCGAAATGCCACCTCGTCCACTACCCGCTCTCGGGATGGAAGGTCTTCAACCTCGCCATCACCTGCCACAACAATCCGCCTGAAGTCTTCGCGGCAAAGCCCGTCTCGCACGAAGAGGTGCTTGCGGAATTTCGCGATATCCATCCGCGCGCGCAGGCCATCATCCATCACGGCAAGGACTGGAAAGCCTGGGTCACCTGCGATCGAGACCCGATCGAGCATTGGGTGGACGGCCGGGTTTGTCTTCTGGGCGATGCCGCGCATCCGACGCTGCAATATTTCGCGCAAGGCGCCTGCATGGCGCTCGAAGACGCCGTGTGCCTAGGCGATGCGCTCGCCTCAAAGCCCGGTGATATCGAAGGCGGGCTCGAGCTCTATCGAACGACGCGGCTGCTCCGAACCGCGCGGGTCCAATTGGGCTCACGCCTGCTCGGCGATTACGTCTATCATGCCGATGGCCCGCAAGCGATGTTGCGAAATCATCTGATGCGGCAGATGAACGTCGAAAGCTTCTGCGAGAACTTCTCGTGGTTATACCAGCCCCCGGCAACTGCGACGATCCGCTGACCTGCGCGCCGTCGTCCCACGCACCAAGCGCGACGCGGCATTGAGTTATTGGCGACCCACATTCCGAACGAATGGCAAAAACTGGAAGCCTGCAGATGGGTACCGCCTTTCCCCACACCAACCAAATCTACGATATCTCATCCAGTCCTACGCTTAACGCAGCTCATTCGCCCGGAAAACTTATAGGCGATCCTTCCGCCGCTCATCTAAGATTTCCTCCTTTGAAGCGGAAAATCTGTTTTCCGATTCAATTTGATGCTGCGGGTATCTGAGATCCTTATTGCGATCTGTCGCCGCTCTAGTCAGTAATCGTGTTTCTCGCTACGCGACCGAATAAACCCTCGATTGACACAGTGGATGAATAACTCGCATTGCCTCTTGCCATAGCGGATGCGCTGCTCCGTTTGCTGTCTGTCGCAAAGGCTGAACTCGAATCGGAAAAGCCACGCGCATGATCAGATGGCGTGCGTCGCGTCGTGGCCGTGGCGCTTGCCTTGATCGTGGCCATCCTGGCGTTGGCGTCGCACATGACGGCGCTCTGGCAGATGTGGGTAACATCGGGGCTTATGATCGGCCTCGCGACCGGGGTCACCGCCAAAATGCTGGGCGCTACCGTCGCAACGCGATGGTTCACCAAGAAGCTCGGCCCGATCATCGGTGTCCAGAGTGCGAGAGTGTCAGTCAATCCTGCTTGAAAAGACAACGGATTTTCAACCTTCCTATATCAAAACCCACCATTTGAGCTACGGCCGGGAAATGGGTTTTGTTGCGCTCTCGTACAAGCCCGCGCGACGGCTAGCGCGGCCCAATCGTCCATACAGGCGGTCGTCCCTCTCGGTATCGAACATGCCCGTGAGTGTCGGCGACTGGATCAAAAGCCGGAGCACTGCGGGCGAGCGAGGAAGGCGCCGCTGGTTTGCTTCCGCTCAAGCCACTTCGAAGATGGCTTCGACTTCCACCGCGGCGTCCAACGGCAACGCTGCAACGCCGACGGTGGTGCGGGCATGGCGTCCCTTGTCGCCGAACACGGCGACCATCAAATCGGATGCGCCGTTCAATACCTTTGGCCCATCGAGAAAATCCGGCGCGGAATTGACAAAGCCGACGAGCTTAACCACGCGGGTGACCTTGTCGAGGTCGCCGAGCGCCGCCTTGGCTTGGGCCAGGAGATTGACACCACAGGCGCGCGGCCGCGCTGCCTTCTTCAACTGTGACGCCGGCGCCAAGCTTGCCCTGAACGACCAGCTTGCCGCCTTCGCCGAAACAAAGCTGACCGGACACCATCAGCAAGTTACCGGTGCGCACGAACCCGGTATAGTTCGCCACGGGAGCGCGAGGAGCGTTCAGAGTAATGCACAAGGTCGCGAGAGTCTGTTCAACTGTGCCGGCCATTTGTCTTGTCCTTGATTGCTCGATGTCGTGGTGCGTCTAAGCGAACTAGCGAGTGTAGAGCAACTCACCAACGAATTGAGTATTCGCTACTTTGCTTAAAAGAAGAACCCGGCACGATGTGCCGGGTTCGAGTTCGCCGCCCACTCGGAGCAGCTCGGGAGAAGCCATATCATCTTGCATCCCTTGGGCCGTCAAAATTCACGTGAAGATTGGCTGCCTTCAGTAGACCGATGGTCGACGCAAGATGCGACCGGTCTCTGGTCTCTATGACGACCTCAAGGTGCACCGCTTTGGCTGGCAGATCCGTAAAGATGCGCTGATGAGATACCTCTACGATGTTAGCTCCGGCGTTGCCCAGAACCGAAACAATCGCGCCCAGTTGACCTGGCCGATCCACAATATCGAAACGGAGCTGCGAAAGACGCCCTTCCCTTGCAAGTTGGCGCGTGAGGACGCCCGACAGGAGTCGGGTGTCGATGTTGCCTCCGCTCAGCACGAGGCCAAGCTTGCGACCTTTGAAGCGCTCAGGATTGGCGAGCACTGCCGCCAGGACAGCAGCTCCGGCACCTTCGGTTACGGTCTTTTCGATCGTGAGGAGAAGGCTCAACGCATGTTCGACGTCCCGTTCTGTCACCAGAACAATGTCATCCACCAGTGCACGCACGATGTCTGATGTGATCCAGCCCGGAGATTTGACTGCAATGCCCTCGGCGAGGGTATCGCCACGCATCGGGAGAGATTTTCCTTTGACGACGTTGTACATCGAAGGATAGAGGGCAGCCTGCACCCCGATTATCTCGATATCCGGCTTAAGCGCCTTGGCTGCCACTGCCATGCCGGAAATGAGGCCGCCTCCGCCGATCGGTACGATCAGCACGTCGAGGTCGGGCACCGAAGCGAGCATCTCAAGAGCTATGGTCCCCTGACCGGCGATGATTAGGGGATCATCGTAGGGATGGATGAACGTCAACCGTTCGTCGCGGCCATGCTTCGTGGCCAATGCGGAGGCTTCCTCCAGAGTTGCTCCACCTTCGATCACAGTCGCACCATGCCGACGCGTGTTCTCGATTTTCACGGTCGGAGTCCCCACAGGGACGTAAATGGTTGCCGGTACGGAAAGGCGCGACGCGTGATAAGCAACGCCTTGCGCATGATTGCCGGCCGAAGCTGCAATCACCCCCCGCTGCCGCTGATCGGCGGATAAAGCCGAGAGCCGATTGAGCGCCCCACGCTCCTTGAAGGTCGCTGTAAATTGCAAGTTTTCGAACTTGAACCACAGGCTAGCACCCGCAATGTCGGACAATGTTCGGCTGTAGTCGAAATTTGTCCGTTTGACGACGCCAGCGAGCGTGTCCGCAGCCGCCTCGACGTCGCGAAGGGTGACAGGCAGTCGTGCTAGGGGTGCTTTTGCAGCTTGGGTCATCACGATCGAACTCCGATATCGTTTTTTAGTCGGAGGTGCCCAGCGCAAGCTGGATCCCGAGAGCGAAGGCGCTCGTCATCTAGTGCCGAGAAAGCGCTTGTTCCATCAATCGCACCCAATAGCGAGCGCCGGTTTCAAGGATACTGTCGTTGAAGTCGTAGGATGGACTATGCAGCGGCTCGCCATGCTGCTCATCCCCCGAACCGAGCCAGACATAGGCGCCGGGCACCTTCTGGGTCAGGAAACCGAAATCATCCGAGGCCATCGACGGCCTGCAGCCAACCTGAACGGGCATGAGCGTATTCATGTCGGCGGCGACTGAGGCGGCTAGTTCCGCTTCACGCGCACTGTTGACCGTCGCAGGATAACGCCGTTCATATTTGACGCTGGCTGTTGCTCCGTAGGTCGCGGCTGTCGCCTCCACGATGCTTCTGACGTTGCTTTCAATTGCATCGCGAACGGATTCCGAGAAGCATCGCGCTGATCCTCGGATTGTCACTAAGGCTGGAATCACATTCCAGGTCTGGCCCCCATGTACCTGCGTTCTTTCAATTACCCATAATCTTTGCCTCGATCGCGGCTCCCAATTCGATATCGGTCAGCCGCGATAGTCCGCGCCAGATGACGGTATTTCCTGGAGGAGGATCGTTGGCTCGGGCTAAGTATCCTCCGAGCCGCGCGATCTTGACGACATAGTGCGAGAGCGTACCCCGTCGAGGGCGATCGCCACCCTTGTCTTTCACCAAATGATCAAGAAGCCTGAGTTCGGAATCTGTCAGCGCCGTCTGCGGTAGGGCATTCGGTGAGGAACGATTGAGCATCGTCATCCAGAAGACGCGCCAACTTACAATACAAAAAACGGCGATCAGATTGACCAAACGCTCAGCGGTTCGCAAC
>NZ_AUFA01000029.1:0-89796 GCF_000426265.1 Bradyrhizobium sp. Cp5.3 | reverse complement strand
TATTGGACGATCCGACGCGAAAACATCGGCGGCCTGCAACGATTGTCGACTACGGCCGCTTCCGAGCTATCCATTTCCACACAACCAAGACCCAAGTGAGACATCGCGGTCGTCGGCCCAAAACTACAGCTGGCTCGTGCCCCCGCGCGGTAACGCACGTTGGCTCGTCAGTCGTTGAGGACTGCCAAGTGGACCCGGCGAAGGCGCTCGGAGTCGGCAACCACGTCGATTTCGATGATGCCTGCCCGCGCGATCGTGAAGCCGAGACCACACCGCGCCGTCCACGCGGAGCTACGACGACTCCCCACGGCTCCGTTCAGGAGCGGCTGTGCAAACCAGCCACGTCCCGAGAAGATGAGCGCCTGGTCGGCCATGCCTGCGCACCGCGGACTTCTCTCTGCGCCCAGAGGCGCGGCACCGCGGTCGATTCGAAACACGACGTCCCGTTTTGCAGTTACGCGCCCCGCTCGAGCAGCTCCTTCAGCTTTTGCTCGTTTCTCGGCAGCTGCCTTCGCACTTGCCGAAGGATGAGCGGAGCAAGCACCCTGGCGATCCCGTGGGCTTCTACTTCGAGGGCGATCGTTACGCGCGACCGCTTGCCGTCATCGAGTGGCTCAACGGTGCCTTTGGCAATCGCTGTGAGCGGGCCGCCAACACCGCGCAGCGTCCACGTCCTCGGAGGATTCAGTTCGGTTATCTCTTCCGTCCTCTGCAACTTCCGCGGACCGACCCGCCGGGTCACCACGGCTTTCAGTGGGGCGTCACCTTCCCGGCGTGCCGACACGACGCCCCCCTGCCATTCGGGGAAATGCGAAAAGTCCGTCGCGTATAGGAAGACGTCTTCGGGGCGACGGGATATCTCAATGCTCGCTACGATCGTTGCCATCTGTTCCGCCTTTGCTTCGATCTCCTGCGGATGTCGCCGGGCCGAGGCGCTGAGCATCCGTCGCGGCGGGCCGCTAGGTCGAGCTGGCGGAGGCGCACTGGGTCAGCAAGGATGTCGTACTCGTCTGGGCCGATGGGCTCATCTTCGCATCGTACTCCCCCAATCACCTGGCGGATAGCCGGACGCCCCTGAACCGAACTCCTCTCCTTCAGAAGAAGCAGGATTTCCTGGCAGGCAATCATCGCTGGTTTACGGTGGCCAAATAAAGTGTGCGACAGGCTCTTACTGGAGATCACGATGCCGCTCGTGGCCCGGAGCTGAGCAACGCGATGACTGTCGGCACGTCGGCCGTCGGGGGTAACGCCCTCATGGGCTGGACCGTTGCTCATGACCGGAACCGATCATTGCGGGCGAAAAAATCAGTTCTATACTCTCAAGACGCCGACAGCTGAGGAGGCGGCCATGCCCAAAGGAATGCGTCATCCTTGGGGGGATGCTGTAGCTGGAAACGGTCTGATTGACCGGCGTGCACTGCTCGGGCAGGGCGTCGCTATAGCAGGCGCGCTCAGCACGGGCGTGGGGGCCTCGCTGACAAGCGCCGCGGCCGAGCCACTCAAGGATGATCCATGGAGCCTTGAGCCCGGTTCGAACATCAAACCGTATGAGCTGCCGTCTCGGTTTGAGAACAACGTCGCGCGAACGCTGAGCAACCCCGACGGCCTGCCATTCGTTCAAACTGCGCGTACCCCGCATCACATGCTAAACGGAATGATCACGCCGAATGGGCTGCACTTCGTGGTCGCCTATGGCGGCCCGCCCGACATCGATCCGGATAAACACCGCCTCGTGATCCACGGCCTCGTCAAACGCCCTTTGATGTTCACGCTTGAGGCACTTGCGCGCTATCCGATGGTGTCGCGTATCAGCTTCCTGGAGTGCGGCGGCAACAGCGCACCACTGTTTTCCCCCCAGCCGCTGCAGGGCAACGTTCAGGCACTGCACGGCCTCGCGTCTTGTGCTGAATGGTCGGGTGTGAAGCTGTCCACCCTGCTCGAAGAAACCGGCATTGATTCGAAGGCGAAATGGTTCATCGCCGAAGGCGCGGACGCGCCTCACCTGACACGCAGCGTGCCCGTGGCGAAGGCCTTGGACGACGCCATGATCGCCCTCTATCAAAATGGCGAGCGCCTCGCGCCGAGTAACGGGTATCCGGTGCGCCTGCTGCTGCCCGGTTACGAGGGCAACATGAACGTCAAGTATCTGCGGCGCATCAAGCTCGTGGAGGCACCAGCCATGGGCTTCTGGGAGACCAAGACCTACACGCAGCTTCTCCCGAACGGCGAGGCATACCAATTTTATTTCCTGCAAGAAGTCAAATCGTTCATCACGCAGCCGTCTCCTGGAATGACCCTAAAGCAGCCCGGCCTTTATCAGATTTCCGGTGTCGCATATTCCGGCACCGGCCGTATCGCCAAGGTTATGGTTTCGGCCGATGGCGGGCAGAGTTGGGCCGAAGCGGCGCTGCAGGAGCCGGTATTGACGAAGGCCTTCACCCGTTTCCGCATGGCTTGGCATTGGAACGGTGGCCCCGCAATACTTCAAAGCCGGGCCTGGGATGAAGCCGGGAACTTCCAACCCACACGCGCCGAGTTCGTAGCTCACCGCGGCGAGTTGAAGAATGTCCCACCGATCGGAGCGTATCCCAACCAGCACTTCAACGCGGTCACTAGTTGGGCGGTCGACCCCAAAGGGCAGATCAGCCATGCCTATACATAGAATTTTCGTCTACAGCGCCTCGCTGGTGTTCGCTCTGAGTATCGGCGTAGCGTTCGCCGACGGGCCCAATCTTGGCACGCCTATTGACCTCGCCGACGTCGCGGCTTGGGATATCAGCGTTATGCCTGACGGCTCCGGCCTGCCGGCAGGAAGCGGTATGCCGGCGCAAGGCGAGCGGATTTACGCGGAAAAATGCGTCGCCTGCCACGACAAGGACGGCAAGAACAAATTCGGTTTTTCACCACTGTTCGGAGGCGGCAAGATCACCGACATATCGGCCGGGATGAAGACCATTGCGAACTTTTGGCCTTATTCTACGACGCTCTTCGACTTCATCCGTAGAGGGATGCCGTGGCAGCAGCCGAGGTCACTCACCGACGACGAGGTCTACGCCCTGACCGCGTTCATCCTAGCGAAAAACAAACTCATAGGTGAGACCGACACGATGAACCCCGAGACGCTGCCCAAGGTGCGGATGCCGAACCGTGGCGGTTTCATCATCCGTTTCCCCGATAGAATTTAAGTTGAAATGTCGGCTCATGGCCCATCAGCGAAGTGGCGGCACGTCCCGTCGAGGTCCGGATAGTGGGGCATTGCGGACTCGATTTGCTCAAGTTGAGTTCTTCGCATTTTGACCCATCGCGGCCATGGCGCTCGTGATCTAGGAACCGTCTTTAGCTGATGCAATTGCGGCGCGAACAGCGTCGCCCACGTCTATGCTGAGACGCGCTCTTGATTCATTTTTGTCTTCTGCTTGCGCGACGAATGGCACCTTAGGCAGGACAATGGTGAGAACTCTTACGATGGCTCCCAGCTCTGCTTCTTGCTCATCGTCAAACGCATCAGTGATCGAGGCCGATTTCTTCATCCTCTCGAAGATACCCGGAGTATGGGCCTCCATGGCCGCAATCGCTTCCTGTATCTGCTCGTCGGTATAGAACGTACCCATGAGACTATCTCAGCGTCGTTTAGCTGCTCCGCCGACCGCTTTTCGGCGCAAAGAGGATCAGGAGAGGATACGCTAGAGCGAGAGCGAAGATAGCGTCGAACAAGTAGAGCAAAAGCGTGAAGTCTCGACTGAACGGTGCGCTGGCCCCGAAGAGAGTGAATGTTTGCGCATAGGAGAATAGTATCGGCAGGTTGAGGACAATTGCCGTGAAATGACCGACCCAACCATCTCCGCAGGTGAAGCCCTGCGGTCCCTCGGTCCAACTGCACCCGGTTGATTTCAATAGAATGGGATGAGCGACAAGCTCCAGGAGTGCCATGATGACGGCAACTCCCAGGATGCATAAGCAAGTCAGGCACACACCTCGAAATGTCCTGAGCATTACCGACCTAGTCATCCACTAAGAGTACCATGTTGATATCGACTCGCGACCATTGCCAGTTGGCTTACGAAGCGACACCGAGATGCTGGTAAACGGACCCTTTCACAGGCTGGGCTTCCGGCCCAAGGTCGACATGCAGCTATGTCGGCTTCAACGTCGCCTTCCGAGAGAACAGCGGGCGCGACGAGTTCATGAGTACACGTCTAGCCTGCACTCACTTGGTCCGCCGCCTTGCACCGGATGCGATCGACGCGTGCACAGGCATCTCCTCGTCGCGGCCGAAGCGTTCGACCAGGAAATCGATGAAGAGCCTCACCTTGAGCGAAAGGTGCCGCGTCGGCGGATAGACCGCGTAGAGCGCGAGCGGCGGCGCCGAATAGTCTTCGAGCACGGCATGCAGCGCGCCTTTCTTCAGCGCGTCGGCGGCGATGAATTCCGGCAGCAGCGCAACACCCCTGCCCCGGATCGCGACGTCGCGCAGCACTTCCGCATTGTTGACACAGAGCGACCAGGCCGGCTGGATCCAGTGGTCGCCGTCCGCGCCGGTCAGCTTCCATTGATTGCCGGTGAGCAGGAAACCGTAGGTCAGCGAGGCGTGGTTGCGCAGGTCCTGCGGATGCTTCGGCGTGCCGTGACGTGCGAGGTAATCCGGCGAGGCGCAGACCAGCCGCGCAACGGGCACGATCTTGCGCGCGATCAGGCTGGAGGATTCCAGCTCGGCGATCCGCAGCGTCACGTCAAAGCCGTCCTGGACGGGATCGAGCAGATCGTCGCTGAGCACGAGCTGGAGTTGAAGCTCCGGATATTTGTCCATGAAGTCGGCGAGCACCGGCCCGAGCCGCATGGTGCCGAAGGACATCGGCGCGTTGACGCGCAACAGGCCACGCGGGGCCGATTGCAACTGCGTCACCGCCTGATCCGCGGCCTCGATCTCGGACAGGATCACGACCGCGCGCTCGAAATATTGCTGGCCGTTTTCGGTCGGGCTCGCATGCCGCGTCGTGCGGTTCAGCAATTGAACGCCGAGACTCTCCTCGAGGTCGGCGATGTATTTGCTGATGGCGGAGCGCGAAAGCCGCAACTGGCGGCCTGCCTCGGCGAAGCTGCCGCTTTCGACCACCTTCACGAAGGCGCGCAGGCTTGCGACCTTATCCACCAGCCGGCCCTGGCGATTGTTTCCAAATCGTAGACATAGCGGTCATAATTGCATGGATTGTCTCCAATTCAAAGCGGCACGATATTTCTTGCCAGAGCAAGACGTTCACGCGTTTTTGGAGGATGAGATGTCTGGACTGCACCACGTCACCGCAATTGCCGGCGACCCCATCAGGAACTTCGGCTTCTACACCCGTGATCTCGGGCTGCGGTTCGTCAAGAAGACCGTCAATTACGACGATCCCGGCACCTATCACTTCTATTATGGCGACGAGACCGGCCGCCCCGGCACCATCCTGACCTTCTTCCCCTGGCAGGGCGTGTCCACGGGACGCCGCGGCGTCGGCGAGACCCATCAGACCGCCTTCCGTGTGCCGCAGCGCTCGCTCGGTTACTGGACGCAGCGTTTTACCGAGAAGGGCATCCCCTACGAGGCGCTGGAGAAGCGGTTCGGCGAGTCCGTGCTGCCGTTCACCGACCCGGACGGGATGGCGCTGGCGCTCGTCGGCGTGCCCGGCGCCGAGAACGAGCCGGGCTGGAGCAATGGCGACGTGCCGGCCGAGCATGCGATCCGCGGCTTCCACGGCGTGACGCTGCTGCTCGACAGTGCGGCGAAGACGGCCGCCGTCCTCACCGACGTGTTCGGCTTTGCGGAGACAGCACGCGAGGGCTCCGTGATCCGCTTCAAGGCGCCCGGTGATGCGCAAGGCAGCATCGTCGACATCTACGAGGCCAAGGGTTTTCTGCGCGGACATCAGGGTGGTGGCTCCGTGCACCATATCGCTTTCCGCGCGGCCGATGATGCCGAGCAAGGCAAGATGGCCGAGAGGCTCGTCAGCAATCATGGCCTGCACCCGACCGAGCAGCGCGACCGCAACTACTTCCGCTCGATCTACTTCCGCGAGCCCGGCGGCGTGCTGTTCGAGATCGCGACCGACATTCCCGGCTTCGCCGTCGATGAGCCCGTCGCGACGCTGGGACGTGACCTGAAGTTGCCGGGCTTCCTCGAATCGCATCGCAAGCAGATCGAGGGCGTCCTGCCGAAGCTGGAAGAGACCGTGTCATGACCGAGAGTTCATTCGTCCATCGCTTCGAACCGGCGAGCAGAGCGGGCACCACCCCGCTCCTGCTTCTCCACGGCACCGGCGGCGACGAGAACGACCTGCTCGGTCTCGGCCGGATGATCTCGCCCGGCTCCGCCCTGCTCTCGCCGCGCGGTCGCGTGCTCGAGCACGGCATGCCGCGCTTCTTCCGCCGTCTCGCCGAAGGCGTATTCGACGAGGAGGACGTGCAACGGCGTGCACTCGAGCTTGGCGCCTTCGTCGATGAGGCCCGGGAGCGGTACGGCATCGCGGCGCCGGTGGCGGTCGGCTTCTCCAACGGCGCCAACATCGCCGCGGCGCTGTTGCTGTTGAAGCCTGACGTGCTGGCCGGCGCGGTGCTGCTTCGCGCCATGGTGCCGCTGTCGGATCCGCCCAGGGCCGCACTCACGGGCAAGCCGATCCTGCTCCTGTCCGGACAGGACGACCCGATCGTACCGGCCAGCAACTCGGCACGTCTCGCCGCGCTGCTGTCGGAAGCGGGCGCGAATGTGAGCCACAAGGTTCTGCCGGCGGGCCACCAGCTGACCCAGGCAGACGTCGCGCTGGCGAGCGACTGGATCGGCAACGTCGCCGCCGAAGCGGCGTGATTCGATGGGCGGCGCGCGGTCGAGAACGGCGCGCCGCACGTTTCTTTGCCTCAGTAGAACCAGCCGCGCCGCTTGAACCAGATCAGAGGCAATCGAAACGGCGCAAGCCGAGCGTCAGTCTTGTGATTTTCTCCGATGATGGCATCGTGCCGGTGTTTTGCCCGACGTGTCAACGGCTTCACGGGATGCGCAAGCCATCGTTCCGGCCATCACCGGCTACTTTGCATGGGGTTGTTTTTCAGATTTTTGTTTGGAGCTGCTACGTGACCACCTCTCCCCGCCGGGGAGAGGTAGACGTCGAGGCAACAGGCTCGACCTGATTGGCCGGGCCCTACTCCCAGTACCAGGTCGAAAAATCGTTCTCGTACTGCGGGACTTCCTTCCAGACGCCTTTCAGCTTCTTGTTGCTGATGGTGATCAGCTGCGGCTGGTACAGGAAGCCGGCGACCGCATCGGTTGCCAGCATACGCTGGGCGTCGCCGAGCAGTTTTGCGCGGCCAGCTTCATCCGGCGTCGACACGATCTGCTTGTAGAGCGCGTTGAACGCCTCGTTGTTGTAGCCGAGATAGTAGTCCGGCTCGGTGATCTTGACGAGGTCGAACGGCTCGACATGGCTGACGATGGTGAGGTCGAAATTGTGTGGGCCGTTGGCCGCGAACACCTGCGACAGCCACTGCGCCCATTCGACGTTCTCGATCTTGGCGATGATGCCGACCTTGGCAAGCTGCGCCGCGAGGATCTCGCCGCCCTGCCGCGCATAGGACGGCGGCGGCAGCTTAAGCGAAAGCTCGAGCGGCGTGGTGACGCCGGCCTCGGCGAGCAACTTCTTGGCCTTCTCGGGATCGTACGGATTGACGCCGGTGGTGTCGACGTAGCCGAGAGCGCCAGGTACGTAGAAGCTGCCGATCGGCGTACCGAACCCGTCGACCGCGCCGTCGATCATCGCCTTGCGATCGATCGCGGCAAGGATGGCACGGCGCACACGGACGTCGTCGAGCGGCTTCTTGCGCTCGTTGATGCCGACGATGGTCTTGGCGCGGGAGCCGCCGACCTGGACGTTGAAACGCGGATCGGCCTTGAACTGCGCGATGGTGCGCTGGGCCGAGACGCGCGGGAACGCATCGACGTCGCCCGAGAGCAGCGCCGCGGTCTGCGCGGCCGGATCAGAGATGAAGCGGATCGTGACCTTCGAGAGCTTGATCGCGGCGGCGTTGCGGTAGTCCGCCCACTTGCTCAGCGTGATCGAGGAGCCCTTGGCCCAGGCGCCAAGCTGATAGGGACCGGTGCCGACCGGTTGCGTCGCATCGGTCGGTGCGCTCTTCGGCTCGACGATCGACCCGCTCGCCTGCCCGAGCAGGAACGGCAGGTTCGGCTCGGCATATTTGAGAGTGATCAAGACCGTGTCGGCATCGGGCGCGTCGACCTTCTCGAAGCTCTGGAACAGGCTCTTGTCCTTGTTCGTGCTGGTCGCGACCGCGTTGCGTTCGAACGAGAACTTCACGGCGGCGGAGTCGAACGGCTCGCCGTTGTGGAATTTAACGCCCTTGCGCAGCTTGAACGTATAGGACTTCAGGTCGGGCGAAGCAGTCCAGCTTTCGGCCAGCAGGGGCGAAGTCGAACCGTCCTCGTTGATCTTGGTCAGGGTCTCGTAGATGTTGTAGAGCGCGACTTCAGCGATCGCCGCAGCGGCCGCGGTGGTGGGGTCGAGCCCCGGCGGCTCCAGCGCCATCGCCATCACGACGCTGTCCTTCTTGCTCTGCGCCATGACCGGCAGCGGCGCCGCGGCGAACGCGGCGGCAAATGCGACGATCGTTAGTTTCTTGAACATGCGTTACTCCCCGGCCTTCTTTCTTTCAGCCCACGCCGATCCTGCCCCGAAACACTAACCTTCCATGGCAGCTTGCGGCAACGCCATCACGGCCTCCGCCTTGTGGCAGGCGGCTAGATGCGCCTCGCCGACCCTGCGTAGCCGAGGCGGAACGTCACGGCAATGCTGATCGGCGAGCCGACAACGCGAGACATACGGACATCCGGCCGCGGCCGCCGATTGCGAGGCGATCGCCTGGGCGCCACGCCGCCTCCGGCCCCCGCCGGCGCGGGCGCGCGGCACCGCGTCCAGCAGGGCGCGGGTATACGGATGGGCGCAGTGCTCGAACAGGTCTTCGGGACGCCCCTGCTCCACGATCCGGCCGAGATACATCACGGCGACCTCGTCGCAGAGATAGTCGACGACCGCGAGGTCGTGGCTGATCAGGATGTAGCTCAGGCCGAACTGCTCCTGCAGATCCTGCATCAGGTTGAGCACCTGAGCCTGCACGGACACGTCGAGCGCGGAGACCGGCTCGTCGGCCACGATCAGCTTCGGCTGGGTGATCAAGGCGCGCGCAATCGCGATGCGCTGGCGCTGGCCGCCGGAGAATTCGTGCGGATATTTGTCCATGTCGGCATCGCGCAGGCCGACCTGCCGCAGCACCGCGGATACCCGCGCGCGAAGCGTGCTTCGATCGGTGTCCTCCAGCACGGTCAGGGGCTCGGCGACGATGCGCGCGATTGTCTGGCGCGGATCGAGAGATCCATAAGGATCCTGGAACACCATCTGGAAATCGCGGCGGGCGCGGCGCAGTTGGTCAGCCGGGATGCGATTGAGGTCGCGCCCGAGCAGCGCAACCTGCCCCGACGTCGGCCGCTCCAGCGCCATCACGACCCGTGCGAACGTCGACTTGCCGGAGCCGGATTCGCCGACGATGCCGAGGCTCTTGCCCGCCTCGACCTGCACGCTCACGCCGTTGAGTGCGTGCACCTGCGCCGGCGGCCGGAACAGGCTTTCGCGCGGCAGCGTGTAGCGCTGCACCAGGTCCTTCACGTCGAGGAGCGGCTGCGAAGCGATCATGCGGACAGCGCTCCGACGTGATCGGCCATCGAGACATCCGTGCGCAGGCAGCGCACGTCATGACCGGGGCCGACCTCGATCATCGGCGGCAGCGCCGCGCGGCATCTGTCCTCGACCAGCGGGCAACGATCGCCGAAGGCACAGCCCGCCGGCAAGTCGGCAAGCTCCGGCACGGTACCCGAGATGGTTTTCAGCCGCGTCCCCTTGCGCGCGCCAAGACGCGGGCGGGCGCGAAACAAGCCTTGCGTATAGGGATGTCCCATGCGCCTGAACACCTCGTCGGTGGGGCCGCTCTCGACCACGGTGCCGCCGTACATCACCATCATGCGCTGCACGTTCTCGGCGATGACGCCGAGATCGTGTGAGATCAGGATCATCGACATGCCGCGCTCTTCGACGAGATCGGCAATGAGATCGAGGATCTGCCCCTGGATGGTGACGTCGAGCGCGGTGGTCGGCTCGTCCGCGATCAAGAGGTCCGGCTCGCAGGCGAGCGCCATCGCGATGGTGATGCGCTGACGCTGGCCACCGGAGAACTGGTGCGGATAGGCATCGATGCGCTTTGCCGCATCGGGAAGGCCGACGCGGTCGAGCAAGGCGATCGCTTCCTTTCGCGCCTGTGCCGCCGCGTACTTCTTGTGGCGCCGCAGCGGCTCGGCAACCTGGTGTCCGATCGTGTGCATCGGATTGAGCGCGGTCATCGGCTCCTGAAAAATCATGCTGATGCGGTTGCCGCGCAAGCGGCAGTAGTCCGCATCGGAGAGACCGACTAGCTCGCTGCCATCGAGCCTGATGCTGCCGCTGACGACCGCGCTGTCCGGCAACAGTCCCATCAGCGACAGCGCGGTGACCGACTTGCCGCAGCCGGATTCGCCGACCAGCCCCAGCGTCTCACCGCGCTTCAAAGAAAAACTGACGCCGCGCACGGCCTGCGCCGGGCCGCGACTGGTGTTGAGGCGGACGGCAAGGTTCTCGACCTCGATCAGCGGCGTGGTTGCGGGATTGCTCATCATCATCGCTCCCGCGCCAGCCGCGGATCGAGCAGATCGCGCAATCCGTCACCGAGAAGATTGAGGCCGAGCACTGCGATCGCAATCGCCGCGCCCGGATAGACCGCGAGCATCGGCGACTGGAACAGCAGCGTCTGCGCGTCGTTCAACATCCGGCCCCAGGACGGCTGCGGCGGCTGCGTGCCGAGGCCGAGATAGGACAAGGCCGCTTCGGCGAGAATCGCGAGCGCGAACTGGATCGTCGCCTGCACGATCAGGATCGAGAGGATGTTCGGCAGCACGTGCTCGATGGTGATGCGGAAAGACCCCTTCCCTGCGGCGCGCGCGGCCAGCACGAACTCGCGCGCCCAGATCGCGTTGGCCGAGCCACGCGTCAGCCGGGTCAGCGTCGGGATCTGGAAAATGCCGATCGCGACGATCGACGTCACCATGCCCGG
Organism: Bradyrhizobium sp. Cp5.3; assembly: GCF_000426265.1. Lineage (NCBI taxonomy): Bacteria > Pseudomonadati > Pseudomonadota > Alphaproteobacteria > Hyphomicrobiales > Nitrobacteraceae > Bradyrhizobium > Bradyrhizobium sp. Cp5.3. Next base: position 78,621 of record NZ_AUFA01000029.1, on the reverse strand, counting down.
ACCCACGACCGCGGCGAGCATGATCGCGGACAGCACCGCCGGAAACGCGAAGGTGAAGTCGGAAAAGCGCATGATGATCTCTTCGGTCCAGCCCCGGCGCGCCGACGCGATCAGGCCGAGGCAGACGCCGAAGGTGAGACCGATGCTGACCGCGATGATGCCGACCAAAATGGTCGAGCGGGCTCCGGCGAGCAGCAGTGAAACGATGTCACGGCCGAAGGAATCGGTGCCGAGCCAATGCGCCGCCGACGGCGGCTTGAGCTTTGCGGCGATGTCGATCTCGTAGGGCGACCATGGCGTCCACACGAGCGACAACAGCGCGGAGGCGAGAACCAGCAGGCTGAGAACGCCACCGACCACGAAGCTGCGATGGCGCAGCGCGCGGCGCCAGAACGTCCGCGCCGGGAGCGGACGCGCGGCGACCGGCGCGTCAAGCGGGGCGGCCAACGGCGCGCTCACAGATCGTGGACCTTGATGCGGGGATCGATGAAGGCATAGAGCACATCGACCACGAAATTGACGATGACGACCATGGCCGCGAGCAGCATCACGCAGTTGCGCACGACGATCAGGTCGCGGTTGGCGATCGACTGGAAGATCAGACGGCCGAGGCCCGGCAGATAGAACACGTTCTCGATCACGATGGTGCCGGCGAGCAGGTTGGCGAACTGCAGGCCCATCACCGTCATCACCGGGATCATGGCGTTGCGCAGCACGTGACTCCACAGCACCTCGCGCTTGCCGAGCCCTTTCGCGCGCGCGGTGCGGACAAAATCCTCGCGCAACACTTCCAGCACCGCCGAGCGCGTGACGCGTGCGAGAATCGCGGCCTGCACCACCGCGAGCGAGATCGCCGGCAGCAGCAGCGACTTGATGCCGGGCCAGGCGCCGTCGTCCCAGCCGGCAAAGCCGCCGGCCGACAGCCATTGCAGCCGCACCGAGAACAAGAGGATCAGGAGAATCGCGAACCAGAAGTTCGGCAGCGCGAGGCCCACCTGCGTCAGCGACATCACGCCGACGTCGCCGAGCTTGTTGTGGTTGGCGGCGGTGTAGATGCCGGCGGAGAGCGCCAGCACCACCGTGATCAGCATGGACATGATCGCGAGCGGGATGGTCAGCACCAGCCGCTCCGCGATCAGGCCCGCCACCGGCGTGCCGTAGACATAGCTGTTGCCGAGATCGCCCGAGAGAAGCCCCTTGATCCATTGCAGGTAGCGGATCGCCAGTGGCTGGTCGAGCCCGAGCTTGACGGTGAGCGCGCGCACCGCGTCCGGCGAGGCATCGGCGCCCATCAGCATCTGCGCGGCGTTGCCGGGCAAGGCATCCAGCACCAGGAAAATGATCAGGGATGCGCCGATCAGCGTCGCCAGCAAGGTCAGGAGACGTCGAAGGACAAATACGCTCATGGACGCTCGGTTTCAGGGCTCATGCGGAGCACGATCAACATGTCCAGACGCCGGACGCAAGCCCCTTGCGGCACGCCATCAACGTCTCACGCGGGCCAGCGGGACAGGAGGTCGTGCGAAGCCTCGAACAGCGCGCTCGCACGCAGCAATTCCGCGTCAGCACGAAAGCGGCCGACGAGTTGCAGTCCGATCGGCAGGCCATCGCGGCCGAAGCCGCAGGGCAGGCTCACCGCGGGGTGCCCGGTCATGTTGAACAGCATGGTCCAGGGGAACCAGTGCGGCCGGACGCTGTCGAACTGCTGGCCGTCGATTTCGATGGTACCGAACAGGTCCTGGTCGATCGGCAGCGCGGCGCGGGTGATGGTCGGCATTGCCAAGAGATGCCCGCGCGCAAGCAGGGATTGCATCCGGCGGAACAGCGCGGTGCGCGCGAACATCGCCTCCTGATAGTCGACGCCGCTGACCTCAGTCGCGAGCGCGAGCTGCTTGAGGAAGGCTTCGCTCAGCTCGTCCTTGTGCTCCGCCGCGAGCTTGGCGAAGCGCGTGCGCCAGACCGTGTGGTTAATGGCGCGCCAGATCGGCTCGATGTCGAAGCCCTCGCCGGAAAACGCCTCGAGCTCGGCACCCAGGCTTGCGAGCCGGTCGAGGCTCGCCTTGAAGCTGGCCGCCACGTCGGCGGATACGGGCCGGCCCGGCGGCGAAAGGCAGTAAAGGATCTTCTGCCCGCGCAGATCGCCGCGCGGCGCTGCGGTGCCGATGAAATCGGGAACGGGAACGCCGATCGACCAGGGATCGGAGGCGTCCTCGCCCGCCATCGCCTGCATCATCAGGCCAGTGTCGGCGACGGTGCGCGTCGTCGGCGTCACGTAGGTCTGGTTGCCGAAGGCGTCCTGCACCTGGCTGTGCGGAATGACGCCATTGCTCTGCTTGATCCCGACCACGCCGTTGCAGGCGGCGGGAATCCGCGTCGAGCCGCCGCCGTCGGTCGCGATCGCGAGCGGCGCGATGCCGCTGGCGACCGCTACCGCCGCGCCGCCGCTGGAGCCGCCCGACGAACGCTCGGCACTCCACGCATTGCGGGTGCGGCCGAACAGCGGCGAGTCGGTCAGGCACTTGCTACCGAATTCGGGCGTCGTGGTCTTGCCGATCAGGATCGCGCCCTGCGCGCGCAGCCGTGCGACGGCGACGGCATCCTCGTTCGGAACATTGTCCTTATAGGGCACGGCGCCGAAGGTGGTCTTCACACCCCTGGTGTTGACGATGTCCTTGACGGTGACGGGAAGGCCATGCAGCAGGCCGAGCGGCTCGCCCGCCATCACTTTGCGCTCGGCCTCGCGCGCCTGCGCCATCGCCTCGTCGCCGCACAGCGTGATGAAGCAGTTCAGCTCGGGCTGCAGCGCCTCGGCGCGCGCCAGCACCGCGCGGGTGATCTCGACCGGCGAAATCCGTCTTGCCGCGATGAGACCACGCAATTCGGTTGCGGACAGCAAGCAAGGATCGCCGCTCATCGTCAGATCACTCCGAAGCCGGCCCCCGTTGGCCGATGGCATTGACAGTCAGAATGACACCCATGTTAACTCGCCGTCCAATACGATTTTGGTGGTCAACCCATACGTTTTCGGTATGCCCATGGATCTTCGCCGGCTTCGCTACTTCGTTGCCGTGGCCGAGGCGCGCAGCGTCGGCAAGGCCGCCGAGCGGCTGCGGATGGCGCAGCCGCCGCTCTCGGTCCAGATCCGCAAGCTCGAAGCCGAGGTGGGCGCCCCCTTGTTCCGCCGCGGGACGCGCGGGATGGATCTGACCGAGGCCGGCCAGGCACTGCTCGCGCGCGCCGGCGAGGCGCTCGCGCTTGCGGTCGACGGCGTCGAAGCCGCGCGCGCGGTTGCCGCCGGACGGCGCGGACGGCTCTCCGTCGGCTACATGTTCGTGCTGGCCAATGCGGTGCTGCCGCGCCTGATCCCCGAGCTGCGGCGGTCCATTCCCGGCGTCGAGCTCGATTTCGCCGAGCTCAGCGCATCGACGCGCGAGGCGAGGCTGCTCGACCGCAGCGTCACCGTCGCCCTGTGCATGCCGGCGATCCATCATCCCGAGATCCAGGTGGCGCGGGTCGGCACGCAGCCCTTCGTGCTGGCGATGCCGATCCGCTCGCCGCTCGCGCGCCCTGCCGCCGTGCCGATGGCGAAACTGCAGGGACGTCCGCTGATCGCGCTGCCTCGACCGGACGAGGACCCCGCCTCCTCCGCCGTTGCAGCCCTGCTGCGCCGGCATCAGGTGGTGATGCCAATCGTCAGCCGGGTCGAGACGGTGCATGCGGCCATGAGTCTGGTGCTTGCCGGTGAAGGCCTCGCGATCCTGCCCGCTTGCGCCAAGCTCGGCGCGCCGCCCGGCGTCGTGTTCCGGCCCTTGCGTGGCGCGACAGATTCGATCGAGATCGCGGTGTGCTGGCGGCGGGATTCGCGCAGCCCTCTCATCAGCAGCTTTCTCAAATGCGCGGAGAAAGTGGTCGCGCGGCTGTGAGGCCGCGTTGGGCTACCAGCTCCACGTCGCCTCACGGCTCCACGGCGGATCGGCGCCGGGGCGGGTGCAGGTGAGACCGGCGCAATTGGCGGCGAAGGAGAGCGCGCGGCGCAGTTCGTCGGCGCCGATGTCCCTCAGCTTCTCCCGCGCGAGCCGCCCCTGCTTGTACAGGGCAAAGAGCAGTGCCGCCTGAAAGCTGTCGCCTGCACCTATGGTGTCGACAACCTCGACCTTCGGCGCGGCGACTTCGATCTGCCCAGCTTTCGTGTGCCACGCCATGGCGCCATTGTTGCCCCGGGTGATGACGACGAGGCTGGTGCCCTGCCCCAGCAGCACACTTGCCCGCTGCTGATGGGGCTCATCTCCGAACAGATAATTGAAATCGACGTCGGACATCTTGATGAGATCCGCGCTCGCCGCGAACTCCGCCATGCGTACGAGATAGGCCGGCTTGTCCTTGACCAGATTGGGCCGGCAGTTCGGATCAAAAGAGATCGTTGACGTCGCCCGCGCGTCCGCGATCAGCGCCTTCGTCTCGGCCGCGCCCTTGTCGTTGACCAGCGTGGTCGATCCGACATGGACGGCCATGACCGTCTCGAACGGAACCATCCCGCGCCGGTACGTCCAATTCCCTGTCGCGGTCTCGGCGTCATAGAAGGCATAATGCGACTCGCCCGCGACGATGCGCACGAAGGCAAGCGTGGTCTGGTGATCGCTGCGCGTCGCAAGACCAAGCTCGACATTCGAGGCCGTCGCGTGACCGGCGATCATCTGCCCGAACATATCGGTCGAGATGCCGCCGACGAAGCCGGTCGGCGCGCCCAGCCGCGCGATACCGATCGCGACGTTGAGGCAGGAGCCGCCGACGGCCGGCATCACCGCCTCGCGCCCTTCGGCGTTGCGCGTGGGCACGAAATCGATCAGCGCATCGCCGCAAGCAATCAGCATCCGTTTCAAGCTCCGGCCATTCCGACGCCGCGCATCGCGGCGCGGCTACTGCGGTCGACCTCGCGCAGCAGCTTGTAGACGTCCCGCTTGCGGCTGTGAAACGCGGCCATCTCAGGCGCGGTCGGCTCGCTGAGACGTCCCAGCGCCGACATTTTTGCCATGGTCTCGCCGATCGAAGCATAGGCGCCGCCGGCCACCGCCCCGAGCATCGCGGCGCCCAGCAGCACGGGCTCCTTGGTCTGCGGCAGCGCGACGGTGAGGCCTGTCGTATCGGCCATGATCTGGCGCACCAAAGGGCTGCGGCTCGCACCGCCGCCCATGATCATGATGCTGGAATGCACGCCGTGCGCGGCAAAGGCCTCGATCACCTCGGCAAGCCCATAAGCGAGCCCGCAGAGACCGGCGACGAACAGCCGTTCCATCGAACCAATATCGGTGTCGAGGTCGAGGCCTGCGATCACCGCGCGCGTATCGGGGTCGGCATAAGGCGAGCGGTTGCCGATGAATTCGGGAAGAACATGGACGTCGCGCGCGAGCAGCGCGGCACGGCTGGCATCGCCGGCACGCGCGATGATGCGGCGTTCGAGGAATTCGATGATGTCGATGCCGTCCTTGCGCGCCGCCGCGCTCGCCTCGGCGTGGGTGGGATGCGACTTGAGCAGATGGTCGATCGCGGCGCCCGCGGCCGACTGCCCGCCCTCGTTGAGCCAGAAGTCCGGCACCATGCCGGAATAATAAGGCCCCCACACGCCGGGCACGAAGCAGGGGTCCTTGGTCGTCGCCATGATGCAGGCCGACGTTCCCATGATGTAGGCGAGCCGATTGCAGACATCCGTCGCCCCGCCCGATCCGTCGCGGCCGCCGATCGCGCCGATCCCGCCGGCATGCGCATCGATCAGCGACGCGCCGACCGGCGTGCCGGGTGACAGGCCGAGGTCGCTAGCCGCCGCGCGGGTCAGACCCGCGCCGAGCCGGGTGCCGGGCGCGACGATCTCGGTGCCGATCCGGGCGTACTTCTCCCCGACGAAGTCCGAGAGGCCAATGCGCTGGAAGAACGGCGCGCTCCAGCCGCCGCCATCATGCGCGAGATAATTCCACTTGCAGGTGACGGTGCAGGTCGAGCGCTGCAGCGAGCCGGTCGCGCGCCAGGTCAGATAGTCTGCCAGATCGAAGAAATGGCCGGCAGCGTCGAAACTCGCGCGCAGGTGCCGCTTCAGCCACAACAGCTTCGGCATTTCCATCTCGGGCGAGATCGAGCCGCCGACATAGCGCAGCACCGCATCCTCGGTCTCGTTGATGAGCCGCGCCTCGGTCGTGGCACGATGGTCCATCCAGACGATGACGTTGCGCTGCGGCTCGCCGGAGGCGCTGACGGTGACCGGCTCGCCCTGCCGATCGAGCACCACCAGCGAACAGGTGGCGTCGAAGCCGATGCCGCCGACGCTGTCCGGCGCAATGCCGGCTTCCGCCATCGCCGCCCGCACGGATTTCGCACAGGCCTCCCAGATATCGGATGAGGACTGCTCGACGATGTCGCCGGCCTCATGCCAGATCCTGATCGGATGCCGCGCTGTCGCGAGCAGAGTTCCGGCTGCGTCAAAGACCCCCGCCCGCGTGCTCGTGGTCCCCACGTCGACGCCGATGTACGCCTGCGGCATTGTCACTCCCGGTCGCTCTCGTCAATTTTGACGCAAGCCTACCAGCAAGTGTAGCCGCCATCCACCAGCACGATGCTGCCGGTCATCAGGCTCGCGGCCTCGGACGAAAGGAACAAGACAACCGAGGCAATCTCCTCCACCTGCCCCATCCGCGCCATCGGGGTTCCGCCGATCCAGGCGTCGTACATTTTGGGATTGCTCTTCACGAAGGCGTTGAGCGGCGTCTCTATATAGGTCGGCGCCACCGCATTGACGCGGATTCCGCGCGCGCCCCATTCGGCGGCCAGCGATTTGGTCAGATGATGCACCCCGGCCTTGGAGGCATTGTAGAAGCACTGCTCCTGCGGCTTGTTGACGATGAAGCCGGACATCGACCCGACATTGACGATGGCGCCGCTCTTGGCCTTCAGCATGTGCTTGCCGAACTCGCGGCAGCACCAGAAGGTGCCGTTGAGGTTCACGTCGATGACGTTGAGCCAGTGCTCGTCGGTCACGGTCTCGGCCGGCGTCTCGCTGCGGGCGATGCCGGCATTGTTGACGAGGATGTCGACCTTGCCGTGGCGCGCGACGAGGTCATTGGCAACCTCCGCCACACGCCTGGTGTCGGTCACGTCCATGATCGCGGTCTCGGTGTCGTAGCCCTTGGCCTTCAGGCTGGCTTTCGCGCTGTCGGCGACCTTGCTGTCGCGATCGCCGATAATGACCTTGGCGCCGGCTTCCGCCAGCGCCTCGGCGCAGGCGAGGCCAATGCCCTGCCCGCCGCCGGTGATGAACGCGGTCTTGCCGCTCAGCTTGAATTTTTCCAGGTACATGTTGCTTTTCCCGTTTCTTGTCTGCCCCAGTTGGTCAGAACCGGATCGCGTTGCCGCCATTGTCGAAGCGGTGGATGCGCGCGGGATCCGGCACCAGCGATACGCGATCACCGGCGCTCAAGCTGAGCTCGCCGATGTAGCGCGCGGTCAGCATGCCGAGCGGACCGGCATCGACATAAAGGAAGGTGTCGCTGCCGAGATGCTCGGCGACCGCGATCGTGCCCGGCCAGCCGCCGGCGCCGTCGCGCTCGATCTTCAGGTGCTCTGGCCGCACGCCGATCGTTGCCGCCCCCTTCTGCAAAGCGGGGTCGCCGGTGACGAAATTCATCTTCGGCGAGCCGATGAAGCCGGCGACGAAGAGATTGGCGGGCTTTTCATAGAGCTCGAGCGGCGAGCCATACTGCTCGATCTTGCCGCCGTTGAGCACGACGATCTTGTCGGCCATGGTCATGGCCTCGACCTGGTCGTGGGTGACGTAGATCGCGGTGGTGCCGAGCTGCTTCTGGAGCCGTGTGACCTCGATCCGCATCTGCACGCGCAGCGCCGCGTCCAGGTTCGACAACGGCTCGTCGAACAAGAACGCTTTGGGCTCGCGCACGATGGCACGGCCGATCGCGACGCGCTGGCGCTGGCCGCCGGACAGCTCGCGCGGCTTGCGGTCGAGATAGGGCGTCAGATTCAGCGTCGCGGCGGCCGCCTCGACCTTGCGGTTGATCTCGTCCCTGGCGAGGCCCGCCATCTTCAAACCGAAGCCGATATTGCCGCGCACGCTCATATGCGGATACAGCGCGTAGGACTGGAACACCATAGACAGCCCGCGCTTGGCAGGCGGCGTATCGACGACGTTCTTGCCGTCGATCAGGATGCTGCCGCCGCTGACGTCCTCGAGCCCGGCGATCAGCCGCAGCAGCGTGGTCTTGCCGCAGCCCGACGGTCCCACGAACACCACGAAGGAGCCGTCCGCGATGTCGAGATCGGCGCCCTTGATGATGTGCACGGGCCCGAAGGATTTCTGCACGCCCTGAAGTGTAATCCGACCCATGATCCGGCAGCCCTTCTACTTCACAGCGCCAAAGGTGAGCCCGCGGACGAGCTGCTTCTGGCTGAACCAACCGAGGACGAGAATGGGCGCGATCGCCAGCGTCGAGGCCGCCGACAATTTCGCCCAGAACAGCCCTTCCGGACTCGAATAGGAGGCGATGAACACGGTGAGCGGCGCGGCATTCGAGGTCGACAGGTTCAAGGTCCAGAACGCCTCGTTCCAGGCGAGGATCAGGTTGAGCAGGAGCGTCGAGGCGAGGCCCGGGATCGCCATCGGCGTCAGCACATAGACGAGTTCGCGGCCGACGGTGGCGCCGTCCATGCGCGCGGCTTCCAGGATGTCGCGCGGGATCTCCTTGAAATAGGTGAAGAGCATCCAGATCACGATCGGCAGATTGCCGAGGCACAGGATGAAGACGAGGCCGATGCGGGAATCGAGCAGGCCGACGGTCTTGAAGATCAGGTAGATCGGCACCAGCACGCCGACCGGCGGCATCATCTTGGTCGAGAGCATCCAGAGCAGGATGTCCTTGGTGCGCTTGGTCGGCGAGAACGCCATCGACCAGGCCGCAGGGATCGCGATCAGCAGCGCGATCAGCGTCGAGCCGCCGGCAATGATGATCGAGTTCAGCGCGTGGTGGAAATAGTCGCTGCGCTCCTGCACGGTCGCATAGTTTTCCGTGGTCCAGTGGAAGAACAGGAAGGACGGCGGAACCGCAAAGGCCTCGAGCTCCGTCTTGAAGCTCGCCAGCACCATCCACAGGATCGGGAAGAAGATCAGGAAGCCGCACAGCCATGCGGCGATCGTCGATACCGCCACCCGCCGTGTCGTTGCCATCCGTGCCATGTCTCAGGCCTCCAGGTTCCGGCCGACGATGCGGACGAGGAAGAAGGCGACGATGTTGGCGATCGCCACCGCGACGAGGCCGCCTGCGGAGGCGCTGCCGACGTCGAACTGGATCAGCGCCTGCGAATAGATCAGGAATGCGATGTTGGTGGTCTGCAGACCCGGGCCGCCGCCGGTGGTGACGAAGATCTCCGCGAACACGGTGAGCAGGAAGATGGTCTCGATCAGGATCACCACCGTGATGGGACGCGCCAGATGCGGCAGCGTGATGTAGATGAAGGTCGAGACCGCGCTGGCGCCGTCCATCTCGGCGGCCTCCTTCTGCTCCTCGTCCAGCGATTGCAGCGCCGTCAGCAGGATCAGCGTTGCGAACGGCAGCCATTGCCATGCGACGATCAGGATCACCGAGAACAGCGGCACGTCGTTGAACCAGTCGATCGGCGTCAGGCCGACCAGAGAGGCGAGCCAAGCGAACAGCCCGGACACCGGATGCATCAGCAGGTTCTTCCAGACCAGCGCGCTCACCGTCGGCATCACGAAGAACGGCGCGATCACCATCAGCCGCACGATGTTGCGGCCGATCACGGGCTGATCGAGCAGCAGCGCCAGGGGGATACCGAGCAGGACCGTCAGCGCCAGCACCGAGCCGACCAGCACCAGCGTGTTCTGGAGCGAGGCGAGAAAGGCGGGGTCGGTGAGGAAGTAGCGAAAATTGTCCAGCCCGACGAACGCTTCGGAGCCGGGATCGAGCAGGCTGTAACGCAGCGTCGAGAAATAGATCGTCAGCGCGAGCGGGACGATCATCCAGATGAACAAGAGCCCGACAGCCGGCGTCAGGAGCGAGCGCGCAAGAAACTGCGTCTGCCGGGTTGCCATCAACGCTTCTCCTCGGGCGGGAAGAAGGCGGCCATCCATCCGGGGCTGGAGGTGGTGGATGGCCGCTAGTTTGAGCTCAGGAGGGAGAGCTCGGGTTCACTTGATGTAGCCGGCGCGCTTCATCTCGCGCTCGGTCGAGGATTGCGCGGCGGAGAGCGCCGCATCGACGGTCGTCGATCCGGCAAGGGCGGCCGAGAATTGCTGGCCCACTTGCGTACCGATGCCCTGGAATTCGGGGATCGCGGCGTATTGTACCCCGACATAAGGCACGGGCTTCACGGTCGGCTTGTTCGGATCGGCAGCATCGATCGAGGCCAGTGTCAGCTTGGCGAACGGCGCGACCTTCACGTACTCGGGATTCTGGTAGAGCGAGGTCCGCGTGCCCGGCGGCACGTTGGCCCAGCCATCCTTCGACGCCACGAGCTTGGTATAGTCCTTGCTGGTGGCCCAGGCGATGAACTTCTCGGCGGCTTCGGTCTTCTTGGAGCCGGCGGGGATCGCAAGGTTCCAGGCCCACAGCCAGTTGGCGTTCTTGCCGAGCCCGGTGTTGGGCGCCAGCGCGAAGCCGACCTTGTCGGCGACCTTGGAATCCTTCGGATTGGTGACGAAGGACGCCGCGACCGTGGCGTCGATCCACATCGCGCACTTGCCGGCGTTGAACAGCGCCAGATTCTCGTTGAAGCCGTTCGAGCTCGCGCCGGGAGGGCCGGCCTGCTTCATCAGGTCGACATAGGTCACCAGCGTCTTCTTCCATTCCGGCGTGTTGAACTGCGGCTCCCACTTCTCGTCGAACCAGCGTGCACCGTAGGAATTGGCCATGGCCGAGAGGAAGGCCATGTTCTCGCCCCAGCCGGCCTTGCCGCGCAGGCAGATGCCGTAGATGCCGGCGCTCTTGTCGGTGAGCTTCTTGGCCGCGTCGATGACGAAATCCCAGGTCGGGCTTTCGGGCATCTTGAGGCCAGCCTTCTCGAACAGGTCGGTGCGATACATCACCATCGAGCTCTCGCCGTAGAACGGCGCGGCAAAGAGCTTGCCGTCGACGGAGACCGCATCCCGGATCTTCGGCAGGAGGTCGGCGACGTCGTAATCGGCGCCGAGATTGGCCAGCGGCACCAGCCATCCCTTCTTGGCCCAGATCGGCACCTCATAGGTGCCGATGGTCAGCACGTCGAACTGGCCGCCCTTGGTTGCGATGTCGGTGGTGACGCGCTGGCGCAGCACGTTCTCCTCCAGCGTCACCCATTTGACTGATATGTCGGGGTTCTTCGCGGTGAAGTCGCTGGTCAGCCCCTGCATGCGGATCATGTCGCCGTTGTTCACGGTGGCGATCGTCAGGGCGGTTTCGGCCATCGCGGGGACGGCCAGCAACAGGCAAGACGCGCCGCAGACGGCGCCGAGGACGTTTTTCACGATGACCTCCCTAGCTCGCGCTTTGAGCATATGCCCACGCGTTGGGCGTATGTTCAGCCCAAGGCGGGAGCTTGTCAAGCAGGCGCACGAGCGATCCCGCAACTTATGAGTGCTGCAGTGCGGGAGGGATGGGAGTTGTTTCAAACAGGCGGCGGCTTGCCCCACCTCTCCCGCTTGCGGGAGAGGTCGCATCGCATCGAAAGATGCGATGCGGGTGAGGGCTTTCTCCTCTCGGGGAGTCTTGCCAGTGGAGAGACCCTCTCCCCACCCCTCTCCCGCAAGCGGGAGAGGAAGCCGAATCCCGCTGAGGCTAGAGCGGCCTAGCGCTCCAGGATCGCCCGTGCCGTCGCTTCGTCGGTGATCAGGCCGTTGATCAGGCGTCCGTTCAGCGCGGCCGCGATCGCGGGAACTTTTGCCGTGCCGACCGCGGCGCCGATCGTCGAGGTTTTGGCCGGCACGTCGGGAGGAATGCTGGTCAGGCGCTTGTTGGTGCCGGCCTTCAGCAGGCGACCCTTGGCGTCATACGCCCAGCCGGTGATTTCGCCGATGGCGCCGAGCCGCATCATCTCGAACAATTCGTCGCGGGTGACGAAGCCGTCGACATGGACCTGCGCCTTCTGGTCCATCTGGCCGATGCCGACGAGACGCATGTCGGCCTTGGCCGCGATCGCCTTGACCTTCGCGATCGGCTCGATGCGGACCATCTTGTTGCGCTCGTCCTCCGACGACATCAGGAACGGCAGCGGCATCGGATAGTGCCGCGCGCCGGTGCGATCGGCGAGCCGGCCGACGGTGTCGTAGAAGCTCGCTGAGCCATCCGCCGAGATGTTGCCGACCAGCGAGACGATCTGGTGATTGGGCCGGTCGATCGGCGTGACGCGCTCGACCGCGGCGCGCACCGCGCGCCCGGTGCCGAGCGCGACGATGACTGGCGTTTCCGAGCGCAGCGTTGCGTCCAGCAAATTGGCGCAGCGTTCAGCGATTCCTGCCGTTGCCTGCGGCGCGGCGGGATCGGCCGGCACTACCTCGCAATGGGCGAGGTCGAACCGCTCCTTCAACCGCGCCGCCAACTCCATGCAGGCGGCAATGGGATGTTCGAGACGGAAGGTGATGAGCCGTTCCGCGAGGCACAGCGAGACCAGCCGCTGCGCCGACGCACGCGAGACCTGGAGCATTTTTGCGATCTCGTCCTGCGTATGGCCGGCGATGAAATAGAGCCAGCCCGCGCGCGCGGCGTCATCGAGCCTGGATTTTTCATTCTCGGCGGCCATGGCAGGCGTCAGACGTCCTTCCAGAAATCGGTCATGTGCGCGAAGACCCGATCAGCCCCGGCAGCGGACAATATAGCCCGGCCATCACGGCCGCGATAATGGCTGCCGCCGACAAATCCCCAGACGGTCATGCCGGCGGCCTTCGCCGCCTGCACGCCGCTGACGCTGTCCTCGATCACCAGCGTGCGCGCCGGATCGGTTTTCATTCTCGCCGCCGCGTGAAGGAAGAGGTCGGGCGCCGGTTTGCCGTGCTTCACCATCTGCGCGGTATAGAGGCGGTCGTCGAAATGCGGCCGGAGGCCGGTGACATCGAGCGAGAGCGAGACGCGGTCGATGTCGCTCGACGACGCCACGCAAAACGGCGCCGTCAGTTCGGACACCACGGCCCTCACCCCCGGGATCGGCGCGAGCGAAGCGGTAAACGTCTTCAGGACGCGCGACTTCAGCCGCGGCCAAAATCCCTCCGGAATGATCTGCCCGAGATCACCGTAGTGCTGCGCGATCGCCTTCGTGCTGCGTCCAAGAAACAGCTCGAGCGCCTGCTCCTCGCTGAGTGCGATGCCGAATTCGGCCAGCACGTCGGACAGACATCGGCAACTCAAGAGTTCGCTGTCGACGAGCACGCCGTCGCAGTCGAAGATGATCAAATCGGGCTTCGGCCGGCCGTTTTCCATCCGGCCATTCGATCATATACCCAAACGATGGGCAATAGCTCACCGGGGCACGTCGTCGCGGGCTTATCCGCGCCTTAATGCGCCACCTGACGGTAAATCGCCGGCAGCGCGGCGGGCAAGCGGCGGATGTTACCGACGATCGCATAGCCGCCGCGCCCGAACAGCGTCGGAAAATAGCACTGCGCCGTCGCATCGATCGTCACGCCGAACACGGCGATGCCGAGCCGCCGCGCCTCCTGCACGGATTTGCGGGTGTCCTCGATGGCAAAGCGTCCCTCGTAATGATCGACATCGTTGGGCTTGCCGTCGGTCAGAACCAGGAGCAGCTTCTTGCGCTGGGGCTGCCGCGCGAGCTCGGCCGAGGCGTGACGCACCGCCGCGCCGATCCTCGTGTAATAGCCGGGCTTCAGCGCGCCGATCCGGCGCTCCACCGTCCCGCTCATCGGCTCGCCGAAGGCCTTGATGGTCTCTAACCGCACCCAGGACCGACGGCGCGAGGTGAAGGTCAGGATGCTGTGGTGATCGCCACAGGCCGAGAGCCCATGGGCGAGCACCAGCAGCGCCTCCTTCTCGACATCCAGCACGCGGTGATTATCGACCCACGCATCGGTCGAGAGCGAGACGTCGACCAGCAGGGTGACGGCGAGATCGTGGCCCTGGGGCCGCATCGCCAGATGAACGCGATCGAGCCCGCCGCTGCCGGCCCACAGATCGCAGCGTGCGCGCACCAGCGCGTCGAGATCGAGCTCGTGTCCGTCCGCCTGCGCCCGCATCAGCTCGTGACGCGGTCGCAACACCTCGAACCTCCGCCGCACCTGGCGGATGTGACGGCGCATGCTCTCATCCGGCAGCCAGCTCTCGCCGGTCTCGGACGCATCGCCCGCGAGCACGCGGCAATGATCCGGCAGATAGGTTCCGCTGCGATAATCCCATTCCGGATAGGTCAGGCCCGCAGCGAGCCGCGAAGCATCAATGGCCTCCGGCGGCAGGTCGAGATCGAATTTGAGCCTGGTTGCGGGCTTGCCGCTCCGGCGTCCGAGCGTCATCTCGTCGAGATCGTCGGCCGCCTTCTGCGCGTCCTCATCCTCACTGTCGTCGGCGGGACGGTCGACATTGACCATCTCGGCCATCGCCAGAATCTTCTCGAAGCGGTTGAGCACGAAAGGATCGCGGCGGTTGGCACCATCGTCGCCCTCGCGGACCGCGAAGCGTTTGCGGTCATCCGACGGCGCGGCCGCCGCGCTATCGCCAGCCTCGTCGTCGCACATCCCCGCCGGCGCGAGGTCGCGCGTCCAGCAATCGCCCCACAGCGGACATGGCAGGATGGCGCGATATCCCGGCGGCGCCCTCTCCGGCAGTGACCCCGTCCCCATCATGGCCGGCCATAGCTTGCCTGCCGGCGGCGCATCAGCGCCAAGCAGGGCGAGCACGATCTGCTCCATCTCCTGTTCGATGCGCGGCAATGGTCGGCGCGGCCGGGCCATGGCCGTTGCTGCGGCGAGCCGTGCGTAATCGTCGAACAGGCCCGGGCATTCCGTCAGCACAAGGACCGCAATCTCGCTGGCCCGCCGCAACATCAGGAGATCGCGCCGCAACGGATCGACTTCCTCGATCGCTTCGGCCGGAGCGAATGCGAACCACGCGGCGAGCCATCGGTACAGCGCAGCGTTCAGCGCGCGATCGGCGAAGATCGCGATCCGGTCCGGCAGGAAGATGGACACGGCATCGCGCCCCGGCTGCTCGATGCGTTCGTCGCCGAGCCCGATGCGCTGGCGCCATCCGAGCCGATGCCCCGCGCGGCGGGCACTGGCGCTGGCGATCTGGACGCCGCCCTCGCCGCCGAGCGCGCGGAACATCACCGCGATCCGTGGGCGGACGTCCGCAAGCGTTACCGCATGCTCGGCATGGACCGGATAGCTCGCGGTGCCGCCGACCAGGCGATGCCAGGCGCGACCGACGGTTTCTTCAAGCTCGAGGAAATCGAGCATCGCCCACCTCAGGAGATCACGGCGCGCGCAACGTCGAGCAGCGCCGCCTTGACGTCGGCATCATCGGTCAGCGGCTCGATCATGCCCGCAAGCACAGCGTCGGCAATCGAGACGCCGGCCGCGATCAGCGTCGCGCAATAGACGACGAGACGCGTCGAGACGCCCTCCTCCAGGTCATGCCCCTTCAGTGCCCGCAGACGACCGGCAAGCACGACCAGCGGCCGCACGCGCTCCGCTGCGAGGCCGCTCTCGGCCGCCACCACCGCGACCTCCTGCTCCGGCGGCAGGAAGCCGAACTCGATGGCGACGAAGCGCTGCCGCGTCGACGGCTTCAGCGCCTTGAGCAGCGTCTGGTAGCCGGGATTGTAGGAGACCACGAGCATGAAGCCCGCGGGCGCCGCGAGTTCCTCGCCGGTGCGCTCCAGCGGCAGGATGCGGCGGTCGTCGGTGAGCGGATGCAGGACGACGGTCACGTCCTTGCGCGCCTCCACCACCTCGTCGAGATAGCAGATGCCGCCCTCCCGCACCGCGCGCGTCAAGGGACCATCGGTCCACACGGTATCACCGCCCCTCAGCAGATAGCGGCCGGTGAGATCGGCGGCGGTGAGATCGTCGTGGCAGGCGACGGTGTGGAGCGGCAAGCCCAGCCGCGCCGCCATGTGCGCGACGAAGCGCGTCTTGCCGCACCCGGTCGGCCCCTTCAAAAGAACCGGCAGGCGATGCCGCCACGCATGCTCGAACAGCGCGCATTCGTTGCCGCTTGCGGCATAGGCCGGAAGCTCGGGTGCTGGCGCCATCACGGCGTGAAGTGCAGATTTCATGATCAGTCTCCGGAATTCCTGAGAAGACGGCCGCGCAATGGTCTGCGCGGCCGCCTCGCGCCTATTCGGCGGGTTGCAGCGCGGCGGGGATGGCCGCCTGCTTCTCGCGGCCGGGCACCAGCACCGCCCAGACGAACATCAGAGCGGCGATCGCGACGAACACGCCGGAGCCGAGGCGGACCCAGTAGAACGTCGCGAGCTGGTCCTGCACGTCCATGTAGCTCTGGCCGAGCACGCGCTGGAGATGGACCTGGATCACGCCGGCGAAGGTCAGCGCAAAAGTCATGGTCATCATGGCCGTGCACATGATCCAGAAGCTCGTCATGCTGAGCCACTGGTTATAGGGCGCACGTCCCTTCAGCTGCGGGATCGCATAGGCCATCACCGCGAGATTCAGCATCACATACGCGCCGAAGAAGGCGAGATGTCCATGCGCGGCCGTCACCTGCGTGCCGTGGGTGTAGTAGTTCACGGAGGACAGCGTGTGCAGGAAGCCCCAGACGCCGGCGCCGAGGAACGCCATCACCGAACAGCCGACCGACCACAGCAGAGCCGCGCGGTTCGGATGCTTGCGTCCCGCCTTCCAGGTCATCTGCACGGTGAAGATCACCATGGTGAAGAACGGTGCGACCTCAAGCGTCGAGAACAGCGAGCCGATCCACTGCCAGTAGCCGGGGGCGCCGATCCAGTAGAAGTGATGGCCGGTGCCGAGAATGCCGGAGAACAGCGCGAGCCCGATGATGACGTAGAGCCACTTCTCGACCACCTCGCGGTCGATGCCGTTGAGCTTGATCATCAGGAAGGCGAGCACGGACGCCATGATCAGCTCCCAGACGCCTTCGACCCAGAGGTGAACGACGTACCACCAGTACATCTTGTCGACGGCGAGATTGGCCGGGTTGTAGAAGGCGAACAGGAAGAAGATCGCGACGCCCCACAGGCCGAACAGCAGAATATTCGTGACCGTGGTCTTGCGTCCCTTGAGCGCCGTCATCGTCACGTTGAACAGGAACATCAGGCAGACGACGACGATGCCGACCTTGATGATGAAGGGCTGCTCGAGGAACTCGCGGCCCTCGTGGTAGTGGAAGAGATAGCCGACCACGGCGATACCGGCTGCGCCAAAGAACATCCAGAACTGGATCTTTGCCAGCAACGGGCTGAACAGCTCGTTCTCGGTTTCCTCCGGCAGCAGGTAGTAGGTCGCGCCCATGAAGCCGATCAGGGACCACACGATCAGCGCGTTGGTGTGGATCATCCTGACGATGTTGAACGGCAGGAGGACCGACAGGGTGTTGGGCAGGACGTAGATGGTCCCGGCGAGGAGGCCGAAGGCGACCTGGGCGAGGAACAACGTCAGCGCGCCGTAGAAATACAGCATCGCGACTTTCTGGGTCTGATATTTCATCGAAGTGCTCTCTGTCTTGAGATCTGGTCGCGGGTGCTCAGCCGGCCTTGTTCGGCGGCCAGTTCTGGCGCTTGATCGTGCTCGTCCACTGCAGGAAGTCGGCGAGATCATTGAGCTCCTGGTCGGTGAGATTGAACTGCGGCATCTGCCGCCGGCCCTGCGCACCGGACGGCTGCGCCTGCATCCAGGCCTTCAGCGTCTCACGCGCACCGTCGGGATCCTCCTTGCCGCCCCAGCGATCCCAGACATTGCCGACTTCGGGCGCGAAATAGGCGCCCTCGCCGAGCAGGGTATGGCAGTTGATGCAGGAGTTCCTCTCCCAGACATGCTTTCCGCGCGCGACCGACGCCGTCAGCGTCGGCGCGTCGGTCGAGCTCGTGACCATGTAGTAGTGGCTGTGCGCCGTCAGCCCTATGAAGATGGCGAAGAAAAAGGCCGATCCGCCGTAGAAGACGTTTCGTGCCGCCGACTTGGTCAGGCGTTCAGCCATTGCCAATCCTTTCCGATTTGAGTCCGAGAGAACGATGATGGTTTTTATTGCCGGTCGGCACGGCCGGTTCTTTGTCTGGGCGCAATGAGTGCGACGATGGCGCGCTCGTCGTCAGATCAAGGCGACGGCGGCGGAGCCGAGCCATGCCAACAGAACGAGGATGACGATCCACGCAGTCACGAGGCCGCGCCACAGCGCCGGCGCAGCGCGCAGATCGAGATAATCGAGCACGATCCGCCGCCCCTTCATGGCTGCGAGGGCAAGCAGCAGAGCGTTGGCGAGCAACGGCCGCGGCACGAGCGATGGCACCAAAATGGTCGCGAGCGCGAGGCCGATCAGCACGATCCACGTCATGTCGAGACGGTCGGGCATCATCGCACCAGATAGAGAAGCGGGAACATGACGATCCAGATCAGATCGACCATGTGCCAGAACGCGGATCCGGTTTCGACGCCGACCACCTCCGCGCGGCGGCAGACCACGGCAAGGATGACGATGCCGAGGCAGACATGCAGGAGGTGAAAGCCGGTCAGGAGAAAGTACAGCGTGAAGAACGTGCTGGTTTCCAGGCCAATGCCGCTGCCGATCTCTCCGCCATATTCCACGAGCTTGATCGCCACGAAGAGCCCGCCGAGCGCCATCGCCCCCACGAGCCAGCCGCGCGAAACCCGCTTCTTGCCTAGGCGTGCGGCAGCCGTGCCGCGCGCGGCTGCCCAGCCGCTTGTCACCAGGACGACCGTATTGAGTCCGGCAAGGCGAGAATCAAGGGCCGCCTGCCCTGCCGCGAACAGCGCAGGATGGATCAGCCGAGCGACCACGAAGGCGCCGAGGAACAAACCGAAGGCGGCAAGCTCGCTGAAGATCAGCACCCAGATCATGGGATCGCCGGGGAGATCTTCCAAGATGCCCCAGCCGGCTTCCTGTTGTTCGCAATCAGCTGTCGACATCTGCTCTCCGGATCAGGACACCGGTCAGCCTTAGCCCACACGTCCCAATCCGGATTTGATCCCCGACAAACAAGGCAGCCGAGATGAAGTTGTTTGCCCCGGCGCAACGTCCGATCGGCGGCCCGGCCGTAGGAACGGTCTCAGCCTCGAAGTTCCAGGGAACGGCGGACGACGATCATGAGCGAAGCACAATTCGGGCTGGTGACCGCCACCCCCATCATCATCCTGTTCGCGGTGGCACTCAGGAGAATGGGCGTGCTGTCGACCGTGGCAACCGTATCCGCGGTCGGCCTGTCCGTCGCAATCGCGGTGGTGCTCTTCACGACGCAATGATCGCAGGATGAGCTAGGCGTCCGCTGCCGCCCCCTATGAGAGAGCCCTTTGGCTTATGGCCGCAGCGCGCTAGTATTGGTGATCGCCCTCTACCCCACGAGTTCGCCATGCCAGAGATCATCAATCTTGGCGCCGTGCAGCTGACCTTTCTGCAGACGAAGGACGACACCGCCGGCAGCCTCGATCTGTTCGAGATGACGCTCCAGCCGAACGCCCGCATGCCGATCCCGCATTATCACGACCGCTGGGACGAGACGATCTACGGACTGAGCGGGATTTCGACCTGGCGGATCGATGGAAACGACATCGACGTGGCCCCGGGCGAAACCGTGTTTATCAAGCGCGGCGCGGTGCACGGCTTCACCAACCGTTCGCCCCGCCCGGCGACCTGCCTGTGCATCCTCAGCCCGGGCGTGCTTGGCCCACGATACTTCAAGGAAATGGCGGCTCTGCTCTTGTCCGGTACGCCCGACCCGGCAAAGCTGAAGGAAACGATGCTCCGCTACGGGCTGGTTCCCGTGCTGCAATCCTGAAGATAAGCGCTCAAGCGCAGGTCGCGATCAATCGTCGATGTCACCCGCGCGTCGATCGGGGGCCACTCTCGGCAAGATGAGTTGAAACGAGGTGCCCGCGCCGGGCTGGCTCTCGAGACGGAGCTGTCCGCCCAATCGATCCACGACGATGCTGTGGACGATATGCAGCCCGAGGCCGCTCGCCCCGTCATGCCGGCGCGTCGTGAAGAACGGATCGAAGGCTCGCCGCTCTACGTCCGGAGCCATGCCACAGCCGTCGTCGGCGAACAGGAGCTCGACATGTTCGCGGTCAGCCGCGCGCAACGAGACATTGATGCTCCCGGTACGGCCGCCGGAAAAGGCATGCGTCATCGAATTGACGGCGAGATTGGTCAGGACCTGACCGAAGGGCCCGGGGTAACTGTCCATGGCAAGATCAGACTCGCAGCGGAAGCTGAGCGCGATGTCGTGCGTTCGCAGCTGCCGCTCGAATTGAGAGAGAACCTGGCCCGTCAGCTCGCCAGCGTCAAAGTGCCGTCGATAGGATTCGGTTTGGTCGGCCGCCACCTGCTTGAAGGATTGAACGCGCTCGGCCGCCCGGCCGAGATTTGTGACGAGCTGCGCAGAAGCATCGCTGACCAGCTCCAGAAACCCGGTCAGGGTTGAACGCTTGAGACTGCCCCGCGCGACTTCTGCCGCGAACTGCTCGGCCTTGCGCTGGAGCGTCGAGGCAACCGTCAGGCTGCTGCCGAGCGGCGTGTTGATCTCGTGGGCGACACCCGCAACCATCCGCCCGAGCGCAGCAAGTTTTTCCGCCTCGATCAAGGAGTCCTGGATGTCGCGCAAATGGCGAAGAGCCCTCTCGGCGGCATCCTTGGCACTGCGGATCTCCCGTTCGGCGCGCTTGCGTTCGGTAATCTCCTCGGCCGCGACGTTGACCGCAACGACTTCACCATTGGGCATTCGCAGCGGATGCCAATAGGTGACCCAGGAGCGCTCCTCGACCTGATCGGCCCGCTGCCCCGCGACCTCGATGCCGATGACGGGGTCGCCGGTCTTCATGATCGAGCGCACGATCTCTTCGACGGAATCCGCCAGGGCCGGCACGCAGTCCCTGACGGAGTGCCCGAGATGACCCTCGACGGATATGCCGCAGATTTCGGTGAGACGCTGGTTGATCAGGAGGTATCGGCAGTCCGGCGACAGACAGGCAAGCCCGATCGGGGCGGTATCGTAGATCAGTTGCAACGCCGGCAATGTCGAGACCAGCATCACCTCCGAAGCCGGCGATGATCTCAGTGTACTCGTCACTCAAGTTCCCCGCGATCCCTTGCGTCAGCCGCATGAAATTAGCACGGACTTGCCTGTTGGTTGATCTAGATCAATGGTACACGCCGACGTGGTTCCGTCTCGTTCCGAGACGCTCTGCGCGTTCGAAGGCGAAAATGTGTCGACCGGTTGGCCGGCGAAAGATGGTGGGCACGGCGTTTTGTCGCCTCCGCCCACCCTGCGTGAGTCCTTGCCCTCACCGCCGCTGATTATACACGTCGATGCAGACGGCCCCGAGCAGCACCAGGCCCTTGATGACCTGCTGGTAGTCGATGCCGATGCCGAGGATCGACATGCCGTTGTTCATCACGCCCATGATCATGGCGCCGACCACGGCACCGCCGACGCGCCCCACCCCGCCATAGGCCGAGGCACCGCCGATGAAGCAGGCGGCGATGACGTCGAGCTCGAAGCCGAGGCCTGCCTTCGGGGTCGCGGTGTTGAGACGCGCGGCGAAGACCAGGCCGGCAAGCGCGGCAAGCACGCCCATGTTGACGAAGGTGAAGAAGGTCAGCCGTTCGGTCTTGATGCCCGACAGCTTTGCCGCCTTGGCATTGCCGCCGACGGCATAGATCTGGCGCCCGATCACGGTGCGACGGGTGACGAAGCCGTAGAGCGCGATCAGGGCGCTCATGATCACCAGCACGTTCGGCAGGCCGCGATAGGTCGCGATCAGATAGGTGAAATAGAGCACGGCACAGGCGAGCACGACGCTCTTGCCGAGGAAGAACGCGTAAGGCTCGACCTCGATGCCATGCGACTGCTCGCGCGAGCGGCTCTTGGCGCTGGCATAGACCAGCGCCAGGGCCAGCACCGCACCGATCAGCATCGAAGTCGGATGCAGCGTGCCGGTCTCGGGCAGAAGTTCCGGGATGAAGCCCGACGACAGCTTCTGGAAGGTCGGCGGGAACGGCCCGAGCGACTGGCCCTGCAACACCGCCAGCGCAAGGCCCTTGAACACGAGCATGCCGGCCAGCGTCACGATGAAGGACGGTATCTTGAAGTAAGCCACCCAATAGCCCTGAGCGGCGCCGATGGCAGCGCCGACCAGAAGGCAGGCGATGAAGGCGAGCGTGTAGTCCACCTTGTACGTCACCATGAGCACGGCGGCCACGGCGCCGATGAAGCCTGCGACCGAGCCGACCGAGAGGTCGATATGGCCGGTCACGATCACCAGCAGCATGCCCAGCGCCATGATGACGATGTAGCTGTTCTGCAGCACGAGGTTGGTCAGGTTGAGCGGCTGGAGCAGCGTTCCGCCGGTGACGACCTGGAAGAACAGCATGATCGCAACCAGCGATATCAGCATGCCGTAGTTGCGTAAGTTGTTCTTGATGAAACTGCCGTGCCGGCGCTCCTCGGGCAGCGAAACCGTCTTGTCGGTCATGGCTGCGATCCTCCCATCTCCGCGGCCTCAGGCTCGCCGCTCTCATAGTTTCTGTCGTTGCGCATGATGGCGCGCATGATCTTCTCCTGCGTCGCCTCGGTTGCCGGAAACTCGCCGACGAAAGCACCGTCGTTCATGACGCAGATGCGATCGCAGATGCCGAGCAACTCGGGCATTTCCGAGGAGATCACCACGACGCCACGCCCGGCTTCCGCGAGCTCGTTGATGATACAGTAAATCTCGTACTTCGCACCGACGTCGATGCCCCTGGTCGGCTCGTCCAGGATCAGTACCTTGGGGTCGGTCATCAGCCATTTCGACAGCACGACCTTCTGCTGGTTGCCGCCGGAGAGCTGGCCGGTCTCCTGGTAGACGTCGGAGCAGCGGATCCGCATCCGGTTCCGATAGTCGCTGGCGACCTTCAGCTCGGCGATATCGTCGATCACCCGGCCGGGCGCGACCTGATCGAGGCTTGCCAGCGTGATGTTCTTGCGCACGTCGTCGGCAAGGATCAGCCCGAGCTGCTTACGGTCCTCGGTGACATAGGCAAGGCCGGCGTCGATCGCGGCCGCCACGCTCGGCAACACCATCTCCCCGCCCTCGAGCCGGAGACTACCACTGACATTGGTGCCCCAGGAACGGCCGAACAGGCTCATGGCGAACTCTGTGCGGCCCGCGCCCATCAGCCCGGCGATGCCCACGACCTCGCCACGCTTGACGCTGAAACCGACGTTCTTGATCACCTGCCGTTCGGGATGGATCGGATGGTAGACCGACCAGTTCGAGACCTCGAGCACGGGCTCGCCGATCGTCGCGCTGCGCTCGGGAAATCGATGGGCGAGATCGCGGTTGACCATGCTGCGAATGATGCGGTCTTCCTCGACCGGTTCGGCGCGGCAATCGATACTGTCGACGGTGCGGCCGTCACGCAGGACGGTGATGTGGTCGGCGACGCGGGCGACCTCGTTCAGCTTGTGCGAGATCAGGATCGAACCGATGCCCTGCTCCCGGAATTGCATCAGGCGCTCCAGCAGCGCCGCACTATCGGCTTCGTTGAGGCTCGCGGTCGGCTCGTCCAGGATCAGCATCCGCACCCGCTTGGACAGCGCCTTTGCGATTTCGACGAGCTGTTGCTTGCCGACGCCAAGATCGGTGATCAGCGTATCGGGCGATTCTCTCAAGCCGACTTGTGCGAGAAGCTCCCGCGTGCGCCGGTATACCTCGTCGCGATCGATGACGCCGAGCTTCGAGGGCGGATGCGACAGGAAGATGTTCTCCGCGATCGACATCAGCGGGATCAGCGCCAGCTCCTGGTGGATGATGATGATGCCGAGCGCTTCGGAATCGTTGATGTCGCGGAAGCGGCGTTCCTCACCGTCGAAGACGATGGTGCCCTCGTAGCTGCCGTGCGGATAGACCCCGCTCAGCACCTTCATCAGCGTGGACTTGCCGGCGCCGTTCTCGCCGACGAGGGCATGGATCTGCCCGGCCTCGACCGAGAAATTGACGTCGCGCAGCGCCTGCACACCGGCAAAACTCTTGCTGACGTTGCGCATTTCCAGCATTGCAGTCATTGCGTCGTGTCCCTTACTTCGCGTCTCCCCGCGCGCGGAGAGGCCGAAATGCGCGCGCCGCGCGGATTTCTGGTGAGGGGGAGTCTCCGCGAGTCCCTTTGCCACCTCCCTTGCGGAGGCTCCCCCTCACCCCGACCCTCTCCCCGCAAGCGGGGAGAAGGAGAGTGACTCCTACTGGAATTGCGACTTCTTGTAGTAGCCGCTGTCAACCAGGATCTTCTCCCAATTGTCCTTGTAGACCACGACCGGCTTCAGCAGGTAGGACGGCACCGTCTTGGCGCCGTTCTCATAGGTCTTGGTGTCGTTGACGGTGACCTGCTTGCCGGCGAGCGCCGCGTCGACCATGTCGGCGGTCACCTTGGCGAGGTCGCGGGTGTCCTTGAAGATGGTCGAGTACTGATCGCCGCGCAGCATCGCCTTGATCGAGGGCACTTCGGCGTCCTGGCCGCTGATGATCGGCATCGGCTGATCGGCGCTGCCGTAGCCGACGCCCTTGAGCGACGAGATGATGCCGATCGAGAGGCCGTCATAGGGCGACAGCACTGCATTGACCTTCTTGTTGCCGTAGTAGGCGCTGAGCAGATTGTCCATGCGGGCCTGCGCGGTGGCGCCATCCCAACGCAGAGTCGCGACCTTGTCCATGCCCATCTGGCCGGAGACGACGACAAGCTTGCCGCTGTCGATATACGGCTTCAGCACACTCATCGCGCCGTTGTAGAAGAAGTAGGCGTTGTTGTCGTCCGGCGAGCCGCCGAACAGCTCGATGTTGAAGGGACCCTTGCCCTCCTTGAGGCCAAGTCCCTGCACGATCGACTCCGCCTGGAGCACCCCGACCTGGAAATTGTCGAAGGTCGCGTAGTAGTCGACATTCGGCGTGCCGCGGATCAGGCGGTCATAGGCGATCACGGTGATGCCCTTGGCCTTGGCCTGCTTGAGCACGTCGGAGAGCGTGGTGCCGTCGATCGCGGCGATCACCAGCGCCTTGGCGCCCTTCGTCACCATGTTCTCGACCTGCGAGAGCTGGTTCGGAATGTCGTCCTCGGCATATTGCAGGTCGGTGTTGTAGCCGCGCTCCTTCAGCACCTTGACCATGTTGTTGCCGTCGTCGATCCATCGCGCGGAGGATTTGGTCGGCATGGCGATGCCCACGGTCGCCTTGTCCTGGGCGGACGCGGGGGTGCCCGTGGCCATCGCGGCGGCACTCGCAAACGCAAGCGCAAGGAACGTCGTCTTCAGTTTCTGCATGTTTCACTCCCTTGGGTGTCAGACTGTTGTCGTGTGGTCGAGAACGCGGTGTGTCCTGGTTCGAAATCTCCTATGCGAGCTTGACGTCGGGCTCCGCGCGACCGCGCGCGGATGCCTCGAGCAGAAAGGTGCGGCCAGCTTGCGGATCGGCGGCACGCGCGGCCGCGTCCATGTCCTGCCAGGCGGAGGTGACGAGCAGGCGCGACAGATCGGGCCCGACGAAGGCGGGACAGCTCGCCTGCCTTGCCGGCACGTGCAGCGAGCGCAGGCGCTCGCCCTGCGGACTGTAGATGTCGATGCGGCCAGCGCCCCAGCAGGCGTTCCAGATCTGACCCTCGGCGTCGCACACCGAGCCATCGAGCCCGCCGATGCCGGTGTGGCGCAGCAGCACCTCGGGCTCGGCGCGCGGCAATCCCGTGGCCGGATTGAGCGGAACGGTATAGAGCACGGCGCGCGCGGTGTCGGCGAAGTAGCCGATGGCGCCATCCGGCGAGAAGCAGATCGAATTGGGGATGCTGATGCGAGGGAACAGCATCGAGATCTTGCCGCGATGGAAAGCATAGATTGCGCCGGCCCCGGGTTCGGCCTTGCGGCCCATGGTGCCGATCCAGAACGTGCCGGACTGGTGCACACGAGCATCGTTGGAGCGCGTGGCAGGATTGTCGGCTTCGAGCGGACAAAGCAGTGTCATTGCGCCGTCGGCGATCTGGCGGATGTAGAGCCCGTCTTCCGCGACGACCAACTGGCGTTCGGCATCGATGCGCCCGAGTGCGCTCGCCATCCGGCCGAGCGCGTGGACGCGGATCTCGCCGCTCCCGAGCTGCGCCTCGAACAGCCGCCCTTCGCGGATGTCGAACCACCAGGCGGTGTCAGTGGTCACATCATAGGTCGGCCCTTCGCCGAGATGGCAAGGCTCGGGGGAGAGAACGGACGTCGGCACCTGTTCCATCATGGCGACCTCACAGCAAACCGATAGAACGTGTGATGCCGATAGACTTCGTCCGGCGCAAGGCGCGGGCTCGGAAAATCCGGCCGGTTCGGCGCGTCCGGCCAGATGTGCGGCTCGAGACACATGGCGTCCGACTGCCGGTAGAGCTTGCCGTCCTTCCCCGCAATCGTGCCGTCGAGATAGTTGCCGGAATAGACCTGAAGACCGGGCTGATCGGTGAAGAGCTCCATGACACGCCCCGAGCGAGGGGCCTCCAGCCGTGCCGCAAAACGAAGCTTGCCGTCGCGCGTAAGGCAGTAGGTGTGATCGTAGCCCTTGCCGTTGCGCAATTGCTGATCGTTCTCGCGGATGCGCTCGCCCACCGGTCTTGCCGTGCGAAAGTCGAAGGGCGTGCCGGCGACCGCCCGCGGCGGCTCGGGCAGCGGAATTGCGGTCGGATCGATCGCGAGAAAATGCTCGGCCGCGACCGTCAGCAGGTGGTCGAGGATCGGCGTGCCCGACGTCGCGCCTTCGAGATTGAAGAAGCTGTGATTGGTCAGGTTGACGATGGTCGGCCGGTCCGTCCGCGCCTCCATGCTCAGCGACAGCTCGGTCGGTCCGGTGACGCGATAGGTCAGGCGCACATCGAGCCGTCCGGGATAATTCTCCTCGCCATGCGCGCTGACATAGGTGAGCGTGACCGCGGGCTCCGCGCCCTCGTCGATCTCGGCAATCTCCCAGAGCTTCCGATCAAATCCGTCCAAGCCGCCATGCAGCGCATTCGGACCGTTGTTGACGGGAAGCTGCACCGTCTCGCCGTCAAGCGAAAAACGTCCCTTGGCGATACGGTTGGCATAGCGGCCGACGGTCGCGCCAAAAAACTTCCGTTCGACGAGATAACCGGCGAACGCGTCATGGCCGAGCACGACGTCGTCGTGACCGCCCGTCGCGTCCGGCGCGATCAGCGCCTGCAGCACCGCGCCGTGGGTGATGATGCGCGCCTCGAACCCGCCAGCCCCGCGCAGCACGATGCGTTCGACGTTGCGGCCATCCGGCAGCGCTCCGAAAACGTCTTTTGCGATTTTTGAGGCCGCCATGTTCAATCCACAAACGGTTCGACGATGGTGCGCTTGCCGAGCAGGAAGGCGTCGGCGACGAGACGAAGCGGCGCCAGGTCGACGTCGCTTGCGCCGGTCGCTGTGAGATCGACGAAGCGCCGGTAGAGTCCGCGATATTCCTCATCGGGCGCCTCGGCAATGACCTTGCCGTCGACGACCATACGCGCGCCACCGCCGGACAATGTCATCCGGCCCTGGTCTGTTTCCACGACGATATCCCAGCTCTGCGGTCCGGTCTGGCGAAAGTCGAACTCGGCGGTAACCGGCAGGCCGCGGATGTCGGTCAGCATCAGGTTCGCGGCGATCGGCGCCTGGCAGTTGGCCGGGAAGGCAAGCTCGGCCGCCGTGACGAACACAGGCTTGGGCAGGATGCGGGTCAGGATCGACAGCGCGTTGATGCCGGGATCGAACACGCCGAGCCCCCCCGGTTCCCAGATCCAGTCCTGCCCGGGATGCCAAACGCGCACGTCTTCTTTCCAACTGATGTGGACGGAGGTGATGCGGCGCGCGGCGAGCCATTGCCGCGCCGGTTCGACCGCCGGGGCATAGCGCGAGTGCCAGGTCGCAAACAGCGTTCGCTTTGCCTCCGCAGCCATCCCGATCAGGGGATCGAGCTCGGCAACGCCGGTGCCGGGTGGCTTTTCCAGCATCACGTGCTTGCCGGCGGCGAGCGCCGCGGCGGCCTGGGCGCGCCGGACCTGCGGCGGGGTGCAGAGCGACACCGCGTCGATCGGCGGTCCCTTCTCCAGCAATTCCTCGATGGTGGCAAAATGCGGCAGACCAGGCAGCGAGGCGTTGCGGCTCGCGATGGCGGCAAGCGTCGCGCCCGGGGTGGCCGAGATCGCGCCGACATGCTGGTCACGCGCGATCTTGCCGAAGCCGACGATGGCGATACGAAGTTCGGTCACGATCTCTCTCCGGATTCCTCGGATGGCAGCGCCTCGGCCGGTGCGGTCTCGATCACCGTGCCCTCGTGGCGATGCATGCCGTTGTGAATGACGAAGATCATCGCCTCCGAGGCGGCGTCGGCATCGCCCGCCGCGATCGCATCGACGATCTTCTGGTGCCAGAGCAGCACGGTGTCGCGGTCTTCCGGCTCGACCGGCGCGCTCAGGAGGAACGAGGCGCGCAGAGCGGCCTCGATGACGTGACCGATCGAGCGCATGAACAGATTGCCGGATGCGCGCGCCACCGCGACGTGCAGCGCGAGGTCGGCGTCGGCAAAGCCGACGGAATCGGAGGCTTCAATCCGCATGCGCTCCATGCTGCGCCTGAGATCGGCGATGTCCTGCTCCGACCGCTGCGCGGCCGCGAGCATGGCCGCCCGCGGCTCGACCGCGAGACGAATTTCGGCGAGGTCGTTCAGGAAACGCTTGTCGATGCCGGCGTCGAGATGCCAGGCCAGCACGTCGGCGTCGAACATGTTCCAGGCGCCGCGCTCGCGCACGACGGTTCCGACCCGCGCCTTGGTGGTGAGCAGACCCTTGGCGACCAACGTCTTCACGCTCTCCCGCAGCACCGGCCGCGATACGCCGAACATTGCGATCATCTCAGCATCGCCCGGCAGCCGCGTCCCCTCCGCATAGCGGCCGGCGATGATGTCGACACCGATCGAGCGGGCCACTTCCGCATGGTTGGAATGCGCCCGCCGCGTCGGGATCACCACGATGCGCGAAGTCATGAGGCAGCTCCTGCACTCCTGGCGACCGGCCGGCGCGCCAGCGCGACCAATCCCTGCTGCAAGGCGATGAACGCGAACAGCAGCACGCCGGTCGCGATCTTGGTCCACCAGCTCGACAGCGTCCCGTCGAAATTGATGTAGGTCTGGATCAGGCCCTGGATCAGCACGCCGAGAAAGGTGCCGATCACCGAGCCCTGCCCGCCCGTGAGCAGCGTGCCGCCGATCACCACCGCCGCGATGGTGTCGAGCTCGACACCGACGGCGGAGAGCGAATACCCGGCGCTGGTGTAGAAGGAGAAGACGATACCGGCAATCCCTGCAAGGAGGCTCGACAGCATGTAGATCTTCACCGTCATCTTGCCCACGGCAACGCCCATCAGGCTCGCGGTCGACCGGCTGCCGCCGAGTGCGTAGACATTGGCGCCGAACCGGGTGAGATGCAGCAGCAGCGCGCCGCCGAGCACGATCACCAGCATGATGATCGCGATCGCCGTCAACCGCCCGCCGCCGGGCAATCGCAGCGCGAAGTCCGACACGGTCGAGTAGATCGGCGCGGTGATCGGCACCGATTCCGTCGAGAGCAGAAAGCTTGCACCGCGGGCCAGGAACATCCCAGCCAGCGTCACGATGAAAGGCGGCAGATCAAAGACATGAATGACGGCGCCCATCGCCGCACCGAACGCGGCGGAGAGCGCGAGGACAGCGACGAAGGCGACCAGCGGCGTCACGCCCCAACGCTCGATCGCGAGCGCAACGAACACGGTGGTGAAGCCGATCACCGAACCGACCGAGAGATCGATGCCGCCGGAGACGATGACGAAGGTCATGCCGATCGCAACGATGCCGAGGAAGGCATTGTCAGTGAGGAGATTGCCGACCACGCGGGTCGAGGCAATGTTGGGAAACTGAACGGCGCAGAGCGCAAAGCCTGCGACGAGCACGATCGCCGTGATGAGGACGGGCGGGAGGCCTCTCATGCTTTCGTCCTCCGCAGCCGCGCGACGATGCTGCCAAAGCCCGACAGTTTCGGCGATTGCAGCAGCAGTACCGCGAGCACCACCACCGCCTTGACCAGCAAATTGAACTCCGGCGGGTAACCGGACAGCAGGATGCCCGTGTTCATAGTCTGGATGATCAGTGCGCCGAGCACGGCGAGCACCAGACTGAAGCGACCCCCGAACAGCGAGGTGCCGCCGATCACCACCGCGAGGATGGCGTCGAGCTCGAGCCAGAGGCCGGCATTGTTGGCATCCGCCCCCATGATGTCGGCAGCCGCGATCACGCCGGCGAGCGCGGCGCAGATACTGCACCAGACATAGACGGCCATGATCATCGCGCGCGTGCCGACGCCGGCAAGCTCGCTCGCCCGCGCATTGCCACCGGTCGCCTCGATCAGGAGCCCGAGCGCCGAGCCGCGTACCACCGCGCCGGTGAGGATCAGCATGCCTAAGGCGATTGCGACTGGCACCGGCAGGCCGAGCACCGCGCCATTGCCGAGCCAGACCAGGTCTTGCGAGCCGAACGTCACGATACGGCCTTCGGTGATGAGCTGGGCGATGCCGCGCCCCGCCACCATCAGGATCAGCGTCGCCACGATCGGCTGCATGCCGAGCACGCTGACGAGAAAGCCGTTCCAGAGGCCGCAGAGAAGACCCGCGCCGAGCGCAGCCGCGAGCACGATCGGCAGGCCGTGACTGTCGGCGAGGCTCGCCGCGATCGCGCCCGAGATCGCCATGACCGCACCGACCGACAGATCGATGCCGCGGGTCGCGATCACCAGCACCATGCCGAGCGACAGCAGCGCCACCGGCGTGCCGCGATTGAGCACGTCGATCAGGCTGCCGAACAGCCGCCCGTCCTGAAGGCGCAGGTCGAAGAATTGCGGCGAGACGACGCGATCAACCGCCAGGATGACGATCAGCGCAAGGATCTGGGCAAGGCCGCGGCGCGGCAGGAGCGCTGTCATGCCCTGCCCTCATGCGCAACAGTGGCACCGTCGGCCGCAATCGCCGCGAGAATGTTGCTGACGTCGATCGCCTCGCCCGTGAGCTCGTCGACATGGGCGCGGTCGCGCAGGACCACCACGCGGTCGGAATAGGTCACGATCTCATCGAGCTCGGAGGAGATCACGAGCAGCGCGAGACCATCGTCGCAGAGCTCGCGGATCAGGCGGATGATCTCGGCATGTGCGCCGACGTCGATGCCGCGCGTCGGCTCGTCCAGCACCAGGAGCCGCGGCGAGGTCGCGAGCCAGCGCGCGAGCAGCACCTTCTGCTGATTGCCGCCGGACAACAGGCCGACGGGGCGCTCGGGATCGGCCGGGCGGATGTCGAGCATCCTGACGTAGCGGCGCGCGATCTCGTCCTGCTCACGGCGCGACAGCGGCAGATAGAGGCCGCGCTTGGCCTGGAGTGCCAGCACGATGTTCTCGCGCACGGTGAGATCGGCGACGATGCCGTCGGTCTTGCGCTCCTCAGGGCAATAGCCAAAGCCGAGGCGCACGCCATCGCGCGGTGTCTGAAGCCGCACTGAGGCGCCCTCCACCTTCGCCTGCCCGCGATCGGCGCGTTCGGCGCCGAACACCAGCCGCGCCGTCTCGGTCCGGCCCGATCCGAGCAGGCCGGCGAGACCAACGACCTCGCCATGACGCAGCTCGAGATTGAACGGCGCGACATAGCCGGCCTTGCCGTAATTCTCGAAGCTCGCGCAGACCTCGCGCGCTTTATGCTCACCTGCCGACGCTCGCTCACTGGTCGTCTCCGCAAGCTCGCGGCCGAGCATCATCCGGATCAGCTCGAGGCGCGGCAGCGATGCGGTCTCGCGCTCGCCGACGAGGCGCCCGTTGCGCAGCACCGTGATGCGGTCGGAAATCTCGTAGACCTGGTCGAGGAAATGGCTGACGAAAACGATGCCGATGCCGCGACCGGCAAGCTGGCGCATGATGCCAAAGAGGATATCGACCTCGTGGCGGTCGAGGCTCGCGGTCGGCTCGTCAAGGATCAGCACGCGCGCGGAGAGATCGACGGCGCGCGCGATGGCCGTGACATGCTGCACGGCGACGGAATAGCTGCCGAGCGGCGCGGCGACGTCGATATCGAGGCCGAATCCCGCAAGCAGTGCTTTCGCGCGCCGCCGCATTTCGGCCTCGCGCACGATGCCGAAGCGCATCGGCTGGCGGTCGAGGAACAGGTTCTGTGCCACCGAAAGGTTCGGTAGCAGATTGACCTCTTGGTAGACGGTGGCGATGCCGGCCTGAAGCGCCGCCTTGGCCGAGCGCGGCGCAACCTCTTCGCCACCGAGCCGGACGATGCCGCCATCGCGCGGGAACACGCCAGTGATGACCTTGATCAGCGTGGATTTGCCGGCGCCATTCTCGCCGAGCAACGCATGGATCTCACCGGCACGCAGCGTGAAGTCGACCTCCTGCAACGCGCGCACCGCACCAAAACTCTTGCTGATCCCGCGCACCTCCAGGAGCGGCGGAGCAGGATCGAGGCTGTTCTCCATAGCGACGTCACTCCCACCGGGGCCCGCTTATGACGCGGACGCCCAGCCTATTCGTTCGCACAGCGGATTCGAAGGGGGCGCCGCCGGATGTTTTATCCCGACGGCGCGTCCCGCCTCAGTAACCGAGGCCCTTCTTGCTGTCGTAGATCTTCTGCGGATCGTCGGCGGCGGTATAGAGCTTCGACTCGGTTTGGATCCACTTCTGCGGAACGGTGCCCTTGTCCTTGAAGGCCGCGACGGCATCGAGCGCGGGGCCCGCCATGTTCGGCGTCAGCTCCACGGTGGCGTTGGCTTCGCCGGCGACCATCGCCTTGAAGATGTCGGGAACCGCGTCGATCGAGACGGTGAGGATGTCCTTGCCGGGCTTCAGGCCGGCTTCCTTCATCGCCTGGATCGCGCCGACCATCATGTCGTCGTTGTGCGCATAGACCGCGCAGATCGACTTGCCGCCGCCTTCAGCCTTGATGAAGCTTTCCATCACCTCCTTGCCTTTGGCGCGGGTGAAGTCGCCGGTCTGGCTGCGCACCACTTTCAGGTTCGGAAGCTTGGCGATCGCGGTGTCAAAGCCCTTCTTGCGATTGGTGGCGACGCTGGCGCCGACCGTCCCCTGCAGTTCGACAATGTTGCAGGCCTTCTCGCCGACGGTTTTGGCCAGCCAGTCGCCGGCGACCTCGCCTTCGTGCACGCTGTCCGAGGTCACGGCGGTGAGATAGAGGTCCTTGCCGGAGGGATCGATATCGCGGTCGAGCAGCACGACCGGGATCTTCGCCTCCTTGGCTTCCTTCAGCACCGCGTCCCAGCCGGTCGAGACCACGGGCGCAAGGAAGATCGCATCGACGTTCTGCGCGATGAAGGAGCGGATCGCCTTGATCTGGTTCTCCTGCTTCTGCTGGGCGTCGGCGATCTTGAGATTGACCTTTCGCTTGGCGGCTTCCTGCTTGGAGACCGAGGTCTCGGCCGCGCGCCAGCCGGATTCCGATCCGATCTGCGAGAAGCCGATGGTGAGCTGGGCGGCGCTGGCTGGCAGCGCGAGCAGCAACGCACCGGTGGCAGTTGCCGCAAAGAGGGCTTTAAGGGTCATCAGGCGTGTCTCCCAAAAGTTTATCCTGGGCGCCTATTTGGTAACATGGCACCCGCAGGGCGCCCCTTGAGGGCGACGGAAGGCACTATTTCATGGAAGTTCGGTTCCGTATAGTCATATTATTTGACTATTTACTCGGATGCGCGCGAGAGCGCGATGGGCGGTCATATGACACGCTCAGCGCGATTTTGTTCCGTGGATACAACGGGGAGATGAAGAAAATACGCGTGCGGGCCGGCGGCACATCGTCATGGCCGGGCATAGCCGTCCGAAGGACGGCGTCGCTTCCGCTCACCTATGTCCCGGCCATCCACGCCTTGCCACGCGGCACAAAAAATGTGGATGCCCGGGACAAGCCCGGGCATGACGGCCTTCTGCAAATTCGCTTTAGCGCAGAGATGCAGCGCTAGATCAGCTTCCGCTGCGCGAGGTTCTTCATGAGCGCGCCGATGCCGAAGGTCCAGGGCTCGCACTCGTCGCTGCCGCGCATGCGGTTGACGAGCTTGCCGAGTTGAGGCGCTGCGATCGTGACGATGTCGTCGGGCTTGTGGGTGAAGCCCTGCCCCGGCGCATCGCGATCCTCGACGGGCGCGAACATCGTGCCGAGGAACAGCACGAAGCCATCGGGATATTGATGGACCTTGCCGATCGTCTGCGCGACGAGATCGGTCGGATCACGGCTGATCTTGCTGATCGAGGAATGGCCGTTGAGGACAAAGCCGTCCTGGCCCTTCACGTTGAGGCTGATGTCGAGCTTGCGCGCGTCGTCGAGCGAGAAACTGTCGTCGAACAGGCGCAGCAACGGCCCGATCGAACAGGACGCGTTGTTGTCCTTGGCTTTCGACAAGAGCAGCGCCGAGCGTCCCTCGAAGTCGCGCAGATTGACGTCGTTGCCGAGCGATCCGCCGACAATCTTGCCGCGGCTGGAGACGAACAGCACCAGCTCCGGCTCGGGATTGTTCCAGGTCGACTTCGGATGCAGCCCGGCATCCATGCCGGTGCCAACCGAAGACAACGTCGGCGCTTTGGTGAAGACCTCTGCATCGGGGCCGATACCGACTTCGAGATACTGGCTCCAGGCGTTCTGCTCGATCAGCACCTGCTTCAAGTGCATCGCCTGGTCCGAGCCCGGCTTGAGCTTGGACAGATCGTCTCCGATCAGCCGTGTCACTTCTTTCCGGATCGCTTCGGCCGAGGCCGGATTGCCCTTCGCCCGCTCCTCGATGACGCGCTCCAGCATCGAGATGGCGAAGGTGACACCGGCGGCCTTCAGCGTCTGGAGATCGACCGGCGCGAGCAGCCACGGCTTCTGCCGATCGCGCTGATCCGGCGGCGTGTTGGCCACGATCGCGTCGAGATCGCCGATGCGCTCGCCCTTGGTCGCGCTGAGCGCCTTGGCGGGATCGTCCTCCTCGCAGAGCGCGCTGATGGTCGGAAATCTGGCGGTGACATCGAAGACGCCGTCGCCGCGCACAGCGACCACGGCCGGACCATTCGCCTGCGGCAGCCAGACGCGACCTGCCAGCGTCCCCCGCGTTCCATCCTCAGGCAGAAGGTCCCGGGAAGTCAGTGTCGTCATGGCCGCGTCCTCGCTGTTTCTTCGATCGGCCGCGCTCACTCGGCGTCGCGGGCCAGTCTGGTTGGCGAACACAAATAAACGTCTGGCAGTGGAAGTCCAGCCGCTCGCGGCCGCAGCTCAATCTTACTTGAACCAGTGCACCAATCCGATGCTGATCCCGAGCAGCAGCATCAGCGACAGCGTCACAGCCGCCGTCACCCGTCCCCCGACATTGGCGAGCACGCGCACGTCGACGCCGAGGCCGAGGGCAGCCATCGACACCACGGTGAGAAAGCTCGTGATCTTCGTCACCGGTCCCACCACCGTCACCGGCACGATCTCGAGCGAGCGCAAGGTCGCGAGCGCGAGGAAGCCGAGGATGAACCAGGGCACGAGGCGGAAGAAGCCGACATTGGCCTTCTTGGCGCCGCTCTGCCAGCGCGAGGCGACGAGCGACAGGCTGACGACGACGGGCCCGAGCATCAGGACGCGCATCAGCTTCACCAGCGTGCCGATCTGCGTAGAGACGAGACCGGCCGGCACCGTCGCCGCCAATACCTGCGGCACGGCATAGACGGTCAGCCCGGCAAGGATGCCGTACTGCGTGGCCGATAGTTGCAACAGCGGGATCAGCAGCGGCAGGCCGAGCACCATCATCACGCCGAGGATCGCGGTAAAGGAGATCGAGGACGCGATCTCGTCATTGTTGGCGCCGATGATCGGCGCGACGGCCGCGATCGCCGAATTGCCGCAGATCGAGTTGCCGCAGGCGATCAGGATCGACAGCCGCGTCGATAGACCAAGCAGACGGCTGAGGCCAAAGGAGGCGCAGAGCGCGACAATTACCACCGCTGCGATCGAGGCCAGCAGCGCGATGCCCGAGGCCGCAATCGCCGCAAAGCTGATGGAGGCCCCGAGCAGCATCACCGCGACTTCGAGGAGCTGCTTGGCGCTGAAGGCGATGCCGGCCTGCCAGCGCGGCGCAGGCTTCCAGAAGCTGCGCAGGGCCATGCCGAGCAGGATCGCCATCACCAGCGCTTCGACATAGGGATGCTCGAACAAGCCAAGTTCCGCCCGCTCCAGCAGAGCCGAAGCGCCGGCCACGGCGATACAGAGGAGAATGCCGGGAATCAGCGCAACGGTACGGCCTACGGCCGTCGTCGGCTTGGCGTCGACCGGGCTGGATGCTTGATTCTGCGACACAAATCTCTCCCCGAGGAGAAGGATTTATACGCAGGGGCAGGAAATAGGGAAATAAGTTTTCGACATATCAGGGCCGAGGGAAGTTCTGTCCTCAGGCCGTGACGGAGCCTCAGAAGATCAGGCTCTCTTAGAAGATCAGGCTCTTGGCGAGCGAGGCGACGCGGCTGAAGCCGTCATAGACGCCGGGCTCGAAGAAGGCCGCGCGCGCGAACACGATGGCGGCAACCAGCGTCCAGAACAGGCCGGTGCCGGCCCGCAGCAGATATTTGGACGCGCGCGACTGCGGCTGGGCGTCCGTCGCGGACACCAGGCGCTCGCCGAAGGGTTCAAATCCAGTGCGTTCCATGGCTGGGCCAATCCATCAAATTCTGACGGAAATGTCGTCGTTTCGGCCCAAAACGGCAATGGAAGCGATTGGCTTTTTTGCCCCTCGGAGGGAAAACTCCTTTCGCCCGGAGAAGGCGCGGCGATAGTTTTCTTCTTCTCGCCGGCTTGGGCCCCGCGCCCCGGCTAAAGCGCCAGGTAGCGGCGCCGGATCGTATCGTTCGCCTTGAGATCGTCGATGCCGGCCGCATAGACAATCTGGCCCTTGTCGATCACCGTGGCGTGGCTCGCAAGGCCCAAACAGAAATGCATGTTCTGCTCGGCGATCAGTACGGTCGATCCGATGCCGCGAAGCTGCCGCAACAGCTCGCCGATGCGCTGCACGATGATTGGGGCAAGCCCCTCGCTCGGTTCGTCCAGCAGCAGCAGCGCCGGATTGCCCATCAGCGTGCGCGCGATCGCGAGCATCTGCTGCTCGCCGCCCGACAGGCGTCCGGCGATTCGATGACGCAGCGGCTCGAGGAGCGGAAAGACCTCGTAGATCCGCTTGATCGGCCATTCGTCCTGGCCGTCGGGCCCGCGCTTCTTGCCGATGACGAGATTGTCCTCGACCGTGTGCTCCGGAAAGATCTGGCGATCCTCCGGCACGAAGCCGAGGCCTGCGCGCGCAATCGCGTGCGGCTTGAGGCCGGAGATCACCACGCCGCGGAGGCTGACCTTGCCGCGCCGCGGCGGCGCCAGTCCCATGATCGCCTTCATGGTCGTCGACTTGCCGGCGCCGTTGCGCCCAAGCAGCGCCATGGTCTCGCCCTGTCGCACCGACAGGCCGACGCCGAACAGGATCTGGCTCGTGCCGTAGTAGACGTCGAGATCAGCGACTTCGATGACGGCGGCGCTCATGCGGCGGCTCCCGCATGTTCGGTGCCGAGATAAGCATCGATCACGGCACTATTGTTGCGGATCTCGTCCGGTGTGCCGGTCGCGAGGATGCGGCCGTAGCAGAGCACGACGATCTTCGGTGCGATCTTGAACACGATGTCCATGTCGTGCTCGATGAACACGACGGTGATCTTCTGTGTCTCCCAGAGCTCGCGCACCTTGTCGATCATGCGCCAGCGCTCCTCCGGGCCCATGCCGGCGGTCGGCTCGTCCAGCAGCAGCACTTTTGGTTCGAGCACCAATGCCAGGGCAATGTCGAGGAGCTTCTGGTCGCCATGCGAGAGCGTCGCCGCGGTGCGCTTGCGCTTGCCGGCGAGGCCCAAGAGCTCCATCACGTGTTCGGCGCGGTCGCGCGTCTCGGGCAGCGGAAAGCGCTTGTGCAGCACCGCGGAGGTGCGCTGGTCGGCGCTGACGGCGGCGAGCATGGTCTCCTCGACCGTCAGCGAGCGAAAGATGCTGGCGACCTGGAAGGCGCGGCCGATGCCGTGACGGACGATCTCCGGCGGCGAGCGTCCGGCCAGGTCGACGCCGCCGAGCAGCACCTGCCCCGCATCGGGCTTCAGCGCGCCGGTGATCAGGTTGAAGAAGGTGCTCTTGCCGGCGCCGTTCGGGCCGATCACGGCGGTCAGCGAGCCATCGGGGAAGTCGAACGTGACGTCGTTGGTGGCTTTCACGCCGCCGAAGGATTTTGCGAGGTTGCGTATCTCGAGCATGGCTAGCGCCCCTCGCCTGCCTCGCGCCGGTGCGCGAACCACTCGGCGACGAAATCCAGAAGGCCTTTGCGCAGACCCAGCGCGAAGAACAGGATGACGATTCCGAGCACGATGCCATGATACTCGGTAAACCGCGTGACGGTGTCGTTGAGGAGCAGCAGCAGCACCGTGCCGACCATCGGGCCGAGGAAGGTCGAGACGCCGCCGAGCATGTTGATGAAGATGCCCTCGCCGGAGATCGTCCAATAGGCGAATTCCGGATAGGCGCCGGAGACGAACAGCGCCATCACCATGCCGCCCATCGAGGCGAACAGCGCCGCCAGCACGAAGACGGTGAGCTTCGCGCGCCAGACGTCGATGCCGAGGAAGCTCGCGCGCGCGGCATTGTCGCGGATCATGCGCAGCGTGTAGCCGAACGGCGACTGCGCGATCTGGCGCATCGCGAGCAGGCCGAGGATCAGGAGCGCACAGCTCGCGACATAGAGATGGACGTGATTGGAGAGATCGACGCCGAGGAAGACGGGGCGTGGAATGCCGCCGCGCAGGCCCTGGTCGCCGCCGGTGAAGGAGGCCCATGACAGAATGGTCGAATGAATCAGCATCTGGAAGGCGAGCGTGACGAAAGCGAAATAGATCTCCTTCAGCCGCACGCAGATCGCGCCGATGATCGCGGCCACTACCCCGGTGATCGCCAGCGTCGCGACGAAAGCGATCGGGATCGGCACGCCAAGCTTCTGCATGATCAGGCCAAAACTGTAGGCGCCCAAGCCAAAGAACATGCCGTGGCCGAACGAGGTCAGGCCGGTATAGCCGACGAGAAGATTGAGCGAGGTCGCGAACAGGCCATAGGCCGAGCAACGGATGACGAAATCGAGCAGCGCCTTGCTGCCGGTGAACAGCGGCAAGCTTGCCAGCACGGCGAAGGCGATCAGCGCGATGAGCACATCGCGATAGCGGGCCCAGACGGTCGTGGCGCCGCGCGCCGGCACCAGCGTCTCCGTACGTCCGGCCTCGAGCTCGGTCATGCCGCCTCCTTGCCGAACAGGCCGGTGGGCTTTGCGACCAGCACGATCACCATGAAGAGGTACATCAGCCCTTCGGTGAACAGCGGAAAGCCGAGCGAGCCGAACGAGCGGATCAGGCCGAGCAGCAGCGCCCCGATCAACGCACCCAAAATCGAGCCCATGCCGCCGATCACCGTGACGATGAAGGATTCGATCAGCACCGAAAATCCCATGCCGGGGGTCAGCGAGCGCACCGGCGCGGCGAGCGCGCCGGCCAGCCCCGCCAGCATGCCACCGAGCGCGAACACGCCGCCATAGATCAGGCCGGTGTTGATGCCGAGCGCGGACACCATGCCGGGATTATGCGCGGCAGCGCGGATCACCTTGCCGATGCGGCTGCGCGACAGGCCGATGCCGAGCACGATCGCGGCGGCGAGCGCGACACCGATCAGCAGCAGGTAATAAGGCGGCACCACGCCGCCGGCGATGAACAGCGGCATCACCTGGAATGCGGCCGGCATCCCCATCGATTTGAATTCCGGCCCCCAGATGATCCGCACGACATCATCGAAGATCAGCACGAAGGCGTAGCAGACGAGAAGCTGCATCAAGACGTCCGCGCCATAGACGCGGCTCATGAACACGCGCTCGAAGATCAGGCCGAGGACCGCGGTGCCGGCCGCGCCCGCGAGCACCGCGAGCGCAAAGCTTCCCGTGAGCTGATAGGCGGTCATCGCGAAATAGGCGCCGAACATATAGAAGGCGCCGTGGCTGAAATTGACGACCTTGAGCACGCCGAAGATCAGGGTCAGCCCGACCGCGACCAGGAACAGCAGCATGCCGATGATGAGGCCGCTGGTGGTTTGCGTCACCAGGCAAGCGGAACTGGAGAGGCAGCCGACGAGCGCGTCGAGGTCCACGGGAGCACTTTCATTGCGGCGCGCCTGATACGGCGCGGAAAACCAGACGAAGCCGGCGGAGACGGACGGCCGTCTCCGCCGTGCGCGCGATCAGATGTAGCCCTTGCTCTTCTTCCACTCGGCTTCGAGCTCGAAGATGGTCTTCCAGTCGCCGGCCTTGACCTCCGGCACGTAGGGCTCCTGCGGGATCGTGGTGCCCCAGCCGATGGCGTAGCCGACCAACGTGTGGTCCTCGGCGCGCATCGTCACCGTGCCGTCGGCGCCGAACGGGCACTTGATCGTAAGACCCGCCAGTGCTTCCGCAAGCTTCTTGCCGTCAGCGGAGTTCGCCTTCTTCGCGGCTTCTGCCATCAGCATGACCGCGGTCGCGTTCTCCCACGACCAGTTGGTCGGATATTCGTTGTACTTCGCCTTGTAGGCATCGCCCCAGGCGGCGTTCTCCGGCGTCGCCGGGAAGGTCTTGATGTAGCGGTTGCCGGAGTGGATGCCCTTGGGCAGGTTCTTCACCACGGTGAGCGCGGTGTAATCGGCCATGTTGACCGCGAACACCTCCATCTGGCCGAATATCGCGTAGATGTTGGCCTGGTCGATGTAGGAGGTGAGATCGCCGCCCCACAGGCAGGAGTACAGTGCCTGCGGCTTCGCCTGCAGGATCTTCGTCACCACCTCGGTGTAGTCGGGCTGGAACAGCTTTGGCCAGGACTCGCTGATGATCTCGACGTCAGGCGCAAAGCGCTTCAGGTACAGCGTGAACTCTGCGGTGGTGTCGCGACCATAGGCATAGTCGGGTGAGCAGGTCGCCCATTTCTTCAGGCCCTTGGCCTTGGCGATCGCCGCGGCATAGCTGCCGCCGACGATCGAGTCGTGCACGCCCTGCCGCGCGGTGCGGAAGGCATTGGGAATATGCTGCTTGGGGTCCGCGGTCAGCGCCGAGGTCTCCGAATTGGTGTGGATGCAGAACACGCCGAGATCGCGCGCGACCTCGTGCACCGCGAAGGCGCCGGACGAGGCTTCGGCATCGATCAGCAGCTCGCAGCCGTCGGTGTTGACGAGCTCGCGCGCGACGCGCGCGGCTTCCTGCGGCTGTCCCTTGGAGTCGCGGATCACCATCTCGATCTGGCGGCCTGCAAGGCCGCCGGCGGCGTTGACCTTCTCGACCTCGAGCATCACCGCGTTGCGCGACGACGTGCCGAGCTGCGCCACGCGGCCCGACAGAATCGTCGGCATGCCGATCTTGATGGTCTTGGCCTGGGCGCGCGCCACCCAGGGTGCGGCAACAGTCATCGCACCGGCGCCCATCAGCGCCAGCGTTGAACGGCGGCTGATGCCCGGCCTGCGGGTTCTCGTCATCTTTTCCCCTCCCTCTGTCGGGTCGGCGTTTCCAGTCCCTTGCCGGAGATCGTCTCGTCTCCGTGTTCCCAACAATTTCAGAGCAAGGGGGGTGACGTCAAGCCAAAGATGAATTACGAGTCAGAATTCATCGAAGGAGGAAGCGAGGCCGGAAAGCGGCCCGAAACCGGGAAAATGATCAACCTTTCGAGCTTCATCGCCTTTCATGCCCGGCGGACGCCGGCG
The DNA here is from genome assembly GCF_000426265.1 of Bradyrhizobium sp. Cp5.3. Lineage (NCBI taxonomy): Bacteria > Pseudomonadati > Pseudomonadota > Alphaproteobacteria > Hyphomicrobiales > Nitrobacteraceae > Bradyrhizobium > Bradyrhizobium sp. Cp5.3. The sequence continues at coordinate 36,576 of NZ_AUFA01000029.1, read as the reverse complement.
CGGCCCGCACTGAAATATCGCGGCGAGGAGATCTCCTACGCAACGTTCGATGCGCGCATCCAGCAAGTGGCCGGCTGGCTCGCCGCGCAGGGCATCGGCGCCGGCGATGTCGTGGCCGTGCTGATGAAGAACAGCGCGGCCTTCCTCGAGCTTGTCTTCGCCACCAGCCATCTCGGCGCGGTGTTCCTGCCGATCAACTTCCGCCTCTCCCGCGACGAGGTCGGCTACATCGCCGGCAATGCCGGCGCACGCATCCTGATCGTCGATGAGGAATTGGTTGCGAATGCCACAGGCGCGGCGATCGTCGTGCTCAATGAGGTAGCTCAGCAGAGCGTCACGCGCCTTGCGGGTGAGGCGCCGGCCGCGCCGATGCATATCCGCGCGCCGTCCGACCTGATGCGGCTGATGTACACCTCGGGCACCACCGACCGTCCCAAGGGGGTGATGCTCACCTACGAAAATTTCTACTGGAAATCGGCCGACCAGACGATCGCACTCGGCCTCAGCGCCAACACGCGGCTTCTCGTTGTCGGCCCGCTCTATCATGTCGGCGCGCTCGACCTGCCCGGCATCGCCGTGCTCTGGCATGGCGGCTTCATCTCGATCCAGCGCAACTTCGAGCCGGAGACGGCGCTCGCGGCCATCGCCGAGGACAGGCTCAACGCGGCCTGGTTGGCGCCGGTCATGACCACCGCGATCCTCACCTGCCCCACTCGCGAACGCTACGACGTCTCAACTGTGAAATGGGCGATCGGCGGCGGCGAGAAGACGCCGGAGGTTCGCATCCGCGCCTTCTCCGATTACTTCCGCAATGCGCGCTACATCGATGCCTATGGCCTCACCGAGACGGTGGGTGGCGATACCTTCATGGACGCCGGCCGCGAGATCGAGAAGATCGGATCCACGGGCCGCGCCATTGCTCACGTCGAGATCGAGATCCGCGACGAGGCCGGCAATAAGCTGCCGCCGAACGTCGACGGCGAAATCTGCCTGCGCGGACCGAAGATCACGCGCGGCTACTGGAAGGATCCGGAGAAGACCGCCGCAGCCTTCTTCGGCGACTGGTTCCGCAGCGGCGATGTCGGCTATCTCGACGACGAGGGCTTTCTGTATCTGACCGACCGCAAGAAGGACATGATCATCTCCGGCGGCGAGAACATCGCCTCCTCAGAGGTCGAGCGCGTCATCTACGAACTGTCAGAGGTGCGCGAGGTCGCGGTGATCGGCCTGCGCGATTCGCGCTGGGGCGAGAAGCCGGTCGCAATTGTCGTGCTGGCCGAAGGCGCGAGCCTCGAACTCCCTGCCCTCACCGAACACTGCCGCGCGCGGCTCGCGAGCTTCAAGGTGCCGAAACAACTCGTCATCCGCGACAGCCTGCCGCGCAATCCCAGCGGCAAGATCCTCAAGCGCGTGCTGCGCGCCGAGCTGGAGACCTCCGAATGACGCAGGTAGACACGACCGCAAAGGTGACGAAGCTCAACCGGGTCGAGCGCAACGCCTGGACCAAGCAGAAGATCTTTGATGCCGCGACCAAGGTCGTCGGCAAATATGGCTATGCCGAAGCCTCCGTCGCCCGCATCACCGAGCAGGCCGGCGTCGCCCAAGGCACCTTCTACAATCATTTCGAGAACCGCCAGGAGCTGCTCGACCAGCTGCTACCCAAGATCGGCCTCGACATGGTCGAGTTCATCCGCGCCCGCACCGGAACGGCGGATGCGGCGCGGCAGGAGATCGAGCGCTTCGCCGCCTTCTTCGACTTCATCCGCGAGGTGCCCGAATTCCTGCGCATCCTCAACGAGGCCGAGTTCTTCGCGCCCACGGGCTACCTGAAACATCTCGACAACATTTCGACCGCCTATGTGCGCATCCTGCGCCGCGCGCGGCTTGCCGGCGCGATCGAGGACTATAGCGACGAGGAGTTCGAAGCCATCGTCCATATGCTGATGGGCTCGCGCGGCTATCTCAGCCGGCGCTATTCCTATTCGGCCGAGGGCGTCACCGCCGTGCCCGAGCACGTCATCTCCGCCTATCGCAAGCTGATGACGCGCGGCCTCTTCAATTCATCCGGAGATCAGGACAAGCCATGAATATCGAATCTCCGCACAGGCCGCTCGACCTCGCCTCGACCATCGCCGAGGGCGATATCCGCTGCCTGCTGATGGTGCTCGTGCACATGACGGGCGATGAGCGCTGGCTCGAGCCGCCCTATCTGCCCAAGCGCGACATCCGCCTCATTCCCGATCCCGACGCCGGCGTGCCCGGGGAGGTCCAGGATGAAATCCGCGCCGCGGTCGTCAAACTCTTCGCCGATGGCACGCCGAAGCCTGTCATCACCGACCCCGGCGAGGAGCTGCTGTTGAAGATGATGCGCGCCTGCCTTGGCGAGAACGTCGCGCCGGAATATGCGCCCTTGATGCGCGAGGAGATGGGTTTTGTGCCGCGCGAGGCGCGCTGGACCGAACGTCCCTCCGGCGACAAGCTTGCGCAGCAGCACGTCCTGATCGTCGGCGCCGGCGTCTGCGCCATCGCACTCGGCGTGGCACTCGGCCATCTCGGCATCCCCTACACCATCGTCGAGAAGAACGACGAGCTCGGCGGCACCTGGTGGATCAACCGATATCCCGGCTGCGGCGTCGATACGCCGAACCACTCCTATTCCTACTCCTTCGGTTCGCGCAACGCATGGACGCGCTATTTCTGTCAGCGAGAGGAGCTGCTCGGATATCTGCTGAAAGTCGCGGACGAATACGGCATTCGCGAGCATCTCCGCGTCAACACCGAGCTCACCTCATCGCGCTGGGACGAAGACAAGCGGCGCTGGATCTCGACGCTCAAGACGAAGAATGGCGAGGAGACTTTCGAATCCACCGCGCTGGTCTCAGCCATCGGCCAGCTCAACGATCCCTCCCGCGCCCGCTTCAAGGGCGAGGACGACTTCAAGGGAACGATCCTGCATTCGGCGCTGTGGTCGGGTGACATCAAGCTCGACGGCAAGCATGTCGCCGTGGTCGGCACCGGCGCGACCTCGATGCAGCTCGTGCCGTCGATCGCGGGCCACGTTGCTTCCGTCACGGTCTATCAGCGCACGGCGCAATGGGCGCGGCCGGTCAACGGCTATTCCGACCCGATCACCGAGGAAGCGCGCTGGCTGCTCGCCCATCTGCCGTTCTATGTGCAGTGGTACCGCTTCAATATGTTCTGGCGTTACGGCGACGGACTGTTGCCCTTCCTGCGCAAGGACCCGGCCTGGCCCCATCCGGAGCGCGCCGTCAACAAGGGCAACGACCGGCACCGCCAGGAGCTGACCGACTTCATCCTATCCGAGTTGCAGGACCGCCCCGACCTGATCGCGAAATGCGTGCCGACCTATCCGCCCTATGGCAAGCGCATCCTGCTCGACAACAACTGGTTCAAGACGCTGACACGCGACAATGTCGAGCTCGTCACCGACGCGATCGATCATTTCGACCACGACGGCATCGTCACCGCCGACGGCGAGCACCGCCCTGCCGACATCATCGTGATCGCGACCGGTTTCAAGGTCACGGAGATGGCCGCGCGTCTCAATATCACCGGTCGCGACGGCAGGGATTTGCGGGCCGCCTGGAGCAACGACAATCCAACCGCGTTCCTCGGCCTCACCGTGCCCGGCTTTCCAAACTTCTTCTGCATGCTCGGTCCGAACTCCGGCCCCGCCCATGGCGGCAGCGTCATCTTCCAGTCGGAATGCCAGAGCCGCTACATCTCGGCCTGTCTGGTCGACATGATCGAGCACGACGTCGCCGCCATCGACGTCCACCAGGACGTGCTCGACGATTACGTCCGCAAGGTCGACGCCGAGCACGAGGCGATGATCTGGACCCATCCGGGGATGACCACCTACTACCGCAACAGCAGCGGTCGCGTGTTCTCGGCCATGCCATGGCGCTTCGTCGACTACTGGCGCATGACGCATGACCCGGATCTGAGGCAGTACAAGCTGACGAAGGAGTGAAGCACCTATCCCACGCAGAATTACCGAAGTAGCAGCGTTCGCTCTCACCCATCGTCATTGCGAGCGCAGCGAAGCAATCCAGTACCTTCCCGCGGCGGCACTCTGGATTGCTTCGCTGCGCTCGCAATGATGGAGCTTGCGGCACTCACCTTCGCCTTGCTGATAGCGCCGTGCGTTCGAAAGGAAGCCGCCCATGCCCAAGCCGCGCGTCCGCATCTACACCGACTACAAGAGCCCTACGCGTTCGTGGCCAACAAGCGCCTGTTCGAGCTCGAGGAGCGGCACGGCGTCGAGTTGGAATGGCTGCCCTACACGCTGCGGGTTGCCGAATTCATGGGGACGGTCGAGGAGCGCACGCCGCATTTCTGGCGCAAGGTGCGTTACGCCTATATGGACGCGCGGCGCTTTGCCAATGCGCAAGGCCTGATCATGAAAGGTCCGCGGAGGATCTACGATGCCTTCTATTCCAGCGTCGGCATGCTGTTCGCGCAAGCCCACGGCTTCTTCCGCCCCTACCACGAAACGGTATTCCGCCGCTTCTGGAGCCATGAGCTCGAGATCGACGACCTCTCGGAAATTACGGGCATCATTACCGCGTGCGGCGGCTCGGCGAGCGAATTCGAAAGTTACGTCCGCGGCCCCGCACGCGCCGAGCACGACCGCATCATCGACGAGGCCGAGGCGCTCGGCGTGTTCGGCGTTCCCACCATGGTATTCAACGGCGAGCTATTCTGGGGCGGCGACCGCATCGACATGCTGATCGAGCGCATCAGGCGGCCGGAGACGATCGAAGCCGCGCTCGGCAGCCGCTACCGCAAGCCGGCGTAAGCGGCGTCTCTACGCCGCCAGCCCGCTCTCCACCGGTGCGAAGTCCAGCCCGAGACTCTCCGCGACCGCCTTGTTGGTGATGCGGCCGCGATGCACGTTGAGACCGTTGCGAAGGTGCGGATTCTCCAACACCGCGGCAAAGCCCTTGTTGGCGAGCATCAGGCCGAACGGCAGCGTCGCATTGTTCAGCGCCTGGCTCGAGGTCACCGGCACCGCGCCCGGCATGTTGGCGACGCAATAATGCACGATGCCGTCGACCTCGTAGGTCGGATCAGCGTGCGTGGTCGGATGCGAGGTCTCGAAGCAGCCGCCCTGGTCGATCGCAACGTCGACCAGCACGGCGCCCGGCTTCATCGATTTCAGCATCGCGCGCGTCACGAGTTTTGGCGCACTGGCACCGGGCACCAGCACCGCGCCGATCACGACGTCGGCGGCGAACACCTCCTCCTCGACCGCCTCGATGGTCGAAAAGCGAGTGCGCACCCGCCCGAGAAAAACATCATCCAGTTGGCGCAGACGAGGAACTGAGCGATCGATCACCGTGACTTCGGCACCAAGCCCCGCCGCCATGCGGGCGGCCTGCGTTCCTACCACGCCGCCGCCGAGCACGACGAGCCGCGCCGGCTGCACACCGGGCACGCCGCCCAGGAGCAAGCCGCGGCCGCCGGCCGAACGCTTGAGCGCAGCGCCGGCGGCCTCGATGGCGAGGCGGCCGGCGACTTCGCTCATCGGCGCGAGCAGGGGGAGGCGCCCATTCGCGTCCGTGACCGTTTCATAGGCGATCGCGGTGCAACCGGAAGCGAGCAAGCCCTTGGCCTGTTCGGGATCCGGCGCGAGATGGAGATAAGTAAAAAGGATCTGGCTTTCACGGAGCTGGGCCCATTCGCTTCGTTGCGGCTCCTTCACCTTCACGATCATGTCGGACTTGGCGAAGATCTCGCGGGCGCTCGCGGCGATCGTGGCCCCTGCCCGCTGGTAGACCTCGTCGGAGGCGCCGATGCCGCCACCGGCGCCGGTTTCGACCGTGACCTGGTGCCCCGCCGCGACATATTCGCGAACGGCGCCCGGGGTGAGCCCGACGCGATATTCCTGCACCTTGATCTCCCTGGGGACACCGACGCGCATCGCGAGCTCCTTTGCCAACATGTTGATTCTTTTGTTGATCGTAGCGGCAGGCGCGGTTTGGTTTCATGCGAATATCCGCTAGTTTCGTGGTCCCGGCGCCGGTTTCCGGCGCTGAAGCGCCCTTTCACGCTGGAAACGAAACCTTGGCCCTCGACCGGAAAGACCTCGCGATCCTTGCGGAACTCACCACCAATGCGCGGGCCAGCCACACCGAGCTGGCCAACAAAGTCGGCCTGTCGAGCACGGCGCTGGCGCGGCGACAGAAGGCGTTGGAGGACGATGGCTATATCCAGGCCTATCAGGCCGCGCTCGATCTGACCCAATTCGGCCTTACCATTACGGTGCTGGTCCGCATCGCGCTGGAGAGCCAGAGCGATGACGCGCTGAAGGCCTTCGAGGCGGAGGTGGTGAAGTGCCCCTCCGTCGTGCGCTGCTTCCTGATGTCCGGCACCGACGACTACATCCTCATCGTGCTTGCCCGCGACATCCAGGATTTCGAGCGCATCCACCGCACCGAGCTGTCACGGCTGCCGCGCGTGGCGCGGGTGCAATCGAGCTTCGCGCTGCGCGAGATCGTCAATCGCGCTGTGCCGACGGTGGTGTTCGGCGAGGCGAAGCGCTAGCGGACGCCTCTCTCCGCGTCGTGACTGGCAAAAACGCCGGCCGGCCGCCGTTGTCATAGAACTGTCATCGAATGTGCCGAGACCTGTCGCTCTGGCACATTCGGGACCTGACATGGACTATTTCAAGCGCTTCAACTTCCTCTTCGCCGCACCGGTGTTCGACGCCGACGACCTCGAAGGCATCCGCTTCAACCAGATCATCGAGGAGATCCAGCGCTCCGGCTTCGAAGTGGTCCGGGCCCGCAAGCTGGAGGACGCCGAGATCGCGGTGCAGACAGATGCCGCGATCGGCTGCATGGTGGTCGACTGGGGCAAGAAGGGCCTTGAGGGCAAGACGTCGGCGCTGATCAACCTGATGCGTCGCCGCGGTCTCGACTTCCCGATCATCCTCCTGATTCGGCGCAAGCGGTTCGAGGACCTTCCGGTCGAGGTGCTCGACTTCATCGACGGCTACGTCTTCCTCTCCGAGGAGACCCCGCCCTTCATCGCCAAGAACCTGATCAGCCGGCTCAAGCAATATGCGGAGACATTGAAGACGCCGTTCTTCGGCGCGCTGGTCGACTATGCCGAGGAAGGCAACCAGCTCTGGACCTGCCCGGGCCACAATGGCGGCATGTTCTACAGCCGCAGCCCGATCGGCCGCGTCTTCGTCGAGCATCTCGGCGAGTCCGTGTTCCGCGACGACCTCGACAATTCGGTGCTCGACCTCGGCGACCTCCTCACCCATGAAGGCCCGGCGCTGAAGGCGCAGAAGGAGGCCGCCCAGATCTTCGGCGCGGAGAAGACCTATTTCGTGCTCAACGGCACTTCGACCTCCAACAAGGTCGCGCTCGGCGCGCTCGTCACCGACGGCGATCTCGTGCTGTTCGACCGCAACAACCACAAGGCCGCCCATCACGGCGCGCTGATGATCAACGGCGGCATCCCAGTCTATGTCCCGACCATCCGCAACGCCTGGGGCCTGATCGGCCCGATGCGCTGGGACGCGCTGGACGAGAAGGCCCTGCGGGAGGCGATTCGCAACCATCCGCTGGTCGAGGACCGCGACGCCTGGCGCAAGGAACGGCCGTTCCGCGTCGCCGTGGTCGAGCAGTGCACCTATGACGGCTCGATCCACAGCGCCGAGATGATCCTGAAGCGCATCGGCCATCTCTGCGAGTACATCCTGTTCGACGAGGCTTGGGCCGGCTTCATGAAGTTCCACCCGCTCTATGCCGGCCGCTTCGCGATGGGGCTGTCGAACCTTTCGCCCGATGCCCCCGGCATCATCGCGACGCAGTCGACCCACAAGCAGCTTGCCAGTTTCTCGCAGGCCTCGCAGATCCACATCCGCGACCGTCATATCCGCGGCCAGAAGCGGCGCGTCGAGCACCGCCGCTTCAACGAGAGCTTCATGCAGCACGCCTCGACCTCGCCGTTCTATCCGCTGTTCGCCTCCCTCGACGTCGGCGCGCAGATGATGAAGGGCCGCTCCGGCGAAGTGTTGTGGGACGACACGATCCGGCTCGGCATCGAGCTGCGCAAGAAGATCCGCGCCATGGGCCGCGAGTTCGAGGAGAAGGAGCAGAACCCGGAACGGCGCTGGTTCTTCGAACCCTTCGTCCCCGATCGCATTGCCATTCCCGATGTCAGCCGCCCCGGCGCCGTGCACAAGGTCGCCTGGGAGACGCTCTCGACCGATGAGCTCGCCACCAATCCCGCTCTGTGGCAGCTCTCGCCCGACAACACCTGGCACGGCTTTCCGGGCATGACCGAAGGCTTTGCCATGACCGATCCGAACAAGCTGACGCTGCTCACCCCCGGCTTCGACCGCACCACCGGCGCCTATGCGGAACATGGCATACCCGCCCCGGTCGTCGCGCAATTCCTGCGCGAGAACCGCATCGTCCCCGAGAAGAATGACCTCAACTCCCTGCTCTTCCTGCTCACGCCGGGCGTCGAGGCGAGCAAGGCCGGCACGCTGATCTCAGGCCTCGTCGCCTTCAAGAAGCTGCACGACGACAATGCGCTGCTGGCCGACGCCATTCCGGAATTCTATCAGCGGCGGCAGGCGCGCTATGCCGGCGTGCGGCTGCGCGATCTCTGCGCCGAGATGCACCGCTTCTTCCGCAAGGCCGACGTCAGCGCGCTGCAGGCACGGCAGTTCCTGCCCGAGCATCTGCCGGAGATCGCAATGTCGCCGCGCGACGCGGCGCGACGCCTGATCCGCAACGACGTCGACTATCTGCCGATCGAGGCGATCGCGGGGCGCATCGCGACCACGCCCTTCGTGGTCTATCCGCCCGGCATCGCCACCATCGTGCCCGGCGAGCGGCTGACGGAACGGGCCAAGCCCATGATCGATTATCTCAAGATGTTCGAGACCTGCTTCAACACGTTTCCGGGCTTCGAGGTCGAGATCCAGGGCGTCTACAAGGAGATCGATGCCGCCGGCCGCATCGGACTCTATACCTACGTCGTCGCCGAGTAGCCGCCGATGAACGGAACGAGCGTGATGCGTGCGGATGACGAGCCGGTCCTGGTCCGGCCCTCACGCGAGGGCGATGTCGAGGCGATGCTGGCGATCTACCGCCATCACGTCCGCCACGGCGTGCCGCGCGATGTCGAGGGAACCGGCGCGCCCGAGCCCGACGATCTGCGCGACCGGCGCAAGAACCTGAAGCAGACCCGCCTGCCGCACCTCGTCGCGACCTTTCGCGGCGAGGTCGTCGGCTACGCCTATGCGGTGCTGTTCCGCAAGCGCCCGGCCTATCGCTACACGGCGAAACACTCGATCTACGTCCACCACGAGCATCTCGGACGCGGCGTCGGGCGGCTGTTGCTCCAGGAGTTGATCGACGCCTGCGCAGCGGCCGGATTCCGCCAGATGATCGGCTATATCGATGCCGACAACGCGCCCTCGCTGACGCTGCACGAAAGGTTTGGCTTTGGCCGCGTTGGCCTCCTGTGCGGCGTCGCGTATCGCAACGGCCGCTGGTCAGACACTGTCATGGTGCAGCGCTCGCTCGGCGCCGGCGCGACCGCGCCGCCGCCGGCAACGTCCCCTGGACGCTAGACGGGCTCGCGCCCTTACGATGGAAAGTCCGCCGCTTTCACCTGGATCCGGTCGGCATGCAGGGACCAGTGATGCAAGGCCTGATCCTTGCAGAATTTTGCCTTCGCCCGCTCTCTGGCTTCGTCCTCATCGGAGGCGTCGATCTCGAGCGTGCCCTGGCAAACCTCGATCTGCCGGCCGTATTGGCCGAGCACGTCCTTCATGAACTTGACGACATAAGTTGACATGAGACCTCCTGCCGCCCCGGCGGCACTCTAATCCCATTTAGCCCGCACAGGGAAAGGAGATTTTGACGCTGATCAAGTTGAGTCGCGGTTCCCTGATTGCTCCGTCATTCCGGGGCGGCTCGAAGAGCCGAACCCGGCATGACAAGTGGACAGTGTGCCTGTCGCTACCCCGGCAGCACCCCAAACGCCTGCCGGAATCGCTCCACATAGCGCGGCCAGACCTCGGGATTGATGATGCGCGGCGGCCGCTTGCCGTCGAGCGTATCCAGGACCTGCTCGGCCGCGATCCGGCCCATGTTCTGGCGCGCCTCCTTGGTGACGCCGGCAGTATGCGGGCTCGCCAGCACATTGTCGAACTGGAGCAGCGGATGCTCCGGCGGCGGCGGCTCCTTGGACCAGACGTCGAGGCCGGCACCCGCGATGCGCTGGTCGCGCAGCGCCTGGAGCAGCGCATCCTCGTCGTGGATGAAGCCGCGCGCGGTGGTGATGAAATATGCGTGCGGCTGCATCAATCCGAATTCGCGCACGCTGATCATGCCGCGGCTGCCTTTGTTCAGCGGACAGGAGATCGAGACAAAGTCGGCACGGCGCAGAAGTTCGTCGAGCTCGACCTTCTCCCCGCCTCGCTCGGCCATCACCTCGGCCGACAGATACGGATCGTAGGCCAGCACATTCATGCCGAGCAGCCCCTTGCACAGCGCGGCGATGCGGCGGCCGACATTGCCGAGGCCGACGATGCCGACGGTCTTGCCCTCGACCTCGTTGCCGACGAGATCGTTGCGGTTGACGTCGCGCTCGCGACGCAGACGGCGGTCGGACTGGATGATGCGCTTGGACAGCGTCAGCATCATCGCCAGCGCATGCTCGGCGACGGAATGCGCGTTGCCGCCGGACTGGTTGACGACCAGCACACCCGCCGCGGTGCAGGCCTCGACGTCGACGGGGTCAAAGCCCGCGCCGTTGCTGGAGACGAGCAACAGGTTCGGCGTCCGCTTCAGGAGGGCGGCATCGACGTGGAAGTGCGGCGCGAGCTCGTCGCGGGCCGCACCGATCTGGTAGACATGCGCCGCGCTGAGGATCGGGGCATAGACGTCTTCGCGGCTTTCGTTCTCGATGCGGTCGAGCCGGACGTCAGGGCGCGCCTTCAGGATGTCGATGTAGATCGGATGGGCGAGGTATTTGACGTAGAAGACGCGCTTGTTGTTGACGGACATCAGGACCCTTCCGGCTCTACAAGGGAGGTCGTCAAGGCCGGCGCGGCACGCGCTCTTCCATGCTGTCCTCCCGGTTTTCTCGTTGTCGTTCCTTATGACATGGCGGTGCCAGCCGCGGCAGGCCGTCTGGCGCAGATCACGGTGCCGGCCGGGACATGTTGACAATCCCGCCCGCGGCGTCAAGTTCGGCACCAAGGCGGCCGCGACAGCCAGAGACCAAGAAACATGGAGCGCGGCCCAAGGGAGAACGCAATGGCGATTGCGGAGCAGCATAACTCGCCGGCCCAGGCGTCGAGCGACAAGGCATCCGCCGAGACGACCTGGCACGGCATCATCCTGCAAACCCTGAAGCGGAACGAGATCAGCCTCGTGCCTTACGTGCCGGACCGCGTACTGACGCCGCTGATCAAGAGCCTGCACGCCGATCCCTTCTTCACGACCTTTGCCACCGCCCGCGAGGAGGAAGCCGTCGGAATCGTCTCCGGCGCCTGGATGGGTGGCCGGCGTGGGGCGGTGCTGATGCAGACGTCGGGCTTTGCCACACTCGCCAACGTGCTCGCCTCACTTGCCGTGCCCTACCAGATCCCGCTGATCATGTTCGTCTCCGAGCGCGGCACGCTCGGCGAGTTCAACTACGGCCAGTCGCTGGTCTGCCGCACCATGCGCCCGGTGCTGGACTCGCTGGCGCTCGAGCACCACACCATCACCCGGCTCGACGAGCTCGAATTCATCGTCGACCGCTCGATCAAGCAGGCCGTGACCACCCAGGCGCCAGTGGCGCTGATCCTCAACCCGCTGCTGACCGGCGGCAAGGTATTCGACAAGTGAGGCCGGCCATGGACACGCGCAACACCAAGGTGATGAACCGTTTCGATGTCACCTCGCGCCTGATCGCGAAGCTCAAGAACGAAGAGGCCGTGATCGGCGGCATCGGCAACACCAATTTCGACCTCTGGGCCGCCGGCCATCGCCCACAGAATTTCTACATGCTGGGCAGCATGGGCCTCGCCTTTCCGATCGCGCTCGGCGTGGCGCTTGCGCAGCCCGACCGCCGCGTGTTCGCGCTCGAAGGCGACGGATCGCTTTTGATGCAGCTCGGCACGCTCTCGACCATCGCAACCTTGAAGCCGAAGAACCTCACCATGATCGTGATGGACAACGGCATCTACCAGATCACCGGCGCGCAGCCGACGCCGGCCGCTGGCATCGCCGACCTCGTCGCCATCGCCGCCGGCTCGGGGCTCACCAACAGCAGCTGGGCCGCGGACGAGGACGATTTCGAGCGCCTGATCGACGAGGCACTCGAAGCCTCCGGACCGAGCCTGATCGCGGCCCGGATCGACGACAAGCCGGGCGTCGGCACCACGCGCCGCGATCCCGTGCAAATCAGGGAGCGTTTCATGCACGGCCTAGGCGTGCGCGAGCCACTTTAACGTTTCGTCATTAACTACACGGCGATCTGATCCCGGCATCGCAACAGCCCGTTGCAAATCCGTGCTAAGCGGCGCGGATGTCCCTTTTATTTCGTTCTTTTGCCTGGCTGCTTGCAGCCGCCGTCACCTTCGCCACCCTTGGACCGCCCGGCCTGCGGCCGCATTCCGCTCTCGGCCAGGATGGTGAACACGCCCTCGCCTTCATTCTGATCGGGCTGGCCTTCGGCCTCGCCTATCGGCGGCGGCGCCTCGCGGTCGCAGCGCTCTCAGTGGCCCTGATCGGCCTGCTCGAGCTGATGCAGTTCTGGGCGCCGGGACGGCATGCGCGGCTGGAGGACTTCTTGGTCGATGCGCTCACAGCCTGCCTCGGCTTTGCACTTGCCGCTGCGGCCGATCGGACCTTGGCGCGCTTTGGCGCAACGGCTGTGGCAAGCGAAAGCCCCGCGGAGTGATGCTCCGCAGGGCCTGATTGTCTTCGCCTACTCTCGCGGCGATCAGTCGAGAATCCTGATGACGCGGCGCGTCCGCGGCTCGACGATCACGCGGCGGTCATTCACGACCGCATAGCGATATTCGGTGTAGTTCGGCACGGGACGCAGCACCACAGTCGGCGGCAGCGGCTCGCCGACCACGACGCGCTCATGCACCACGACCGACGGCTCGCCGCGCGGGATTCCGCCCAGCACCGCGTTCGGAATTTCGAGGCCGGCGCCGACGGCCGCACCCACGGTGCCGCCGACCATTGCGCCGACCGGGCCGCCGATCTCGCCGCCCGCGCGTGCGCCGTTCGCAGCGCCCTCGGCGGTCGTCGACTGTGCAAAGGCTGCGCTCGATGCCAGCAGCGACGCGGCAGCCAACGAAATCGCAAGACGGGTTTTCATGTCCTTCTCCAGTGTTGGTTGTGCGCCGTCAACCGCGCGGCCCCGGTCATAGTTCCGGTTCCACACTGATCAAAGACACGCCAAAATACTGGGAACCGTTACTGCGTAACTGTTCAGGCCGCGCCGATCTCGTGACTCGCCATCAGTTCCAGCGCTCGCACCATCGCCGAATGGTCCCAGGCCTTGCCGCCATGCGCGGTGCAGGCCGAGAACAATTGCTGCGCCACCGCCGTGCTCGGCAGCGAAAGCCCCAGCGAACGTGCGCCTTCGAGCGCGAGGTTGAGATCCTTCTGGTGCAGCTCGATGCGGAAGCCCGGATCGAAATTGCGCTTCACCATGCGCTCGCCATGCACTTCGAGAATCCGCGACGAGGCAAAGCCGCCCATCAACGCCTGCCGCACCAGCGCAGGATCGGCGCCCGCTTTCGACGCGAACAGCAGCGCCTCGCCCACCGCTTCGATCGTGAGTGCCACGATGATCTGGTTGGCGACCTTCGTGGTCTGGCCATCGCCGTTCGCGCCGACTCGGGTGACGTTCTTGCCCATCTTGTCGAAGACGGGCTTCATGGTGTTGAAGGCACGCTCGGGACCGCCGACCATGATGGTGAGGCTCGCCGCCTTGGCACCAACTTCGCCGCCGGAGACCGGCGCGTCGAGATAGTCCGCGCCGAGCGCCTCGATCTTCTTTGCGAACTCTTTTGTGGCCAGCGGCGAGATCGAGCTCATGTCGACGACGATCTTGCCCTTCGAGATGCCGCTCGCGACGCCGTCCTTGCCGAACAACACCGCCTCAACATGCGGCGTATCCGGCACCATGACGATGACGGCATCCGCCTCCTCCGCCACCTGCTTTGCCGATTTGCAGGCAACGCCGCCAGCCGAGATCAGCTCCGGCGCGACCGGCGCGACGTCATGCAGGAACAGGCGATGGCCGGCGGCCTGGAGATGGCCGGCCATCGGCCGTCCCATGGTGCCAAGTCCAATGAAGCCGATATCGATCATGGTTTGACTTTCTCTCAGTTGTATTAGCGAAATTGATCACGTGCTCGGTGCACCTCTCCCGCGTGCGGGGGTCGACGCGCGAAGCGCGGCGGGTGGTGGCTCTACCCGCCGGGGATTTTCAACGCATCTCGGCGAACCCCATTGAGGAGACACCCTCACCCCACCCCTCTCCCGCAGGCGGGAGAGGGAGCGCACCGTCACCGTGGCCGTATCGGCGCGCTCTCAGGTCTCGAACGTCTGCGCCGCATGCCACGAGAGCCCTTCCAGCGTCGTGGTGCGCGGCTTGTATTCGCATCCGATCCAACCGCGATAACCGATGGCGTCGAGGTGGCGGAACAGGAAGGGATAGTTGATCTCGCCCGTGCCGGGCTCGTGGCGGCCGGGATTGTCGGCAAGCTGGATGTGGGCGATGCGGTCGAGATATTCCTGCATGGTGCGGGCGAGATCGCCCTCCATGATCTGCATGTGGTAGATGTCGTATTGGACGAAAAGATTGCTCGACCGTACCTCGGAGATGAGTTGTACTGCCTGCTCAGTGCCGCTCAGGAAGAAGCCGGGAATGTCGAGCGTGTTGATCGGTTCGACCAGCAGCTTGATGTTCTCCCGCGCCAGCGTCGAAGCCGCAAAGCGCAAATTTCCGACCAGCGTCTCATTGAGCTCGCGCGGATCGGCATCGACAGGCGCGATGCCGACGAGGCAGTTGAGCTGCTCGCAGTCGAGCGCCTTGGCATAGTCGATCGCGCGGAACACCCCGTCGCGGAATTCGCTGACGCGATCGGGCAGGATCGCGATGCCGCGCTCGCCCGCCGCCCAGTTGCCGGCCGGCAGATTGTGCAGCACCTGCGTCAGCCCGTGAGCCTCGAGCTGCTCGCGCAGCAGCGCCTTGTCGAAATCATAGGGAAAGAGATATTCGACCCCAGTGAAGCCCGCCGCTTTCGCCGCCGCAAAGCGGTCGACGAACGGCATCTCGTTGAAGAGCATGGTGAGGTTGGCGGCAAATTTCGGCACGATGCTGTCCTCCCTATTCCGCCGGCTCGAGTGCGCCGGGCCGCGTGCTCTCGACCTCGTCGAGCGGCAGATCCAGCACCTCCTCGAACTCGACGACGTTGTCGATCTCCGTGCCCATCGCGATGTTGGTAACGCGTTCGAGGATGAACTCGACCACGACGGGAACGCGGTGCTTCGCCATCAGCTCGCGCGCGGTCGCGAACGCGGCCTGTGCGTCCTTCGGGTCGGTGACACGGATCGCCTTGCAGCCGAGGCCTTCGGCGACCGCGACATGGTCGACGCCGTAGACGCCGATCTCGGGCGCGTTGATGTTCTCGAAGGAGAGCTGGACGTGATAGTCCATGTCGAAGCCGCGCTGGGCCTGGCGGATCAGGCCGAGATAGGAGTTGTTCACGACGACGTGGATGTAGGGCAGATTGAACTGCGCGCCGACCGCGAGTTCCTCGATCAGGAACTGGAAGTCATAGTCGCCCGACAGCGCGACGATGTCGCGATCGGGGCACGCCGCACGCACGCCGAGGGCGGCGGGCAGCGTCCAACCAAGCGGACCCGCCTGGCCGGCATTGATCCAGTTGCGCGGCTTGTAGACGCCCAAAAACTGCGCGCCGGCGATCTGCGACAGGCCGATCACGGTGACGTAGCAGGTGTCGCGGCCGAAGGCCTTGGTCATCTCCTCATAGACGCGCTGCGGCTTGATCGGCACGTTGTCGAAATGGCTCCTGCGCAGCATCGAACGCTTGCGATCGCGGCAGGCCGCGGGCCACGCCTGGCGCTCGCGCAACCTGCCTGACCGCCGCCACTCCCTGGCGACGGTGACGAACAGCTCGAGCGCGGCCTTCGCGTCCGAGACGATGCCGAGATCGGGATTGAACACCCGCCCGATCTGCGTCGGTTCAATGTCGACATGCACGAAGGTGCGGCCCTTGGTGTACGTCTCGATCGAGCCGGTGTGGCGGTTGGCCCAGCGGTTGCCGATGCCGAGCACGAAATCGGATTCGAGCATGGTGGCGTTGCCGTAGCGGTGGCTGGTCTGCAAGCCCACCATGCCGGCCATCAGCACGTGATCGTCGGGGATCGCACCCCACCCCATCAGCGTCGGCACCACGGGCACGTTCAGGATCTCGGCGAATTCGACCAGGAGGTCCGAGGCGTCCGCGTTGATGATGCCGCCGCCCGCCACGATCAGCGGCCGCTCGGCCGCATTCAGCATCTCCAGCGCCTTCTCGACCTGCTTGCGCGTCGCGGTCGGCTTGTAGACCGGCAAGGGCTCATAGGTCTCGTCGTCGAACTCGATCTCGGCGAGCTGCACGTCGAGCGGCATGTCGATCAGCACCGGCCCGGGTCGGCCCGAGCGCATGATGTGGAAGGCCTGGCTGAACACGCGCGGCACCAGCGCGGGCTCGCGCACGGTGACCGCCCATTTGGTCACGGGCTTTGCGATCGACTCGATGTCGACGGCCTGAAAATCCTCCTTGTAGAGCCGCGCACGCGGCGCCTGCCCGGTGATGCAGAGGATCGGGATGGAATCGGCGATGGCCGAATAGAGCCCGGTGATCATGTCGGTGCCTGCCGGCCCCGACGTGCCGATGCAGACGCCGATATTGCCGGCCTTGGCGCGCGTATAGCCTTCCGCCATGTGCGAGGCGCCCTCGACATGACGCGCCAGGATGTGGCGGATCGACCCGCGCTTCTTCAGCGCCGAGTAAAGCGGATTGATCGCCGCTCCGGGAACGCCGAAGGCGGTCGAGACGCCTTCCTTCTCCAGAATTCGCACGGCTGCATCGACAGCTCGCATCTTCGCCATATCGGACCTCGCTCGGTTGCGTTAGCGCGAGCGGGATCATCAGGCGCGCGAGCCGTGATCTCAACGAGATCGGTTTTGTTTCCCGCGGAGTGGAAGGGGCGCAAGAAAATCACAACAAATCAGGCGGTTGACGAAATCACCTCATGGAAACGGGCGGCGCCTCGTTGGTGGGTAGTGTTCCTTCCCCAACCGCCGCCCCGCGGCTTTTCCGGCACAGCCTCTGCGCCGCCAAAGCCAGGGTCTCTTCCGCGCTGCTCCAAATGCGTTTTCCCATGAACTTCCGCCGTCCCATTGCGACCAACAGACCATGCTCAGATTGCTCGCCATACCAATCGAATTGTTGCGCATCGCTTTCTATGCCTTGCAGGGGCTCGTGGACGCGCTGAGAGCGCGGGACCGGCTGAGTCTGGAATTCAGCGTCCTCGTCAACGCGCCGCGCGACGCCGTGTGGCGCTTCAGCACCGCTGAGCGCATGGTGCTGGACGGCCCACCCGTGCTCGAGATCTCGCGCGAACCCATACCTGATGCCGATGACCTGTGGCTGACGCGCGTTTCGGTCAGCGGCCAGCCCAGGGCGCAAGCCGTCACGCGCGAGCTCGTACGCGACGAAGCCCAAGGCGTCTTGGTCGCGCAGGCGGTGCCACACGCGCTGTCCGTGCCGCCGGAGGGTGGCCGCAATGTCAAATCGGAGATGAGGGTGACGGCGACGGCACAGGGAACGTCCCTCACCGTGTTCAACGAAATGACTGTGCGCTCGTTTCGCGACCGCATCATCTATCCGCTCAGCCTGCGCCGGATGGCGCACCTGATCAAGCAGCAGTGTGAGGCAGAGGCTGGCACGCAGAGCCGCGCCGCCGTTCTCGCCAATCACGGGCTGGTGCTGTCGGCTGTGGCATTCCTCAGCTTCTGCTACCTGTTCGGCTGGAAGGAAGGACTGCTGCTGTCGATCGTCGTCGTCCTGCACGAGCTCGGACACGCCGCGGCGATGCTGATGTGCGGCGTCGGCGTCCGCGGAATCTATCTCATCCCCTTCTTCGGCGGCGCCGCCGTTCCAAAGACCGCCTACGGAAGCGAAGACCGGCTCGGCTTCGTCGCCCTGATGGGACCGGGCTTCAGCCTGATTCCGACGCTCGGCCTGTTCGCAATGTCCCCGTCGAGCGGCGGAACCGATCTCTCCCATGCCGCGCAGATGTTTGCGATCATCAACGCCGCCAACCTGCTGCCGATCTACCCGCTCGACGGCGGACAGATCCTCAACGCGCTGATCGGCTCGGTGAACCAAAGGGTAGCACAGGTCGCGAGCTGGTTGGGCTTGCTGGCAGGCCTCGGTCTTGCCGTCGAATTCGAATCATTGCTGATCGGAGTTCCGTTCCTGCTGTTTGCGCTCCAGCGCTATCTGTCGGGCAACAGGACTGCCCAGCTCGAACCTCTGTCCTTCGCTGGCGGCCTTGCGCTTGCAGTCGCCTCGGTCGCGACCTTCGCGTTGTATGTCTACGTCGTCATCAAGACCGGGGGCACCTGACCCCGCCCGGTTCTGCTCAGGACGCCTTCTGCGGCATCACGCCACCCAGCGCCGCCGTCAGCTCCATTGCCGTCTCGCGCACGATGCGGCCGATCTCCGGCAAGCGATCGTCGGTGATGCGGCTGGTCATGCCGGAGACGGAGATCGCGGCGAGCGGTTCGGCGCGATCGTCGTAAACCACCGCCGCAACGCAGCGCAGGCCCATCTGCGCTTCCTCGTCGTCGATGGCATAGCCTTGCTCGCGGATCCTTCCGAGCTCACGAAACAGGTCGCTCGGCCGCACGATCGACTTCTCGGTCAGCCTCGGCATGCCGTGATGGCGAATGATGGCGCCGACATCTTCGTCGGAATAGGTCGCGAGAACCGCCTTGCCGACGCCGGAGGTGACCATCGCGACGCGGCCGCCGACCTTGGTCAGCGAGCGCATGATCTCGCGGCTCTCCATGCGCGTCAGCACGATGATGAACTCGTCGTCGACCACGGCTAGGTTGGCGGTCTCGCGGGTCAGATCGCGCAGCTTGCGTAAATAGGGAACCGCCTGAGCCGAAAAATTGCGCCGCCGCGCGAAGCTCGCGCCCACGGTGAAGCTGCGCACGCCGACATGCCATTTCGACTGGGCGCGGTCGAACTGCACGAAGCGGCGGCTTTCCAGCGTCGCGAGCAGGCGGTGCACGGTCGAGGTCGACAACCCGGTGCGGACGGCGAGATCGCTGAGGCGATAGCCCTCGTCGTCCTCGGCCAGCGTCTCCAGAATCGACAGCGCGCGGTCAACCGACTGCACGCCACCGTCACGCGCCTCGTGATCAGTCTCCGCCGGCGATCTTGGCTCGGGTAATTTGCGCCGGATCACGTTCTTGCTCATCGCGACCTGACTCTTCTCCCTCGCCCCGCTTGCGGGGAGAGGGTCGGTGTGAGGGGGAGCCTCCGCAAGGACGGTGAAAGATGGACTCGTGGAGAGTCCCCCTCACCCGGATTGCACCGGACGATGCTCCGCATCGCTGGGCGCAATCCGACCTCTCCCCGCAAGCGGGGGAGAGGTGAACAATCAGCCGCTTCGGATCGCTCCGAAGCGGCACATCTTCGTCTCAGAGCAGCCCTGCGCCGCGCGCCCACTTGTACTTGGCGCCGAGCACCTCGACCGGCAGCTCGGTCGAATAGGCATAGGCCGGGATGCCGTTCTGGTAGAGATATTCGGCGGCTTCCTCGACCTCGACGTCGCCGGCGAGCGAGGCGACCATCGGCTTCACAAAGCCCTTGGCCTCCATCTCCTTCTTCACCTCGACCATGTTGCGGGCGAACACCATCGGCGGCGTGACGATGGTGTGCCAATAGCCGAGGATCAGCGCGTGGATGCGATCGTCGGAGAGGCCGAGCTTCACCGTGTTGACGTAGGTGATCGGCGGCTCGCCGCCGGTGATATCCACAGGATTTCCAGCCGCGCCAAACGGCGGGATGAACTTGCGGAAGGCGGCGTCGAGATCCGGCGGCATCGACATCAGCGACAGGCCATTGTCGACGCAGGAGTCCGACAGCAGCACGCCCGAGCCACCCGCACCGGTGATGATCAGCACGTTCTCGCCCTTCGGCGTCGGCAGAACCGGCACGCCGCGGGCGAATTCGAGCAGCTGGCGCAGCGAGCGCGCACGGATCACGCCGGACTGCTTGAACACATCCTCGTAGATCCTGTCGTTGCCGGCGAGCGCGCCGGTGTGCGAGGACGCCGCCTTCGCACCGGCCGAGGTGCGGCCGGCCTTGAGCACGACGACCGGCTTCTTCTTGGAGACGCGCTTGGCGGCTTCCGCGAAGGCGCGGCCGTCCTTGAGGTCTTCGCAGTGCTGCGCGATCAGGTTGGTGTTGGGATCCTGCTCGAAGAAGGCGAGCAGATCGTCCTCGTCGATATCGGACTTGTTGCCGAGGCCGACGATGGCGGAGACGCCCATCTTGGCCGAGCGCGAGAAGCCGATGATGGCCATGCCGATGCCGCCCGACTGCGACGACAGCGCCGCGTGACCCTTGACGTCATAGGCCGTGCAGAAGGTCGCGCAGAGATTGGCCGGCGTATAGTAGAAGCCGTAGATGTTCGGCCCCATCAGGCGGATGTCGTACTTCTTGCCGACCTCGACGATCTCGGCCTGGAGCTCGGGCGCGCCGGCTTCGGCGAAGCCCGACGGAATCAGCACCGCGCCAGGGATTTTCTTCTCGCCGCACTCGGTCAGCGCGCCGGCGACGAATTTTGCGGGGATCGCGAACACCGCGACGTCGATCACGCCCGGCACGTCCTTGACGCTCTTATACGCCTTGTAGCCGAGGATCTCGGCGGCCTTGGGGTGGATCGGAATGATCTCGCCCTTGTAGCCGCCGTTGATGAGGTTCTTCATCACGGAGTTGCCGATCTTGCCGTCTTCGGCCGAGGCGCCGATCACGGCGACCGCCTTCGGCTGCATGATGCGGTTCATGGCCGCGACGATCTCTTCGGTCGGGCGCGGCTTCGGCTTGGGCTTGTAGGCGAAGTCGACGACGATGCGGACGTCGGCGGCGGTCGCATCCTTCGGGGTCGCGAACACCGGGTTGAGATCGAGCTCGACGATCTCGGGGAAGTCCGAGACGAGCTGCGAGACCTTGACGATGACGTCGGCGAGCGCCGTGCGGTTCACCGGCTCGCCGCCGCGCACGCCCTTCAGAATCTCATGCGCCTGAATGCCGTCGAGCATCGACAGCGCATCTTCCTTGGTCGCGGGCGCGAGGCGGAAGGTGATGTCCTTCAGCACCTCGACCAGCACGCCGCCGAGACCGAAGGCGACCAGCTTGCCGAACGAGCCGTCGGTGATTGAGCCGACGATGACCTCGGTGCCGCCGGACAGCATCTGCTGCACCTGGATGCCCTCGATCTTGGCGTCGGCCTTGTACTTCCTGGCATTGGAGAGAATGGTCTCGTAGGCCTTCTCCGCATCCTGCGCGGTCTTGACGCCGACGATGACGCCGCCGGCCTCGGTCTTGTGGAGAATGTCGGGCGAGACGATCTTCATCACGACCGGGAAGCCCATCGAGGAGGCCATCTTGCCAGCCTCGCCGGCCGACTTCGCGACCCCCTCCTTCGGAACCGGGATGCCGTAGGCGTCGCAGACCAGCTTGCCCTCTGGGGCCGTCAGGCTGGTGCGGTTGTCCGCCTTGACCTGGTCAAGCACCTTGCGGACGGCATCTTTGGAATTGGACATGTGGTTTCTCCCTTGACCTCAGTTCTTGCTTTGCAAAGCGCGCGCGTGTTGCGGCTGCCCGTGATGCTTGCCATCCGCCGCGCTCTGTTCCATGCCGCGGAACGGAGTTGGCGCAAATGCCGAGACTACTCCGCCGGCTTGGATCAAAAATGGCTGGCGATGGCATTTGGTATGCCAGAAGCCAACTTGTCAAGCCGCCGCATCGCCCGGAACGCTGCAAAAAATAGGCAGCTTGACATTCTGGCATGTGGTATGCCAAAAACTTTCCAGTCAATATTCCTGTAAAAGACGACTCCCACTGGAGGAGAATCGTCGTGTCACTGCGGAAACCAACCAAGGCATTGCCGAACATGGCCGAGGCAGACATCGCAATCGTTCGTATTGCCCCGGAGAGCAGCTTCAAGAACAAGGCGTATGACGCCTTGAAGGAAGCCATCCTCAGGATGGACATCTATTCGACGCCCGAGCCGGTGATGCTGGACGAGCGCGCGCTGTCCGAACGCCTGGGTGTCAGCCGTACGCCGATCCGCGAAGCGATCGCAATGCTCGAGCAGGACGGCTTCGTGAAGACCGTGCCGCGCCGGGGCATCATGGTGGTGCGCCGGACCAAGAGCGAGATCGTCGACATGATCCGCGCCTGGGCGGCGCTGGAGAGCATGGCGGCCCGCCTGATCACCACGACCGCGCGCAAGAAGGACATTTCGGCGCTGCGCGACTTCTTCAAGGACTTCGGCAAGGACCACCTGCCCGAGGATCACGTCGAGGAATATTCCAAGGCGAACATCGCCTTCCACCAGGCGCTGATCTCGCTGTCGGAATCGCCGGTGCTGGTCGATCTCACCAACGACCTGCTGCTGCACGTGCGCGGCTACCGGCAATTGACGATCGGACGGAAGGATCGCACCGCGACCTCGCTGCCCGAGCATCTCGGCATCATCGAGGCGCTGGAAGCGCGCGACACCGAGCTCGCCGAGAAGCGCGCCCGCGATCACACCCTTGGCCTTGCGGCTTACGTCGAAGCGCACGGCCAGGAACTCTTCACCTAGCAACTTCACCAGAAGGGCGAACCATTCGCCCCCAAAAGCCTAAAACGGCACCTTGAGACCAGGGAGACAAGGCCCATGCTGAATACCGCGACCAAGTCCGAAGCACCGGGCACCGAGCAGGAACTGACGGATGGCTTCCATCTCGTCATCGACGCGCTCAAGCTGAACGGCATCAACACCATCTATAATGTGCCGGGCATCCCGATCACGGACTTGGGCCGCATGGCGCAGGCCGCCGGTATTCGCGTGATCTCCTTCCGCCACGAGCAGAACGCCGGTTACGCGGCGGGCATCGCCGGCTTCCTCACCAAGAAGCCCGGCGTCTGCCTCACCGTGTCCGCACCCGGCTTCCTCAACGGTCTCACCGCGCTCGCCCACGCCACCACCAACTGCTACCCGATGATCCTGATCTCCGGCTCGTCCGAGCGCGAGATCGTCGACCTCCAGCAGGGCGACTACGAGGAGATGGACCAGCTCGCGATTGCAAAGCCGTTGTGCAAGGCGGCCTATCGCGTGCTGCATGCCCAGGACATCGGCATCGGTCTTGCCCGCGCCATCCGCGCCGCGGTCTCGGGCCGTCCGGGCGGCGTCTATCTCGACCTGCCGGCAAAGCTGTTCGGCCAGGTGATGAACGCCGACGCCGGCGAGAGGTCGCTGGTCAAGGTGATCGACGCGGCGCCCGCGCAGATCCCCTCGCCCGCTTCGGTCAAGCGCGCGCTCGATGTCTTGAAGAGCGCAAAACGCCCCCTCATCATCCTCGGCAAGGGCGCGGCCTACGCGCAGGCCGATGAAGAGATCAAGAGCTTCGTCGAGAAGAGCGGCGTGCCGTTCCTGCCGATGAGCATGGCCAAGGGCCTCCTCCCCGACACCCATCCGCAGTGCGCCGGCGCGGCCCGCTCGACGGTGCTGAAAGAGTCCGACGTCGTGCTGCTGATCGGCGCCCGGCTGAACTGGCTGCTCTCACACGGCAAGGGCAAGAGCTGGGGCGAAGCGCCCAAGAAGTTCATCCAGGTCGACATCGAGCCGAAGGAGATGGACTCCAACGTCGAGATCGTCGCGCCCGTCGTCGGCGACATCGGCTCGGTCGTCTCGGCGTTCAACCAGGCGATGGGTGCTGGCTGGACCGCCCCGCCGGCCGAATGGACCAAGGCCATTTCGACCAAGCGCGAAGAGAACGTCGCCAAGATGGCGCCGAAGCTCATGAACAACAAGTCGCCGATGGACTATCACGGCGCGCTCGGCGTGCTGAAGAACGTCATCAAGGAGTACCCCGAGGCGATCCTCGTAAACGAGGGCGCCAACACGCTCGACCTCGCCCGCGGCGTCATCGACATGTACAGGCCGCGCAAGCGTCTCGACGTCGGCACCTGGGGCGTGATGGGCATCGGCATGGGCCAGGCGATCGCGGCCGCGCTCGAGACCGGCAACCCCGTGCTGGCGGTGGAAGGCGACAGCGCCTTCGGCTTCTCCGGCATGGAGGTCGAGACCATCTGCCGTTACAATTTGCCGATCTGCGTCGTCATCTTCAACAATGACGGCATCTACCGCGGCACCGACGTCAACGGCGCCAACGCCGATCCCGCGACGACGGTGTTCGTCAAGGGCGCGCGCTACGACAAGATGATGGAAGCCTTCGGCGGCGTCGGCGTGAATGCCACCTCGCCCGACGAGCTCAAGCGCGCCGTCAACGAGGCGATGAAGTCGGGCAAGCCGACGCTGATCAACGCGGTGATCGATCCCGCCGCGGGCTCGGAGAGCGGCCGCATCGGCAACCTCAATCCGCAGAGCGTCTTGCAGAAGAAAAAGTAAGTCCTCCCCTTCAACCCAACATTCCCTGCGGGTGCAGGGGCAGACAGAGTACGGAGCAAACACGATGACAAAGGCGCTCACGGGCGTTCGCATTCTCGACTTCACCCACGTCCAATCGGGGCCGACCTGCACGCAGTTGCTCGCATGGTTCGGCGCCGACGTGATCAAGGTGGAACGCCCGGGCGTGGGTGACATCACCCGCGGCCAGCTGCAGGACATCCCGAACGTGGACAGCCTGTATTTCACCATGCTCAACCACAACAAGCGCTCGATCACGCTCGACACCAAGAACCCCAAGGGCAAGGAAGTCCTGACCGAGCTGATCAAGAAGTGCGACGTGCTGGTCGAGAACTTCGGCCCCGGCGTGCTCGACCGCATGGGCTTCCCCTGGGAGAAGATCCAGCAGATCAACCCGAAGATGATCGTCGCCTCGATCAAGGGCTTTGGCCCCGGGCCGTACGAAGACTGCAAGGTCTATGAGAACGTCGCGCAGTGCACCGGCGGCGCCGCCTCCACCACCGGCTTCCGCGACGGCCTGCCGCTCGTCACCGGCGCGCAGATCGGCGATTCCGGCACCGGCCTGCACCTCGCGCTCGGCATCGTCACCGCGCTCTACCACCGCACCCATTCGGGCAAGGGCCAGCGCGTCACGGCCGCGATGCAGGACGGCGTGCTCAACCTCGCCCGCGTCAAGCTGCGCGACCAGCAGCGCCTCGCCCATGGTCCGCTCAAGGAATACAGCCAGTTCGGCGAAGGCATTCCGTTCGGCGACGCCGTGCCGCGCGCCGGCAATGACTCGGGCGGCGGTCAGCCCGGCCGCATCCTCAAGTGCAAGGGCTGGGAGACCGATCCCAACGCGTACATCTATTTCATCACCCAGGCGCCGGTCTGGGAGAAGATCTGCGACGTGATCGGCGAGCCGACCTGGAAAACCGATCCGAACTACGCCAAGCCGCCGGCCCGCCTGCCGCGCCTCAACGAGATCTTCGCCCGCATCGAGCAGTGGACGATGACGAAGACCAAGTTCGAGGCGATGGAAATCCTCAACAAGGACGACATCCCCTGCGGCCCGATCCTGTCGATGAAGGAGATCGCCGAGGACGAGTCGCTGCGCAAGACCGGCACCGTGGTCGAGGTCGACCACCCCACCCGCGGCAAGTACATCTCGGTCGGCAACCCGATCAAGCTGTCGGACTCCCCGAGCGACGTGCAGCGCTCGCCGCTGCTCGGCGAGCACACCGACGAGATCCTGCGCCAGGTGCTGGGCTTCAGCGATCACCAGGTCGCCGACATCCACAAGTCCGGCGCGCTCGACCCGCCGCAGAAGCAGGCCGCCGAGTAAGCGGAAGCACTTTGACGCGAGACGAAAGGGCCGCCTGATGAGGCGGCCCTTTTTGCATGAGGAACGCATCCGGCCGGCAGGTCGGATGGCGCGCCCGATGAGGGCCAACAAGCCGCGAAAGCGCTCCCTCTCCCTCCCCCGCTCGCAAGCCCCAACTAAAAATCTGAAAAACAACCCCATGCAAAGTAGCCGAGGGCCGTTCGCACGCGCACACGACTTACGGATTTTACGAAGCCATTTGACACGTCGGGCAAAACAGTGGCAGCAATCTATGCTGGCACAACTCGCAGGACGTCCACGCTCTTCGGTTATCCGCACTCAATTGACGCCGCTCCCTCCTGCCCGCATGCTGGACCGTGGCCGCTTAGCCCGTGTCGTCATCCCCGGTCACCCCCATCACGTCACCCAGCGCGGTAACGGTCGCGCGCACACGTTCTTCGAAGATGGCGACTATGCGCTCTATCGCGACCTGCTCGCGGAAAATTGCCGGGCCGCCGGGGTCGAGGTGTGGGCCTGGCGCCTGATGCCCAACCATGTGCATCTCATTCTGGTGTCCTCCGATGCCGACGGCCTGCGCCGCGCGCTGGCGCGCGTGCATCGGTCCTATGCCGGCACGATCCAGGCGAGGCGCAAACGCACGGGGCATTTCTGGCAGGGCCGGTTCGGCGCGGTGGCCATGGACGAGGAACATCTGGCGGCCGCATTGCGCTACGTCTCACTCAACCCGGTACGCGCCCACCTGGTGCAGCGCGCGCAAGACTGGCGATGGTCAAGCACGCGCGCGCATCTGCGCGGCAAACACGACGGGGTGACGGCGCTGGCGCCGATCAAGGACCGCTTCCCGCGCTTCGCCGATCTGCTCGACGGCGCGTCCGAGGACGAGTCGTTCGCCCGCCTGCGCGCGGCGGAGAGCATCGGTCGGCCGCTCGGCGGCGATCGCTTCATCGCTCGGCTCGAGCGGCTAACCGGACGCCCCCTCAAACCGGCCAAACGCGGGCCAAAGCCCGAGCGTCAGCATGATGGCGACAGCAATTGAGTGCACTGTCACCGTAATTCTGAACGACCCATATCTTGCTGATTGTTGTCCGCGATGCAGGCTCCGTGTTGGTGCACGCGCACGACGGAGGTATCGATCATCTGCACCGCCGCATCATGACCGGCGGCCGGCGCATCCATGATCTGGTCCCAGACGCCAGCCCGCCGCCAGCGCACGAACCGATTGTAACAGGTGGTACGGGGACCATAGGTCTCGGGCGGATCGCGCCATGGGGCACCTGAACGCAGGACCCAAAAGATGCCATTGAGCACGCGACGGTCATTTACACGACGACACCACGCGGTTTGTTCGGCAGCATAGGTTTGATGGTGGTCAAAGTCGCTGAGTTCGTAGCGCATGATTCGAGGCTCCGGTTCGGAGCTTGAATCACGTCTTGGGCAGCGCCATCAATGGCCCGTCGCTATGTCGCTAATGCTCTGAATTTACTTCTGCTTTCGGCGGCACAGCGGAGGTGACCGGACCCGCTGCTGGCTCGCCCCAGTCGCGAATGACCCAAGCCGGACCTGCGGGGATGTCCGCGCCAACGTCCGCTTTCGTGGCGACTGCTGGGTCGTTCGCCGCACCAAACTTCGATCTTCGAAGATTATAGCGATCCTGAGCCGCCTCAATACATGAAAGCGAGAGAGAGTGAAGCCTATCTTGATTTCAACGGCCACCGATCAGGCAGACTGTTGCAGCGGTGCTTGCTCGAAGCGGTCGAGGCTCGTCGCGCACGACAGCGTGCCGATCTTGGCTAAGACCTTCGCCCGCTCGGACGCGCGATACAGCTCGGCGTTGGCCTCCGTTCTGCAATTGCGAGCGGACCAGCTGTGCCCGATGTGACTTGCTAAAAATCGGTAATGCCAGCAGACCTAATTTCTGCTCGGCGGGCTGCAGTCGCTTTGCGACAACTGCCACAAAACGACGAGGCAGCGCGGGCGTCGCGGATGACACTTGGCGGCTCGATGCGAAGCTCCGGCCCACTACTCGATTGCCTTCTTCCGTCTTTCGAAGAACAACTCCTTCAGTTCCGGATGGAGCGCCCGCCTGTTTTTGCTGGTCGGTTCAGAAAAATGCACCCGCTGCCGGCTCACCTCGAGGCCGAACTCCTTCTTGACGGCCTTTACCGCCTGGGAAGGCTGGTCAAAGCGGGCAAGCCGTTGGACGATAAACGCCTTTACCGAACCAAGGAGTTCGTTGAACGTCGCCATTCGCGTAAAAGAGTGTCAAAAGGAATCGTAAAAAGCCGAACAGCACTGCCCCGCTATGTTCGCCGAACGCGTCCTCGTTGGGACTTCTGTATATTTCTCTATCGGCATAAGAACCTTTTCGGGCGGCCGAGATTTCTAATCATCCATACTAGCACGGAGTTCCCACATGCACGCCCAGGAGATAATCAGTACACACCCGCAAGTGCATGGACAGACCAACGACGCACTGATCCGCTGCATCGAGGAGTGCTATTCCTGCGCTCAGACCTGCACGTCTTGCGCCGACGCCTGCTTGGCCGAGGACAAGGTAAAATCGCTGACGCAATGCATCCGTTTGAACTTGGACTGTGCTGATGTCTGCAACATTACGGGGCGTATCGCGACTCGACGCACCGGCTCTGATGAAGAGATGATTCGAAGGATGCTCGACGCTTGCGCAACCGCCTGCCGGCTGTGCGCCGAAGAATGCGAAAAGCACGCAAGGATGCACGAACACTGCCGAGTCTGCGCCGACGCTTGTCGTCGGTGCATGAGCGCCTGCGAGAAAGCTGGGACCGGCATGAAGCACTGATCAGCTCGCAAACGAGCCCGGCCGCTAAAGGCCAAGAACTGACTGCACCCTTCTTAGTCGGCTAACACAGTTTGTGGGTTTTCACACAGCTGACAGGACAAGCGAACATGATCTCTGCGGCATTTCCTTACCAAAAGCAGCGGCGGGAGGTTCTCGGCAGCGAGATGGCATACGTGGAGGTGGGAAAGGGCGACCCCATCGTGCTGCTGCACGGCAACCCCACCTCTTCATATCTCTGGCGCAACGTGTTGCCGCATCTGCAGTCACTAGGCCGCTGCATCGCCCCCGACCTGATTGGCATGGGTGACTCCGACAAGCTGCCTAACAGCGGCCCGGACTCGTATCGCTTCGTCGAGCACTACCGCCACCTCGACGCCCTGCTCGAGGCCCTGAATGTGCGCGAGCGGGTCACCCTCGTTATCCATGACTGGGGTTCGGCCCTCGGCTTCAACTGGGCCAACCACCACCGCGAGGCCGTGAAGGGAATCGCGTACATGGAAGCGATCGTGGGGCCTCAGCGCTGGGACCACTGGGATAAGTTCGGAATGCGTTCGGCCTTACAGGCGCTGCGTTCCGAGGCCGGCGAGGCGATGGTCCTGCAGGACAACTTCTTCATCGAGCAGATCCTGCCCAAGGCGATCCTGCGCACCCTCTCCGTCGAGGAGATGGCGGAGTACCGACGGCCGTTCGTCGAACCCGGCGAGGGACGGCGGCCGACGCTCACATGGCCCCGGCAGATCCCCATCGAGGGCGAGCCCGCCGACGTGGCTGCGGTCGCGGCCGCCTACGCGGACTGGCTGGCTACGAGCAATGTGCCCAAGCTGTTCTTGAAGGCCGAGCCCGGTGGGATCCTTGCCAAGGATGCGTTGGTTGACTTCGTGCGCGGGTGGCCAGAGCAGACCGAGGTGACGGTCGCGGGGATCCATTTCGTCCAGGAAGATTCGCCGGACGAGATCGGGAGGGCCATCGCCGGCTGGATGGGGAAGTTGAGCTGACGGGGTTGTCGTGGCGGTCATTCGGCACACGGCGCACCCGATCACCTCGTCAGCGCGAGCTAGCGTCAAAGCCGGGCCGAAGGTCGCCGTCCACTCGTGTTCCGCGGGTAAGGAATGCTTGGTGAACCTATCGGCCTCGATCATCAAACCTGTGGGAGAGAGCAATGGGACTATCCTGGCAACAAGGTCCGCTCTCGACCGGAGCGATCGGCCGATTTCTCGTGCCCGAACCGCTTCCCAAGAGACTATTATATATCGAGCGGTTGCGGCGGCGCTTGCGCGTACGCTTCGGGGCAAGTTGGATCGCCGATAGCGAGAACGCCCTCCTGTTCTTCGAACCGGGCCGCTATCCGGTAGCCTACTTCCCGGAGACCGACGTTTCTCCACACATCCTGGAACAGACCGAGCATACCACCCAACACCCCGATCTCGGGCTCACATCCTGGTACAGCGTTCGGGCGGACGAGCAGCACATCGCGCCTCGAGGGGCGTGGCAGCACATCAGCCTGCCCACTTACGCGAGCGAACTGCAGGCACGCGTCGCGTTCGCTTGGCGGGCCATGGATGCATTCTACGAAGAAGATGAACGAGTCGTGGGCCATGCCGCCGACCCCTACCACCGCATCGACATTCGCCAGGCTTCCCGTAACCTCGTGGTCCGCCATCGCGAGCGGATCATCGCCGATACTAAACGGCCGGTGGTCCTCTACGAGTCCGGCTTCGCGCCGCGCTGGTACGTTCCACGCGCCGATATCGATGAGTCTGCCCTCACTCCCGTGAAACTCCAGACTTTCTGCCCGTACAAGGGGCTCTGCAGCTATTACTCAATCGATGATGCACGTCTGGCGGCATGGTACTATCCCGACGCCTATCCAGAAGTCGGCCGCATCTCCAACCTGGTGTCGTTCGAACCGGACATTGTCTCGGTGCATCTCGATGACACCCAACTCCATCTTGAGCCGGGCCAGACGGTGGTTCCGCACGGCCCCGATCGAAACCTCGACGTTGACGAGATAGTCCACGAGCGAGCACCCGGCGGCAAGCCCGCAACGGCTGCGAGCGGCTAGAAAGGACTTCCAGTTCCCGTTAAAGCGGAGCAGGACATGGCTCGACTATTATCGGTGAACGTCGGACTCCCGCGCGATATCGAGTGGAAGGGTCGCACTGTACACACCGGGATCTGGAAATATCCGGTGCGTGGCCGCCGTCGAGTCGGCCGGTTGAATCTGGACGGAGACGGTCAAGGCGACCTG
This sequence comes from Bradyrhizobium sp. Cp5.3, assembly GCF_000426265.1. Taxonomy (NCBI): domain Bacteria; kingdom Pseudomonadati; phylum Pseudomonadota; class Alphaproteobacteria; order Hyphomicrobiales; family Nitrobacteraceae; genus Bradyrhizobium; species Bradyrhizobium sp. Cp5.3. Next base: position 5,383 of record NZ_AUFA01000029.1, on the reverse strand, counting down.
AGCGGCCACGGGGGTGAGCAGCGAGCCGCCTTCGTCTACCAGATCGAATCGTATCGCTACTGGCAGGAGCAGCTGAAGCGGACCGACTTCGTCCATGGACAGTTCGGCGAGAACTTCACGGTCGAAGGATTGCCCGACGAAGCCGTTTGCATCGGCGACCGTTATCAGATCGGCGGCGCACTGTTCGAGGTCACTCAACCCCGCGTGACCTGCTATCGCGTTGGCATTCGGATGAACGAGCCGCGGATGCCGGCATTGCTGACATCCAGCGGACGTCCGGGGTTCTACTTCCGCGTCCTTCAGGAGGGCGAGGTGAGCGCCGGTGACGAAATCGAGAAGGTGGGGGAGGCGAACGAGCGAATGACCGTCGCAGAGATCAACGCGCTTCTCTATTCGCCCAATCATGCGCGCGATCGATTGGAGCGCGCCTTGCGGATCGAGGCGCTTTCGCCCGGATGGCGCGCGTCGTTTGAGGCGTTACTGCAGAGCCAAACGACTGCCGCGGGGGGCGGCAACGCGGGGCTCGCGCCGGCAGCAGCTGCGCATCCGGTTGCACCAGGATTTCAGCCGCTCAAGGTGGCGGCGATCGATCAAGAATCCGAGGACGTCCTCTCCGTGTCGATGCGGCATCCGAACGATCAGCCGCTGCCACCGGCTCTGCCCGGTCAGTACGTGGTCTTGCGTCTTGGACCAACCGGCGGCGGTCCGCCGCTGTTTCGCAGCTACTCGCTCTCGGGTCCCCTCTCGACAGAGCGCTATCGGATTAGCGTGAAGATCGAGCCGAATGGAGCGGCTGGAACCTACCTGCGGGAGCATGTCCGGGTGGGCGACGTTCTCGACGTCAGCTCGCCGCGCGGAAGCTTCATCCTGCAATCCGGGCAGGGGCCCGTGGTATTGCTCAGCGCGGGAATCGGAGCGACGCCCGTTTTGGCGATGCTGTACGCGCTGGCGGCGGGCCGCTCGACACGTACGGTCTTGTGGCTGCACGCGGCTCGCGACCGGCAGCATCATCCATTTGCCGCCGAAGTCCGCCGCCTCATGCCCGCGCTCACCCACGGCCGCAGCTATGTGTGTTACAGCAGACCAGGCTCGCGCGATAAGGTGGGCGAGGATTTCGACGCTACCGGTCACCTGTCGCGATCGGTCTTCGACGAAGTCGGCATCCCGCGCGCGGCCGATGTCTACCTCTGCGGGCCGACGCGCTTCATGGCAGACATGAAAGAGGTACTCGCAGCCCTGGCCGTGGCGCCGGAGCGGATTCATGTCGAAATCTTCAACGGCAGCGAGTCGATGACGCCCGGCGTCATCGGCGCGGCAACGCGCGCTCCACACGTGCCGGCGGATGACGCCAACACCGGTCCGTTGGTGTCGTTCGCGCGAAGTGGCATCGCCGTACACTGGAACGCGTCAGCCTACCAGAGCATTTTAGAGCTGGCCGAAGCCTGCGATGTCCCAGTCCGTTGGTCATGTCGCACCGGCGTTTGTCACAACTGTGAGAGCGGTTTGGTTTCCGGCGCGGTCACCTATGAACCGCAGCCGCTTGACCAGCCCGCCGACGGCAACCTTCTCGTTTGCTGCTCCCAACCGATTCGTGACGTCGTCATCGATTTGTGAATCCTGACAGAGATTCAACTGAAGTGTCGTCACGGCTCAGTTCCAGGAGCGTCGGGCCGCAAGTTAAGGATCAGGGCTGCGCATATCAGACCGTAAGACGAGGTTCGGCGATGAACACAACCAGCAAAGCGACCGTGGAGCTCTCAGTGGAGGTGATCACGTTGCCGGTGAGCGACGTCGGGCGAGCGCTGCGGTTCTACGTCGACCAGGTCGGCTTCACGCTCGACGTCGACTATTCGCCGAACGACATGTTCCGCGTCGTGCAGCTCACGCCGCCGGGCTCTAGCTGTTCGATACAGATCGGTAGCGGACTCACCGATGCGCCCGTGGGATCGCTTCGCAACGTCTATCTCGTCGTCACCGACCTTGAGGATGCGCGGAGCCGCCTGCTCAAACGTGGAGTCAAAGTCGGGGAGATCCGACACAAGGTGCCCATTGATGCCTGGGACGGAGGTTTTGCACCCGGGCTCGATCCCGGGCGCAGGGACTACGCCAGTTTCGCCGGCTTCTCGGACCCGGATGGCAACAGCTGGATGCTACAGGAACGAGGTTATCGCAACGTGTGACGTATCGCAGAAGCTTCGCGACGTCGACCATGCTCGGCTTAGTAGAGGCCTCTAAGGAGAGGGCCGGGACGTTTCTCGTCCTGAGCCCTCTCGGTGATCTCCAGAGCGAAAGGGGAGACCCATGTGCGCAGTCACTTACCGGAAAGTGGATGTCGATGGCGTAGGAGTATTCTATCGCGAAGCCGGGCCGAAGGAGGCGCCAACGCTCCTCCTGTTGCACGGCTTCCCCACCGCGGGCCACATGTTTCGCGATCTCATCCCGCAACTTGCGGACCGATTTCGCCTCGTCGCTCCCGACCTGCCGGGGTTTGGCCAATCCGACATGCCGGCGCGGAGCGCCTTTAACTACACATTTGAGAATATCGCGAACGTCATCGATCGCTTCGTCGAGGTGACCGGTCTCCATCGCTTCGCGATCTACGTCTTCGACTATGGAGCACCTGTCGGCTTCCGCCTCGCCGTTCGGCATCCAGATCGCCTCACCGCAATCATCTCCCAGAACGGTAACGCTTATGAGGAAGGGCTGAGTGAGGGGTGGAATCCCGTTCGGACCTATTGGCAAGAGCCGTCTCCTACTAACCGAGAAGTGCTCCGCAGCTTCCTCGCGCCAGAGACGACGCGCTGGCAGTACACCCATGGCGTGCCTGACGTGACTGCGATTTCTCCGGACGGCTATTCACTCGACAACTTCTATTTGGCCCGCGCTGGTGCCGACGAGATTCAGTTGGACCTGTTGGGCGACTACAAGAGCAACGTCGCGCTTTACCCGACCTTCCAAAATTACTTCCGGACTCACAAGCCTCGTTTTTTAGCGGTCTGGGGAAAAAACGATCCCTTTTTCCTGCCGCGCGGTGCCGAGGCGTTCAAGCGCGATATTCCCGGTGCCATGATCGATTTCTTCGAAACAGGCCACTTTGCGCTCGAGACCCATGCGAAGGAGATCGCGGCAAAGATCCGGGACTTCTTCGCACTTTGAATGTGCAACGATATTGTCCCTCTGGCTTCGTAGGAAATGCTGGATCAGCGAAGGCGTTGCAGCGTCGTTTGCCGGATGATGCCCTCAAAATCGTTATGCGAGGCCCAACAAGGACGACACGATAGCCGCATCGCCACACAACGACCTGGAAAGACCTAATTTTGCGCGGTTTCCTCGTCCCGCATCTGAGCCCAAGGCGGTTCTGGTCTCAGATAACCGATAAGGCAGCAGATGCAAATTCCGAGGCCGACGAGGGGGTATTTCAGCGCCACGACTGCGGCCACACCGAAGAAGCACAACGTCGTCAGCGACCGCACGCGCATGATCCTGCGCACCTTTGGTGAGGTTTTCGCGTCTGGCCTCCGATGGACGAGCTCCCAGGCCAACGCGATATAGGTCGCGTTCACCAGGAAGAAGATGGCCGCGTAAAAGGCCACCGGCTGCGGTGCGAGCTCGCTCACTGCCATCCATGCAGTGGAGAGCGGGAGCAGCGAGATCGAAAACAAATGCGCGAAATTGAACCACAACAGGCTCGACGTAGCGTCACTGGCGTAGCGCATCAGGTAGTGGTGATTGGTCCAGACGATGGCGATGAAGAGGAAACTCACCGCGTAGCTCAGCCACGTCGGCCAGAGAGCCAGCAATGCCTCGAAAGTGGGCCGCTCGGGTGGTCTCAATTCCAACGCCAGGACTGTAATGAGCACGGCGAACACGCCGTCGGAGAACGTGCTCAGTCGCTCCGGTGTCGCTCTACGTAGCACGGTCCCGCCCTCCTATCGCGAAGGTAGGCAAGTTTGCAAGGCAAGTTACATGCGTCAACCGGCCACCGCCGAAGACGGGCGTTCCCGCCGAGAGACGGCGCAAATTCGACAAAGGCCCGTGTAACGTTGTGGAGTTTCTAGACAGTCCGTGATTTTACAAGAGACTGCGGCAAAGAGGCCAGAAACAAGACGGCGCAGACGCAAAGCAAGACGATATCCTTGAATAGAAACTCGCCAGTTAAATTCCAGGCAATTGGGTCAGTGGATATGCTCCATTTGACGACCCCCGGTGTCGTGAAGAAGAATGACCACGTGATCGCAAAGGTGACCACGCCCATCAGCGAACCAACGGCGGATAAGATCGGGCTGAAAGCACCTGCCGCGAGCAGCGCCGCAATGGCAAATTCGACAACACCAAGGAAATACGCTTCTCCCCTGAGGCCGAATAGCGATAGCCACCAAATAAATGGACTATTGCTGATGAACTGAGCGATGCCCTGCGCCGACTGCAACGTGAATTTTTGCATGCCAAATGACACAAAGACGACAACCATGACCCAACGAAGGATAACCAGCATACGATAAGACCCGCCTCCGTTTTCAGCGACATTGAAAGATGCTTTCATGTGGGTCACCTCTTACCGTCCTGATCCATATTGATTTCGGCTGGTACGCAGACGCACGTCCCTTCCAGCCTTTACGCACGGGCAGCTCCGTCGTTACGTTCGTCTACAGTTCCCCGGCTCACAATGATGTGCATGTGGAACGAAAAACTTTGATGGATCGGGCGGCAGACTCTTATCCAGCCATCAAACTTCGAGGCGGTGCGCGTAGATGGTGCAGAAGGGCGGTTTGCGGTGCTTCTCGGCAAAAGGCGACGTAGATGCCGTTCTGTTCGCCAGGTCGTATTGCGAGTTGAGCTCACACTAGATGACCAATTGGGCGCCTGACGAACTGATGAGGAAATAGTCGAGCGACTTGGACTGTGGCCGAATAAGAACGCTGCAACCGGTGATGTCAGCTATTGAGAGCGTGAAGCAGACGAACATCGCGCCTGGCTCGGTTGACCGCTTATGATGCTGTGGACGGCTCCTCCACGGGCACGAGAGTGCCAAGGAGTGGGCGCCGTTTGAGGCTCCCACGATTCGGAGGAGCAGCCTATGCAGTCAATTTCGACGATTGGTCTGGATATTGCGAAGTCGGTCTTTCAAGTGCATGGCGTCGATGGAACCGGTCAGGTGGTGATCCGCCGCCAGCTCAAGCGCCGTTTCGTGCTGTCCTTCTTTGAGAAGTTGTCGCCGTGCCTGGTAGGGATCGAGGCTTGCGCATCATCCCATTATTGGTCCCGCGAACTGCAGGCGTTGGGGCATACGGTGCGGTTGATGCCTCCCGCCTATGTGAAGCCCTACGTCAAGCGGCAGAAGAACGACACCACCGATGCGGAGGCGATTTGCGAGGCGGTCACG
>NZ_AUFA01000028.1:0-90678 GCF_000426265.1 Bradyrhizobium sp. Cp5.3 | reverse complement strand
GGCTTCACATAGGCCGGCGGCATCAACCGCACCGTATGCCCCAGCGCCTGCAGCTCGCGGGACCAGTGGTGCGATGAGGCGCACGCCTCGATCCCCACCAGGCATGGCGGCAGCTTCTGGAAAAATGCCAAGACGTGCCGGCGCCTCAACTGACGGCGTACGACCACTTGGCAGGCTGCATCAACGCCGTGTACTTGGAAGACCGACTTCGCAATATCCAGACCGATCGTCGAAATTGACTGCATAGGCTGCTCCTCCGAATCGTGGGAGCCTCAAACGGCGCCCACTCCTTGGCACTCTCGTGCCGGTGGAGGAGCCGTCCACAGCATCAAAAGCGTAAATCAGGACGGTCTCTGAGCCGACTCTTGGTGGCCCAATCGGCGGCGCTGGCGAAGAAAAGCGCGAATGCACTCGAAGCCGATATACGCAATCATCGAAGCGACGATAAGAGCAGGAAGAAATTTGCTGGGGTAACGCGCAATCTCGTGGATGAGCGAATTGAAGAAGAACCAGAGAGCGAACCACGGATCGTCGTGTATCATCATATCGTGTTCACCTGAGGCAGAAGGCTAAGCATCATCTTTGGTGTCCCGAGCCGGAGCTCCGAATGCTCACGACGAGCGCCACCAGAGCGCTTTTGCTCGGAGGTCAGTCATGTTTCCTCGTCATAATTTCGCGGAGAGCCGTCAGCGTGGACAGCCTTTAGATGTAGCGCAGGAAAGGTGGCAGCCTTCCGAACGCGGTCCTCAACCCATGTGCAGTCACACGGATAGTTGCTACGATTGGGCAGCCAAACATCTTCGGGCAATACTCGATCAATCATCATGATCGGGCCGCCGCTCTTATGCATCACGAGGTTGCCGGCTCTAAAGCGCATGCTGCGACTTTACTCACTTCGCAATCAAAATAGCCTTTGCCTTTGAGCTGGAAACTGTCGGATGCAATTAGGCGTTTGGCAACCATCAAATGGCCGATTCGGGTCGTTTGCGTCGATCGGGCGCGCTTCGATGACCCCGATTTGTCCTTGGCAGCAGCCCAAACACACATCCGAACCAGGATTGGTATCGGAGTAACCGAGGCCCACGCAATCGTTCGAGCCAAATTCCGCTGGCGCCCTACCTTGGGCGTGCCGCCCGCAAACATCCCTGATTCCGTCCACCGATCTTCGTGTTGCCGCCACAAACAGCACTCACGAATGCGTGACCGCGTATGGGGAGAAAAAAGTGCGCGCACGAAGAATTTGGAAGGTCGTGGGGGCCAAACATCACCGCTCAGGTATCGAGCAGCTCCAGCTGGATCTGGCAGCGTTCAACCGGTGCATCGACGCACTGGAAAAGGCCGACGCAAATCCTCAGGACATAGAGGTGCTGACGACGCACGCGCTGACGCTTGCCGAACAGATCGATGAGGTGCGCTGGTCGAACCCCGCCAAAGCGCTGGGGTGGTTACTCGAAAATGAGATCCACAAGCCTGCCGCACGAAAAGCGTCGGGAACCGGCTGAACGGTCATTCGCGCCGGGAGGCACGACGGCGCCTCCGAAAAGCAAGGATGCGAGCCAACCGGTTACTTCAGCTTCACGCGATAGGTCTCGTGGCAGTCCTTGCAGCGGTCGTTGACGCTGGTATAGGCGGCCTTCAGGCTCGCGAGGTTCTTGACCTTGCCCTTGACGTCGGCGATCGCCTTCTGCACCGGCGGAATCTTGGAGTCGAAGTCGGCCTTGTTCTGCCAGACCTTCTGCGAGGCGCCGTAGTTCGCGTCCACGACGTCCTGCTTGGGATTGACTTCGAAGGTCTTGGCGATCTTGGCGACGTCGGCTTCGAGGTTCGTCAGCGCTTCGTCGACGGCCTTCTGATTGTAGGGGATTTCGCCCTTCGTCATTTTCTGGATGACCGTGTACAGGCTCTTAGCCTGCGACCGCATCAAATTGTCCTGCTGAACCGCGATCTCCTGCTGCGCCATCACGGCGCCCGCACCCAACAGCAGGGTGCCCGCGACAATCATCGTCCGATTCATTGGCCTGTTCCTCCGGCCCGCAGAGGTTTGCGCAAAAGGACCATCCACCGCACCGGGGGCAGCGCGGTCCATCATGAATAGAACCCCGTGCGGAGCGTTTATTCCCGCGCCGGAAGATGATGATTTGGAGGCTGTGACGGCGGTGGTGCCCGTTGATCGCGATCCACACCCGCTCCGGGGTTGCCGGCATGTCGATGTGGTCGATCTTGGGTTCGCGCCGGAGGCCGTCGACGATCGCAAAGGGCGGCTGCTTCGCAACCGCCCTTTCTTCATTCAGCTCGCGTCAGCCGTTCTTCACGCGGAAGGTTTCGTGGCAGCCGCCGCATTCCTTGCCGACCACGGGCAGCGTTGCTTTCAGCGTGTCTATATCCCTAACCTTGCCTTTGGCCTCGCCGACCGTCTTGGCGAAGCTTGCGATCTTCGCCTCGAACCCGGCCTTGTCCTCCCAGACCTTCGGCGAGGTGTGGTAGTCGCCCTCGGGCTTGAGCCCCTTCGCACTGTCCGGAAACAGGCTCGGCAGCTTCTTGGCGGTGTCCTCGAACTGCGCCAGCGCAGTGTCCACCGTGGCCTGATCGTAGGGTTTTTCGCCCTTGACCATCGCCGAGAGCGCGCCGGCATTCCTGCCATTGCCCTTCATCAGGGTCTGAACCTGCTTGACGGATTCCGGCGACGCCCAGACTGCACTCAGGCCAAGCAGCAGCGCTCCCCCGACAACCAACACTCGCTTCATTCGTAAACCCCTTTCCCTGACGCAAGAATCGTGTCGACCTCATCCTTGAGGCCAACACCGCTTGGCGGATTTCATTCCTTATGAGATCACAGGCTGTGACGGCGATGGTGCTCGTTGATCGCGATCCACACCCGCTCCGGGGTTGCCGGCATGTCGATGTGGTCGATCTTGTATTCGCGCCAGAGCCCGTCGACGATGGCGTTGACCACCGCGGGACAGGAGCCGATCGCGCCGGCCTCGCCCGCCCCCTTCACGCCCAGCGGATTGGTCTTGCAGGGAATGTTGTGGGTTTCGAACACGAAGGACGGACCGTCCGCCGCCCGCGGCAGCGCATAGTCCATGAAGGTCGCGGTGATGAGCTGCCCGTCACCGGCACCATAGACCACCTGCTCCATCAGGGCCTGACCAATGCCCTGCATGGCACCGCCATGCACCTGCCCGGCGAGCAGCAGCGGATTGAGCGTCTTGCCGAAATCGTCGACGATCACATAGTTGACGATCTTGATGATGCCGGTGGCCGGATCGATCTCGACTTCCGCCAGATGCGTGCCGTTCGGATAAGTGCCGTCCGCGCTGGCGAAGGTCGCGCTGCCGTTCATCTTCGACGGGTCGGCGCCGGGGCGCTTGGCGAGATCGGCGAAGGAGATCGAGCGGTCGGTGCCGGCGATGCGGATTGCGCCGCCCGAAATCTCGAGGTCGCCGGCGCTTGCCTCCAGCGCCTGCGCCGCGATGTCTTTCAGCTTCTTGCCCAGCTCGCCCGTGGCACGCTCCACGCAGACGCCGCCTGTCGGGATCGAGGCCGAGCCGCCGGTGCCGAGACCGGTCGCGATCTCCGCGGTGTCGCCCTGGTGGATGTGCACGCGCTCGGGCGGCAGGCCGAACTGCTCGGCGACGATCTGGGCGTAAGCCGTCTGGTGGCCCTGCCCGCTCGACTGCGTGCCGATCAGGACCGTGACATCGCCGTTGGGGTCGAGCCTGACATTCGCGGTCTCTTCTCCCATTACGCCGCAGATCTCGACATAGCTCGCAAGGCCAATGCCGCGGATCAGGCCCTGCTTCTTGGCCAACTTGGCGCGCTTGGGAAACTCCTTCCACTCCGCGATCTCCATCGCGCGCTTCAGATGCGCAGCAAAGTCGCCGGAATCATAGACCTTGCCGGTCGCGGTCTTGTAGGGCAGCGCTTTCGGCTGGATGAAGTTCTTGCGACGGATCGCATCCGGCGTCATGTCGAGCTTGCGCGCGCAAGCATCGACGAGGCGTTCGATGACGTAGGCGGCTTCAGGCCGGCCGGCGCCGCGATAGGCATCCACGGGAACGCTGTGAGTGAAGATGGTGCGCACCCGGCAGTGGAAGGCCTGGATGTCGTAGAGACCCGGCAGCATGCCGGCGCCGCCATGGGGAATGTAGGGGCCGAAGGTCGACAGATACGCCCCCATGTCGCCCATCAGGTCGCAATCCATCGCGAGGAATTTGCCGTCCTCGGCCAGCGCCATCTTGGCTGTGGTCACGTTGTCGCGGCCCTGCGCGTCGCCCATGAAATGTTCGGAGCGGTCGGCCGCCCACTTCACGGCCTTCTTCAGCTTCCGCGCGGCGACCGCCATCAGGGCGTATTCGCGATAGGGAAACAACTTTGTGCCGAAGCCGCCGCCGACGTCGGGGCAGATCACCCGCATCTTGTCGGTCGGGATATTGAGCACGTTCTGGCAGAGGATGTCGCGCAGGCGATGGCTGCCCTGGCTGCCGACCGTCAAGGTCAGGTGATCGTTCTTGGCGTCGTATTCGCAGACGGCCGCGCGCGTCTCCATGAAACTCGCGACCACACGCGGATTGACGATGGAGATTTCGGCGACAGTGTGCGCCTTGGCGAAGGCGGCTTCCGTCGCCGCCTTGTCACCGATCGAGACGTCGAACAGCACGTTGCCGGGCTTGTCCGCCCAGACCTGCGGCGCGCCATTCTTCACGGCGTTGACGACGCCGGTTACGGCCGGCAAGGGCGTCCACTTCACTTCGATGGCTTCAATCGCATCGCGGGCCTGGTCGATGGTCTCGGCGACCACGAAGGCGACGGAATCGCCGACATGGCGCACCTCGTCCTTGGCCAGAATCGGGTAAGGCGGGCCGGTGAACGGATCGGTCTCGAGATTGAACAGGCACGGCAGATTGCCGAGATCCTTGACGTCGTCGGCGGTCAGGATCAGCGCGACGCCGGGCAGCGTACGGGCGCGAGTCACATCAATGCTGTATTTGGCATGCGCGTGCGGCGAGCGCAGCATCAGGGCGCGGAGGGCTGCCTGCGGCGCATAATCGTCGGTGTAGCGGCCCTTGCCGCGGATCAGCGCGTCATCCTCTTTGCGCAGCACGCTTTGGCCAACGCCGAACTTGATGGGAGCCGCCATTTTCTGTCCCGTCCTATGGTTGTTTTGCGGACCATATTGCCGTGGAAAAAGTGGCAAGGCAAACGGGATTACGCCGCGCCCCCATCACCATAAGGGTCTGCGATTGCGCCGCGAAACAAGTCCCGAGGAGCCCGCCAAAGGCGGACGTCTCGAAGGCTCCGCCACGAAGAAGCACCCACCAAGCTCCTTTAGGAGTCACATCCCACCACGGCTCCACAGATGTCGCGTACTATCTCTGAGCGTATCGATGGCGCGTCCAGGAGTGAGATAATCGATCTCACCACGCGTCAAGCCGATATCCATCAGCTCCCTGTCACTCAGGTCCTGCAACGTGATTCGTGAGCGCTGGCGCTGCTCCTGAAACGCACGCCAATATCGCTTGAGCAGGCTCAAGACGACGGAAAGTTCGAGACGGAGCCTCGCGGCATCGACCTCTGTCTCGCTCGTGCCGTTCGTCAGTTGGGGTGGCATCGGATGCTCCTGCTGTTGTGCCGGCAGGGAGCGTGGCCAAAGAAAAGGCCCCGTCCGATGCCGGCGGGGCCTTTGTGAAAAGATGTCGTCGTCGAATTCCTAGCGCGCGACTCCTTCCACGGCCCAGCCGAAGCGGGTCATGTGCATGAAGTTGACTTTGCGCACTGATTTGGTCATGAGGCGCGAATACCACAGCAATCGTGCAAAATCAAGGGATGTATGGAGGCCCACTGCATCCTAGGGGCGAGCGCTTCGTTCCAGCGCCTAGCCGCGCACCAGCGAGACCAGCCAGCGGCGACCGAACAGGATGAGGATCGCGAGCGCATAGACGATGGTGCCCCCGACGGCCAACAGGACCAGAGTCACTTCGTCCCGGAAGTGCATCGAGCCCAGCGAAGAACCGCTAAAGCGCGCGATCAGCCAGAAGGCGGCGGCAAGGATGAGCCCGGTCAGCAGGAATTTGGCGAGCGCCATCAGCCAGGCGCGGTCCAGCACGAGAAAGCCTCGCCGCACCGCGAAGAAGAGCACCAGAAGCAGATTGGTCCAGACACCGACGGCGGTGGCCAGCGCGAGGCCGATCTGGGCGAGCGATCCCATCAAGGCGACTTTTAGCGCGACGTTGACCGCGATGCCCGTCAGCGAGGCGCGGACCGGTGTCGCCGTATCCTTGCGCGCGTAGAAGGTCGCGACCGCGCTACGGATCAGCACGAACGGGATCAGGCCGATGGCATAGGCCGCGAGCGTGGCGCCCGCGGCGGCCGCATCGGCCTTGGAGAACGCGCCGCGGGCGAACAGCGCGCGCATGATCACATCAGGCACGGTGACGAAGGCCGCGACGAAGGGCACCGAGAACAGCAGTGTGAAATCGAAGGCGCGACGCTGCGCCTTCATCGCGCCGTCATGGTCGTTGGCGGTAATTCGCCGCGACATCTCCGGGAGCAGCACCGTGCCGATGGCGATGCCGATCACGCCGATCGGGAGCTGGTTGAGGCGATCGGCGTAATAGAGCGCCGACAGCGCGCCTGCCGGCAGGAAGGTCGCGATGATGGTGTCGGCGAACAGGGCGACCTGCGTGCCCATCGAGCCCAGCGTCGCTGGGCCAAGCGCTCTGAAAAAGCCGCGGACATCTTCATCGATCTTCAGCGGCGCAAAACGCGGCAGGCCGCCATGGCGGGCGAGATCGCCGGCGAGCAGGAAATATTGCAGGAAGCCTGAGATGAGAACGCCCCAGGCCGCGGCGTGGCCCGCAGTCGGAAACCAGGCGGCGAGCGCCAGCGTCATCATCATCGCGACGTTGAGGAAGATCGACGCGGCCGCGGCGCTGGCAAAACGCTGCATCACGTTGAGCATGCCGCCGTAGAGCGTCACCAGCGTGATCAGGAGCAGATAGGGAAAGGTGATCCGGGTCAGTTCGATCGCGAGATGGCGCTGTTCGGCATCCTCGGTGAAGCCGGGCGCCAATATGCTCATGGCCTGCGGCATGAACAGCCAAGCGACGACCAGGAGCAGAACCTGCGAGGCCAGTAGCAGCGTGAAGATGCGGTCGGCGAACAGTTTTGCCGCCGCCTCCCCGCGCTCGCCATGGACATGCGCATAGGCCGGGACCCAGGCGGCGTTGAAGGCGCCCTCGGCGAAGATCGCACGGAAATGATTGGGCAGGCGGAGCGCCACGAAGAAGGCGTCGGCCACGGGGCCGGCGCCCAGGATCGCCGCGAGCATGATGTCGCGCGCAAATCCCGTGAGCCGCGAAAGCAGCGTGTATCCGCCAACCGTGAAAATTCGCCCGAGCATGCGCCTGTTTTAGAGCATGGCAAGATTAGGTCTAGGTGCAACCCGCGAGGGAGGCTTGCCCCCTCCCCCGCTTGCGGAGGAGGGCTGGGGAGAGACTGTCTCCGCGAGCGAGCCCCCCCGAGAGGAGAGAGCCCTCACCCGGATCGCTTACGCGATCTGACCTCTCCCGCAGGCGGGAGAGGTGAAGAAATAACGGCGAAATCAGGTTGAAAGCGCGCCGCGCACCGCGGCGATGATTCGCTCCTGGGCGGCCTCGTCGAGATAGGCGTGCATCGGCAGGCTGATGACGTCCTCCGACAGGCTCTCGCAGCCCGGCAGCCCGTCCTCTGCGACCGGATACTGCTTGTAGGCGGTCTGCTGGTGCATCGACTTCCCGTAATAGATCGCGGTCGGCACGCCCTGGGCCTTCAGCGCGGCGGCAAAGCCGTCGCGGTCGGTGCCCTTGGGCAGGCGGATGGTGTATTGCGCCCAGATCGAGGTGCAGCCGGGGGCGAGCCGCGGCACGGTGACCAAATTGCTGAGCCCGCGCGCGTAGCGTTCCGCGACCTTGTTGCGGGCGGCGATCTCGTCATCGAAAATCTTCAGCTTCTCGATCAGGATCGCGGCCTGCATGGTGTCGAGCCGGCCAGTCAGGCCGAGGCGGACGTTGTCGTACTTGTCCACGCCCTGCCCGTGCACGCGGATGCTGCGCAGCGTGGCGGCGAGCTCGTCGTCATCGGTGAAGATCGCGCCGCCGTCGCCGAAACAGCCGAGCGGCTTGGCCGGGAAGAAGCTGGTCGTGGTCGCGTCTGCCAGCGTGCCGAGCTTGCGGCCCTTGTAGCTTGCGCCAAACCCCTGTGCGGCATCATCGAGCACGAACAGGCCCTCGGCCTTCGCGATCTCGGCGATGGCATCGTGGTCGGCGGGCTGGCCGAACAGATCGACCGGAATGACCGCGACAGGCCTCAAGCCAGCCTTCCGGGCGGTCGCGATGCCGCGCTTCAGCGACTCGGGGCTCATGTTGAAGGTCGCTTCGTCGACATCGACGTAGATCGGCGCGGCGCCGGTCCGCGCCGCGGGCGAAGCGGTTGCGATGAAGGTGAACGACGGGCACAGGACGGCATCACCGGGCCCGACATTCTTCGCCATCAGCACCATCAGGATCGCATCGGTGCCGCTGGAGCAGGTCACGACATGCTTGGCGCCGCAGTAAGCCGCAAGCTGCGCCTCGAGCTCGGTGACCTCGGGTCCATTGACGAACTGGCAATGGGTGAGAACGCGGCCAACCGCTTCGTCGATGGCAGAGCCGAGCCGGCGGCGCTGCGCGACGACGTCGATGAAGGGAATGGGATCGGAACGCAGATGCTGGTTCATGACGGCTTGCCGATTTTCCTGCAAGTTTTGAACGGTCGACGTATCAGAGGAGATCAGCCGGCGACGGCCCTCGGCCCTTTGCGGGCGGGCGAAGCGGCTGCGGGCCGCGACGGCGTTTCCAGGCACTGCGTGGCGATTTCGAGGCTGGCGACGCCCTCATCGCCGGTTACCGCCGGCGTCTCGCCGTGGCGGACGGCGTTGAGGAACGCAATCAGCTCGGCGCGCAGCGGCTCGTCATGGCCGACGGGCAGATGCCGCATCGAATAGCTGCCGTCCGGCTTGAAGCCGAAGCACTCGGTGACCTGGCGCGTCAACAGGTCGCCCATGACGTATTTGCCGCGGGTCGCGACCGTGACGCTGCGCGCCTTGAACGGCGTCAGCCAGTTGGTGTTGATGTGGGCGAGCACGCCGGAGGCGGTGCGGAACTGCAAGAGCGCGATGTCCTCGCGCTCGGCGACCGCGCTCGACAATTGCGGCTGCACCTCGACGATGTCGGACTCGGTGAACCAGCGGATCAGGTCGATGTCGTGCACGGCGAGATCGATGACGACGCCGACATTGGACATGCGCGGCGGGAACGGTCCGACGCGCGTGATCGCGATCGACAGGATGTCCTCGCCCGCGATCGCCTGCTTGACCGCGGCCACGGCCGGATTGAAGCGCTCGACGTGACCGATCATCAGCGTGACGCCGGCCTTTTGCGCGGCGGCGACGATCTCGCGCCCCTCCTCCACCGTCGATGCGATCGGCTTCTCGACCAGCACGTTGATCTTCTGGGCGATGCAGGCGAGCGCGATCTGGTGATGGAGATGGGTCGGCGCCGCCACGGTGACGGCATCGACGCCCTCGGCAATCAGCTGGTCGAGCGTCTCGAAGCTGTTGCAATTGGCAAGCTCGGTCGCGCGCGTGCGGTGCGTCGGCGACGGATCGACGACGCCGACCAGGCTGACGCCGGGAAGGCCGGCGAGCACGCGTGCATGGTTGCTGCCCATCACGCCCGCGCCAATCACACCGACGCGCAAGCCGGCCTTCGCCGGTGCAGAGCTTTTGGAACTCATCTGAACGAACCCCGATTCAATGCAAATCCCCGGCGCCTCTCCTAGCACGGGCGTCACATTTGTGGCGAACGCCGAGATAGCGATCCGGACACGATTTGATTCAAAAAGTTACACGTTCCCCGGGCCTTAGCCGCCAAAGATACCGCCTTTACGGCCCGGATCGCATGATTCGGAGTTTGCTGTTACGACCTTTGATAGTCGTCTTCAATCCGGATGATGTCGTCTTCCCCGAGATAGGAGCCGGTCTGGACCTCGATCAGTTCCAGCATGATTTTGCCGGGATTCTCCAGCCGGTGAACGGCGCCCATCGGGATATAGATCGACTCGTTCTCGTGCACCGTCTTCACCATTTCGTTGACGGTCACCCGGGCCGCGCCGCGGACCACGATCCAGTGCTCGGCACGATGATGGTGCTTCTGGAGCGACAGCCGCCCGCCCGGCTTGACCACGATGCGCTTGACCTGATGGCGCTCGCCATTGTCGACGGACTGATAGCTGCCCCAGGGCCGATGCACCTTGAGATGCTCCTCGGTGACCTTCGGCGCGATCGTCTTGAGCTTGGTCACGAGGCGCTTGAGGCCATTGGCGTCCTTCTGGCGCGAGACCAGGACCGCATCCGCCGTCGCCACCACGACGAGATCGTCGACGCCTTCGAGCGCGACCAGCGCTGAATCGGTCGTGACGTTGCAATTGCGGGAATCCTCGAACGCGACGGTGCCGTGCGCGGCATTGCCTTGCGCGTCCTTCTTCGACAGCTCCCACACTGCGTGCCAGGAGCCGACGTCGGACCAGCCGCAGGACACCGGCACCACCGCGGCGCGCGCGGTCTTTTCCATCACGGCGTAGTCGATCGAGATCGCCTTCACCGAGCCGAACGCCGCCTGCTCGAGCGTCACGAAGCCGAGATCGCGGCCGGCATTGGCGACGGCATCGGAAACCGCCTGCACGCTCGTCGCGTCGATTTTGCGATATTCGTCGAGCAGCACGGCGGCCGGGAACATGAAATTGCCGCTGTTCCAGAGATAGCCCGAGTTGACGTAATCAGCCGCCTTCACGGCGTCCGGCTTCTCGACGAACTTTGCAACCGCGTGCACCTCGCCGGAGATCGCCTCGCCCGGGCTGATATAGCCGTATTCAGTTGCCGGCCGCTCCGGCTTGACGCCGAAGGTGACGATGTGGCCGGTCTGGGCCGCAGCGAGACCTTCGCGGCACGCAGCGACGAAGGCGGGATTGTCCTGCACCACATGGTCGGCGGCGAGCGCGAGCACGATCGCGTCGTTGTCGCGGCTCTGCGCAAAGACGGCACCGGCGGCGATCGCCGGCCCGGAGTCCCGCCGCATCGGCTCGAGAATCACGTCGGCTTCGATCCCGATCTCGGCGAGCTGCTCCAGCACCATGAAGCGGTAGGACGCATTGGTGATGACGATCGGACGATCGAACAGCGTTTCGTCCGAAACGCGCATCAGCGTGTCCTGGAAGGTCGAGCGGGTGCCGAACAGCGGCAGGAACTGTTTGGGGCGCACCTCGCGCGAGGCCGGCCACAGCCGCGTCCCGGCGCCACCACACATGATCAGGGGAATAATGCGTTTGTCCATCGTCATCTCAAACCTTGAAGTAGTCGCGATAGCAGGCGACACAGTTGCGGACCCCTTGCTCGATCGGATTCGACTGGACGAATCCGGTGTCGCGCATCAAGTCCCCGATAGCGGCGAATGTCTCGAGCACGTCCTTCGGCTGCATCGGCAGCAGATCCTTCATCGCCGTTCGACCCAGCTCGCACTCCGGAAGACTGACGGCATGCATCAGATCCTCCGGGCGGTGATGCCGACACTGTCAACGCGAGACGGCGCATTTGCGGCAGCCGGATCATCCGCAGGCACCGATCCGTGAGTTTGGATACTACACGGGTTACGTCCTCAACATAAGTGAGGTCATGAGTGAGGTCGCGGGGCATTCTGCCATGGTTAAAGAGCCGGATCGGCCTGCCTGCAATGATCGCATTCACAAACGGAAACATGACCATGTCAGGCCGTCCCCACCAGCCGGATTTGGTCAAGACGCGCAGGCGCGCGCTCTGCACGGCAAACCAGTCTAGCCGCGGCGCCATAAACGCAGGATGACGACGCGCCGACGAGATGACGACAGCCTTCGAGCTGCCGGACGGCCTGATCAAACCGGCGGCACAAGTGACCAAGGTTGCCTGAGCCGTCATCCAGTTCCCAAAGCGTGCTTCGCCGCGCCCACGCCGGGCGCCTCTTTAGCCGCTGCGTCGAGGGGGTCGCAATAGCCCCGACGCTCCGATCAGGGCCCTCTCATCGGGGCTCTTTCATCAGAGCTCTTTCATCAGAGCTATTGCAAGATTGGCGCCAAAACCATACCAAAGCGGCCAAATTCGGCGCCTCGCGTCGGGTGACCTCAATCATCGCAAACCCTGTTCATGCGGGCGAGATGCGCCGAATCCTGCTGTCGACGATCAAAATCCTGATCTCCGCCGCGCTTCTCTATCTGGCGCTGCGCAAGGTCAACCCGTCCGAGCTGATTTCGCGCTTCACCGTGACCAGCCTGTTCTGGATCGGCATGGCGATCGCGGTCACGTTCCTGCAGATCTTCATCGGCGTGCTGCGCTGGCGCGAGATCAGCGCCGCGTGCGGCGCGCCGCTCGAGCTCGGCCGGGCCATGCGCTACAACGTGATCGGCGCATTCTTCAACCAGACCCTGCCCTCCGCGATCGGCGGCGATGCGGTCCGGCTCTGGCTCGTCGCACGTGCCGGCGCCGGCTGGCGCGCGGCGACCTACTCGATTTTCGTCGACCGCGCGATCGGACTGGTTGCGCTTGCAATCCTCATCGTCGCGAGCCTGCCGTGGAGCTACAATCTCATCACCGATCCGAATGGGCGCTCGGCGCTGCTGCTGCTTGACCTGGCCGCGCTTGCCGGCGGGATCGGCTTTCTGATCTTCGGTGCGCTGAAATGGTCGTGGCTCAAGACCTGGTGGGCCACCCATCACATCCATGCCTGCGCCGTGATCGCAAATCGCGTGATCTTCAACCGCACGCGTGGACCGCTGGTCGCAATCCTGTCGATTGTCATTCACGTGCTGGCGGTCGTGATCGCCTGGTGCGTGGTGCAGTCGATCGCCGCGCCGGTGAGTTTCGGCCAGGTCTTCCTGCTCATTCCGCCGGTCATGCTGATCACGTTGATGCCGATCTCGATCGCCGGCTGGGGCGTGCGCGAGGCGACCATGGGTCTGGCTTTCGGCTTCGCCGGCCTTGCCGCCAATGAGGGCGTCAACGTCTCGCTGCTGTTCGGCGCCGTCTTCTTCATCGTCGGCGCGTTCGGTGGCCTGGTCTGGATCTTCAGCGCGGAGAAGGCCGCGCAAGGATCGGCCCCGATCGAGGTGCCGGAGTGACGACGTTCGTCTCCGGTCCGGAAATTGCGGTGGGGCTGGTACTGGCCGCGCTGCTGTCTGCCTGTATCACCTGGCGGAGCATGCCACTGCTGCAGCGCTACGCACTTGCCCGGCCAAACGCACGCTCCTCGCATCGGATCCCGACGCCGCAGGGCGCGGGTATCGCGGTTGTCGCAGCCACCCTGCTGGTCGCCACGCTCTGGGCCACCTGGACCTATGCCGCGATTCCATTACCCCTGATCGGCGCCACCGTGCTGGTCGCGCTGGTCGGGCTTGTCGATGACATCAAGCCTCTGCCGGTCGTCGTACGGCTGTTGTTGCAGGCAGCAGCCGTGATCACCATCGTGTTCTCGGCACCGGAGACGCTGCGCATCGTGCCCGCCCTTCCGCTTGGCTTTGAACGCGTCCTCATCGTCATCGCCGGCGTCTGGTTCGTGAACCTCGTCAACTTCATGGACGGTCTCGACCTGATGACGGTGTCCGAAGTGGTGCCGACGACGGCTGCGCTCGGGCTGCTTGGATGGTTTGGCGACCTCTCACCGTCCACCGGACTGCTCGCGACGGCCCTTTGCGGCGCCATGCTCGGCTTTGCGCCCTTCAATCGCCCGGTCGCCAAGGTCTTCCTGGGCGATGTCGGCAGCTTGCCGATTGGCCTATTGCTCGGTTGGTGCCTGCTGGAGCTCGCCTGGCGCGGCCAGATCGCCGCGGCGCTGCTGCTGCCCGGCTACTATCTCGCGGATTCCACCATCACGCTGTTTCGGCGCATCGCACGGCGCGAGCCGTTCTGGTCGGCGCATCGCACGCATTTCTATCAGCGCGCCACCGACAATGGCTTCAAGGTCCCGCAGGTGATCGGCAAGGTGTTCGCGCTCAACCTCGTGCTCGCGCTGCTCGCTATCGTCACGGTCCGCACCGGGTCGAGCACGATCACCGCGCTTGCGCTCGTGGCCGGAGCGATCGCGATCGGCGTCGTGCTGCGGCGCTTCTCCCATCCTCGGGCATCCTGAGGGACGTCAGGCGGCAGTCGAGCCGAATTCCGGCACCGCATCCTTCAAGATAGTCCTGATGGTGGCCCGATCATCCCGCGCGATCGCCTGCTCAAGTGCCGTGATCCATTTGCGCAGGGTCTGCATCGGCGGCTCGTTCGGCTGCGCGGCCATGATGCCGGCGATACCGATCTCGGCCGTCGGCTCCTCGGAGGCGAACAATATCTCGTGCAAGCGCTCGCCCGGCCGCATCCCCGAGAACACGATCTCGATGTCGTGGCCGGGCTGGAGCCCGGACAGGCGGATCATCCGCTCGGCCAGATCGACGATCTTGACCGGCTGGCCCATGTTGAGCACGTAGACCGACACGTTCGAACGCTGCGTGCCGAGCGCGTGTGTCGCCGCCGTGACGACGAGATCGCACGCCTCGCGGATGGTCATGAAGTAGCGGACCATGTCGGGATGGGTGACCGTCACCGGGCCACCGGCCTCGATCTGGGCCTTGAACTTCGGCACCACCGAGCCGTTCGACGCCAGCACGTTGCCGAACCGGACCGAGATCAGCCGCATCGGCGGCTTGCCGCCGCCGGCCGCGACCGCGAGGTCGTGATCGAGCGCCTGGCAATACATCTCCGCGAAGCGCTTGGTCAGGCCGAGCATCGACACCGGCTCGATCGCCTTGTCGGTCGAGATCATCACCATCGCGTCGGCACCGGCGGCCAGCGCGGCGTCGGCCACGTTGATCGAACCGAAGATGTTGGTCTTGACCCCTTCGCTCCAGTCGCGCTCGAGGATCGGCACGTGCTTGAGCGCAGCGGCGTGGAACACGATGTCCGGCTTGAACTCGGCCATCACCCGCATGATGCGCTCACGGTCGCGGATGTCGGCGATCCGGCCTTCGATCGTCGCCATGGCACCATGCACCGCGAGAGCTTCCGTGACCGCATAGAGCGCCGGCTCGGAGTTCTCGATGATGAGAAGACGCGCGGCACCGAAGGCCACGAGGCGCTCGCAGATTTCGGCACCGATCGAGCCGCCGCCGCCGGTGACGATCGCCGCCTTGCCCGCGATGAGGGCTTCCAGCCGCGCATAGTCGATCTTCTCGCTGGGCCGCAATAGCAGGTCCTCGACCGCAACCGCGGTGAGCCGCGGCGTGTCGCCGCTTTCGAGCGAGGGCATGCGGTTGACGATCATGCCGAGCTTGCGCGCCCGCATCAGGGTCGATTCCGGATGAGACTCGGGCTCGAAGGCGGACGGCGTCATGATGACGCGGGCGATCGCCTTGTTGCGCTTGGCGAAGTCGTTGTTGATGTCCTCGAGGTCGTCAAGGCCGCCCAGCACCGGCACGTTGCGGATGGTCTGGCCGCGGTCCGCGCGCGATGGCGACAGCACGCCGACCGGCCAGAGGCGCTTGATGGCACCGCTCTCGATGCCGCGCAGGAGCACCTCGGCATCGGCGGCGCGGCCGATCAGAAGCGTCGGCGCGGCATCGTCGTTCCGGGCGTGGCGGCGCACGCGGGTATAGCGGAAATAGCGATAGGCCAGGCGCGATGCGCTGAGGAAGGAAATTTCAAGAAACCAGTAGAGGACGATCGTCACCTTACCGAGAAAAAAGGCGCCGCGGACGTTCGGGGCGACGAAGATATAGTCGAGAACCAATAGTGCCACCGTCAGCACGGTCGCGACGCGGATGATGTTCAGCGCGTCGGGCAGCGAGATGAAACGCCACTTGGTGTCGGTCAGGTTGAAGATGAAGAATACGACCACGCTGAAGGCGAGGAAGTAGGGCAGGATCTGGAATAGCAGCGGCAGGCGGTGGAAAAAGCCCTCGTGGCCCTCGAACCGCAGGTAAAAAGCGACGAACAGCGCCGCCGCGGTCGCCAAGAGGTCGTGGAGCGCGATGAGGAGTTTGCGCAAGGTGAGATGCGAAAGACGCGTCATCCGCCGGCCGATGAATATCCAGTTTGGTGCAACCTGACCGCGCTGATAGCCCATATCAGCGAGACTTGCCAGCGCAAGACTCGCCAGCAGCGCGGCGGCTCAGGAACCGGCTTCCCCCACTTTCGGCGCGTCGCGCCGCGCTCCCAAGACCATGCCGCCGGCAACGCCGACGCCGAGGACGTACATCCAGCCCTCGTGGAAGTCGAACAGATGGGAGTTGAACAGCGAGGTGAAGATGTTCTGCACCACGACCAATAGTCCGATCCAATTGACCAGTCCATCGCCGCGAAACAGGAGAAGATGGAGAATCCAGGTCGCGTAGAGAACGACAATACCAATGACACCCCACTGCACGGCGACGTTCAGCGTCTGGTTATGCGGATTGCCTACCACCTCGCCGGAAGCCTGGGTGATGCCTCCGATCGCGACCTGTTCGAACAGTCCGCGCGTCGCGCCGGTACCATGGCCCCTGATGGGTGCCTCAGCGAAGAAGCCGAGGGATTTCCGCCAGAATTCGAGCCGCAGGCCCATCGAGGTCGCCGCCCCCCTCTCCCTGTAGAGTTGATAGTCGCTCGAAAATGTGTCGGCCGTGCTGCGCAGGTACGGCGAGGCCTGCCAGGCGACCAGCGCGGCGACAACGAGGCCCGCGGTGATGATCAGGATGCTGCGCCACCTCAGATGAAGCAGCGCGAACACCGCGAACATGATCGGAACCGTGACCAGCGCGGTGCGCGATACCACCACGAAGGCCATGTTGGCGAGGAAGCTGAACGCAAGCGCAGTGAGCAGTCCGGCGAGCCAGTACCGTTTCTCCCGCAGCAGCATCACGACCGGATAGGCGAGCGCGACCGCGCACACCGTGAATTCCTGGCCCTGGTCGATATGATTCTTGACGATGATGCCGCGCTCGATGCCGCCCGGCTTGATCGTCAGGCTCGGATAGAAGGCGACCAGCCAGGATGCGGCCGCCAGTAATGCGCAGGAGACGAGGAAGGCGGTGAACACCCAATATCCGCGCGACGAGCGCTCAAAATGATAGAGCAGGATCGGAAGCACGAGCAGCTTGACCGTGGGATTGACCGCATAGAGTCGCGCACCCCACGCCGCATCCGACCACAGCGTCCCCACCAGCGCCAGCAGGAACAGCGCGATCGGCGCCGCGCAGATCGGACGCTTCAGGTGTTGCAGGAATGCCCTGAGATCGAGGAACGGCACCATACAGACGAGCATCAGGGCATTGAAGATACCCACAAGCGACGTCGACCAGGGCAGCGAGGCCGCGGTCAGGACCGCAAACACGTCGACAGTCTCGCTCCAGGCCGCCGGACTGCGCAGGCGCCGCAGTAGCAGCGCGCTCGTTGATTCCTTCTGCGCGAGCGCCGTCACTTGCTCCCACTCCGTGCGCGATGGACCAGCGCCGTCGTGCTGAAGCCCTTGAGGATGTCGACCAGCACGACCGTTCCGCCCGCGGCCTCGACCACTTCGTGGCCGACCACCTGCTCGCGGGTGTAGTCGCCGCCCTTCACCAGCACGCTCGGCTTGATCTGCGTGATCAGATCGATCGGCGTATCCTCCTCGAAGATGACGACGAGATCGACGGCTTCCAGCGCCGCAAGCACCTCGGCGCGCGCACGCTCGTCCTGGACCGGGCGGTCGGCGCCCTTCAAGCGTCGCACCGAAGCGTCGCTGTTGAGGCCGACGATCAGGCGGTCGCAGGCCGCCCGCGCCGCCGTCAGGACCTTGACATGGCCGGGATGCAGGATGTCGAAACAGCCATTGGTGAAGCCCACCCTCTGTCCCTGCCTGCGCCATTCGGCGAGCTGCGCGTCCAGCGCACCGGCCTCGAGCACGATCTTCTCCTCCGCCGCGAGATAGGCATGCGGCAGGATCTTTCGCCGCAGCTCGGCCGTGCTCACGCTCGCCGTGCCCTGCTTGCCGACGGCAACGGCGGCGGCCGCATTGGCCATGCGTAGCGCCGTGTCCCAGTCCGCGCCCGCCGCAAGCGACACCGCGAGCGCCGCGGCGACGGTGTCGCCGGCGCCGGAGACGTCGCGCACCTTCACGGGGTAGGCCGGCACGTGAACCGCCTCGCCGCCACGCGGCACCAGCGTCATGCCGTGCTCGCCCAGCGTGACCAGGATCGCCTCGCAATCGGCAAGCCGCATCACGTCTTCCGTGGCATCGACGATGCTCTGCGTGGTGTCGGCGCGGCTGCGGGTGGCTTCCGCAAACTCCTTGCGATTGGGCGTAAGCAGCGTGGCACCGCGATAGATTGCCCAGTTGAGGCTCTTGGGATCGACGATCACGGGCTTGCCGAGTTTTCGTGCAGCGTCGATCACGTGGCGGATCACGCGAGCGGTCAGGACGCCCTTGGCGTAGTCCGAGAGCAGCACGACGTCGGCGCGCGCAAGCTGCGGCAGAATCGCCTCGATCAGCTTCGTCTCGACCGCGTCGGAGGCAGGCTGCGCCTGCTCCCAATCCGCACGCAGCATGTGGGTGGAGAAATGCTCGGAGACGAAGCGGACCTTTCGCGTGGTCGGCCGCGACGGATCGCACACCAGCACGCTTTCGATGCCGGCCTGCTCCGAAAGCGCAGCCGCGAGCCGCTTGCCACCGTCGTCATCGCCGACGAGACCGATGAAGATGCAGCGCGCGCCGAGCGATGCCACGTTGCGGGCGACGTTGCCGGCGCCGCCGATATGGCTCTCGCTGCGCTGCGCGGCGATCACCGGCGCCGGGGCTTCCGGCGAAATGCGCGACACCTCGCCATAGACGAACTCGTCCAGCATGATATCGCCGATACACAGTACCGTGCGGCGCGCGATGTCTTGTGCGAGGGCATCGAAATCGAGAATGGGCGTCGGCATGGTGCTTACTATGATCCTTGGATCTCAGCGGAAGCGATCGGGCCGGTCGAGATAGCCGCCAACATAGGCCTTCACCGCATCCTCGAGCGTCGTGAAGCCGCCGTTATAGCCGGCTCGGTGGAGACGATCGACCTCGCTCTGGGTGAAGTACTGGTAAGCGCCGCGGATCGCCTCGGGCATGTCGACGTATTCGATGTTAGGCCTGGTGCCGAGCGCCGCATAGGCTGCCAGCATCAGGTCCTTGAAGCTGCGCGCCTTGCCGGTTCCGACATTGAAGATGCCGGACACCGATGGCGTCGCGAGCAGCCACGTGATGACCCGAACGACGTCGTCGACATAGATGAAATCGCGGCGCTGATCGCCGTCGGCGATGCCCTCGCGATGCGACTTGAACAGCTGCACCATGCGCCCTGCCCTGATGTCGTCGAAGCGCCGCGCCAGCACGCTCATCATCGAGCCCTTGTGGTACTCGTTCGGGCCGAACACGTTGAAGAATTTCAGGCCGGCCCATTGCGGCGGAAGCTTCTCGCCGCGGGCGACGCGCTCGGCGACGGCAAGATCGAACAGATACTTGCTCCAGCCGTAGAGATTCATCGGCCGCAACTTCTTCAGCGCGGCGAGCGAGGCGTCGTCATCAAAGCCTTCCGCGCCGTCGCCATAGGTTGCCGCCGACGAGGCATAGATGAACGGCACCGTGTTCGTCGTGCACCAGTCCAGGAGGCGCATCGACAGGCGGAAATTGGTCTCGATCACGAGATCGCCGTCGGTGGCGGTGGTCTCGGAAATGGCGCCGAGATGGATGATGGCGTCGAGCTTGCGGCCCTTCAGCCAGTCGAGCAGCTCGGCCGGGGGAACGATGTCGGCAAGCTGGCGCTTGGCGAGGTTGCGCCACTTGCCGTCGGTGCCGAGGTGATCACAGACCACGACGTCGCTGCGGCCGGCATCATTCAACGCGGCGACGACATTCGATCCGATAAAACCGGCCCCGCCGGTCACCAGCAACATCCAAATTCCCTGCCCGATTGTGCGGCCCGGTCCTGCCGTAGCGCATGATCCGCCAAAGTGTAAGCGGTTTTGGGATCAGTCCTCAGGCACCTTTACGTTCCGCCTCGGAGCGGCTAACCGAACCGCCATATCAGCGCAGCCGACCCCATCAATAAATGAATCAAAATTCACAAATTGGCGGAACTGAGGACCCGAGCGACGCGCGCCCGATCCTGATCGTTCCCTATATGTGGATCGGCGATTTCGTCCGGAATCACACGGTGGTGCGCGTCCTCAGGGAGCGCTGGCCGAATCGGCCGGTCGACCTCCTGACCACGTCCTTGTGCGCTCCGCTGGTCGATTACATGCCGGGCGTCCGTCGTGGCATCGTCTGGGACCTGCCCCGCAGCCGGCTCGCCGTCGCCCGCCAGTTCGGCTTGGCGCAGCTATTGCGCGAGCGGAACTATGGCACCGCCCTGGTGCTGCCGCGAACCTGGAAAGCGGCCATCGCGCCGGCGCTGGCGGGTATTCCCGAGCGGGTCGGCTTCGTGGGAGAATTCCGGTTCGGCCTGCTCAATCGCTGGCGATGGGGCGAGAAGCGGCTACCGCGCTTCATCGACAAGAACGCCGCCCTCGCCCAGCCCGACGGTGCCCCGCTGCCACCGGAATGGCCGGTGCCGCAGCTGCGGGTCCCGGCCGAGGAGATCGCGCGCTGGCGGCAGGCCAATGGCCTCAGCGCGGGAGCAGCCGTGGCGCTCGCGCCGGGCTCAGTCGGCGTCTCCAAGCGCTGGACTTATTATCCCGAGGCCGCCCGCCTCCTGGTCGAGCAGGGTCTGGAGGTCTGGGTGGTCGGCGGTCCCGCGGAAAAGGGGCTGGCCCAGGAAATCGTCGCGGCGGGCGGACCGGGCGTGCGGGACCTGACCGGCACGAACTTGCGCAACGGCGTTTTGGCCATGGCGGCGGCAGGCGTCGCGATTTCCAATGACTCAGGCCTGATGCACATCGCGGCGGCGCTGGGAACGCCGACGATGGGCATCTTCGGTCCGACCGACCCCTATCTCTGGGCGCCGCTCAACGGCCTTGCCGAGACCGTCGTCCAGAAAAAAAGCGTGCTGTCCTGCCAGCCCTGCCAGAGCACCATCTGCCGGATGAACGACCATCGCTGCATGCGCGACATCGCAGCGTCGGAAGTCGTGGCGATCGCGCAGCGGGTGCTCGCCGAAGCCGGCGCGCGTGCCGAGCGGTAGGCGGATAGCCCTTCATCGGGGAGCAAAGTCAAAATAGAAAGGCCGGCGCAACGCCGGCCTTTCCAGGACTAAAGCGAAGGCAAGGTCAGTACTTCGCGACCACCGGCCCCCCGAAGCGATAGTTCAAGCGGACCAAGCCCATGTCGACGTCCTGGCTGATTCGGTAGCCCCCGAAGAGAGCTCCCGCGGGGTTGGTGAAATTAACATCGCGGTGTCCCAGGAAGATGTGATCGTACTCGACACCCACCGACCAATTGGGAGCGAAGCCGACTTCTAGACCGGCCCCAACCGTGCCGCCCCAGCGAGTCTCGCGAGCGGAAGCGAGGAGCGTGCCGGGAACAGCGGCGCCCGGCCCCGTCAAGATGTCGTCCTTGTCACCGACCACCGCCGCGCCGCCCTTCGCATACAGCAGCACATTGTTCCAGGCGTAGCCCACCTGCCCCGTGATCAACCCGAAGGCATCGATCCGCGTACGATGTCGGAAACCGGTAGAGAGACCGATGTTATCGCCCGAGAAATCGGCCCAGTTGCCCTGCCCCTCGAGACCGAACACCCAGTTGGCCGTCTGCCAACGATAGCCGACCTGACCACCAACCGTGCCGCCGGTTGAATTGTGGCATCCCTCGCGAATAGCAGGAACGATCGGAAACCCTGCATCCGAAATCGCATCCCTGCACGCATGCGCCGAGCCACCCCCGCCGTTGAGTCCGATGTAGAAGCCGCTCCAATCGTAGATGGCCGCAATCATGGGCGGCGCTTTGGTGTAAGGCCGCGCCGCGAGGTCGGCCGCGCTGGCCGGAGCCGAGATTGCCAGCGCAACGGCACCAATCACACCAGTCAGAATTTTCTTCATCGAAAAGGCCCCAATCAATCAAAGCGCCCCGGCGCTCGGCAACCAATGATTGATAGGCGAAATCCTGTCTGCATACTGTAGTGCAGATGCAACACTTGGCGGACGTCACTCACGCCTTGGACGTCTCATATGGGTCATGAACGACAAGTGGACGACTTTTGCGATGATGAACGTCTAGAGGTGTTTTGCCCGACGTGTCAAACGGCTTCGAAAAATCCGCAAGGCTTCCACCGGCGGTCAAGGCATCGCACCAGCCGTCATCGGCTACTTTGCATGGGGTTGTTTTCGATATTTTTGTTGCGCCCGGAGTGCTGGCTCAGAGCAGCGGACGATAAACGTCCCCGATCCGCGCCGCCTCGGCATCGAGGCTGAATTCTGCCAGCACGCGCTCACGCCCGCGCTGCCCCATCGCCGTCGCAAGCGCCACATCGCGCATCAACGGCTCGAGCGCCGCGACGAGCGCATCGACATCGCCGGGCGGCGTCAGCACGCCGGTGACGCCATCCTTGACCACGAGCTCGGCCGCGCCCGCGCGCGCGGCCGCCAGCGCACTGCCCGCCGCCATCGCCTCGATCAGCGTCAGGCCAAATCCTTCGTTGCGCGAGGTGAAGGCATAGATCGTCAGCCGCTGATACCAGCGCTGCACCTGTTCGATCGGCAACTCGCCGGTGATGACGATGCGCGATTGCAGACCGGCGGCTTCAATCCGCTTCTTCAGATCGTTCGCGAACGCAAGCTGCTCGGTCGTGACCTGGCCGACGATGACCGCGGTGAAATCCGGATACCGCGGCAAGAGGCGGCACATCGCATCGACGAAGACGTCGGTGCCCTTTTGCGCGCGCACGCGACCGAAGCAGCCGATGGCGTAGCGGCCCGGCAGCCCGCTCTCGGCAAAAGCCGCAGCGCGATCCTTGGGCGGCGCATAGACGTCGGTGTCGACGCCGTGCGGAATCACGGTTGCCTTCACTTTCAGGAACGATGCGGAGATTTCGCTGGTCGCGATGATCGCGTCCATCCGCCGGATCAGCCAGCGCGTGATCCAGCTATGATGGCGCTGCGCGGCCGAGGTGAAGACGAGCCTCAAGGGCCAGCCGAGCGCGCGCAGCATGACGCCCGCGATCATCTCGTTGTTGCGGCGTGCATGCCAGACTAGCTGTGCCTTGCGGCGCCACAATTTCAGAAAATCGGCAGCGCCGAGGCGCGCGATCCCCTCAGGCGCGTCCGAGCCGAACCACGCCGCGCGCAATAGCTTCGCCAGGCGCGGCGCCACCATGCGGTTGGTCGCGGTGACGCCGGAATAGCGCCTGTGCAGATTTGGCACGATCACCTGGAGATCGCCGGGGAAATTCGCCACTTCACGCTCCGTTTCGGAAGCCCCCTATACGCAACATTAAGCATAGTGACCAGTTCAGCCGCGCCGAAACCCCCTCTTCACCGCGCAAACGTTAGCTTTGGCGGATGATCGAAAGACGGGTGAGATCATGACTGTGCTAGTCACCGGCGGCGCCGGCTATATCGGAAGTCACACGGTTCTGGCGCTGGCGGAAGCCGGCGAGGACGTCGTGGTGATCGACGATCTCTCGACCGGATTTTCCGCCTACCTGCCCGAAGGCGTGCCGCTGTTCATTGGCGACGCCGGCGACGAGAACCTGCTCGAAGGCGTGATCGCCCAGCACAACATCGAGAGCATCGTCCATTTCGCGGGCTCCGTCGTCGTGCCGGACTCGATGCGCGATCCGCTCGGCTACTACCGCAACAACTTCATGACCGCGCGCAATCTGCTCAACGTCGCAGTCAAGCGCGGCATCAGCCGCTTCATCTTCTCCTCGACGGCCGCCGTCTACGGCAATCCGGACCAGGTGCCGGTGCCCGAGCACGCGCCGACGCGGCCGCTTTCGCCCTATGGCTCGTCGAAGCTGATGACCGAGATCATGCTGCACGACGTCGCCTCCGCCTACGGCATGCAATATGTCGTGCTACGCTACTTCAACGTCGCCGGCGCCGATCCGCAGGCCCGCATCGGCCTTGCCACCGTCGGAGCCACGCATCTGCTCAAGATCGCGGTCGAGGCCGCGACCGGCCAGCGCGCCAAGATCGACGTGTTCGGCACCGACTATCCGACCCAGGACGGAAGCTGCATCCGCGACTTCATCCACGTCAGCGACCTGTCGCAGGCGCATCGCTCGGCACTGTCGTACCTGCGCGGCGGCGGCGCCTCGACGACCCTGAACTGCGGCTATGGCCGCGGCTATTCCGTGCTCGAGACCATCGACGCCGTGCGGCGGGTCTCGGGGCGCAGCTTCGCGGTCCAGTATGCCACGCGCCGGCCCGGCGACATCATGGCGATGGTCGCCGAGACGAGCCGGATTCGCAGCCTGCTCGACTGGCAGCCGCAATACGAGGACCTCGAGACCATCGCGGCGCATGCGCTCGCCTGGGAGGAAAAGCTGTTCCGCGAGCGCCACGGCGAGCTCCGCCACGCCGCCTCGGCCTAAAATCCACCCTCCTAAATCCAGCCCTGCGCAAGTCCTTAATTGGGCTTGAAAAGCCTCGCTTTAGCGGGCACAGAGGCCATTCGATCCCTGACGCGCGGGCAGGCTTTTCCCTGCGCCGTCAATGGACTACGGATGGCCCAGTTTCCAAAGAAAATCACCGACGATCCCTATGCGGCAGCGATCCTGATTCGCCGCCTGGTCATGGAACAAGGGATCACCTACTGGCGGCGTTATCTTGTCGCCTTCGCGCTGATGGCGCTCGCCGCCGGGTCGACCGCGGCGGCGACCTACGTGCTCGGCCAGGTCATCAACCAGGCCTATGTCGACAAGAACATCCCGGGCATCGCGATGTTCTCGGGCATCACCGTCATCCTGCTCTTCATCAAGGGCGTGGCGACCTACGGCCACATGGTGATCCTGACCAAGATCTCGAACGCCATCCTCGCCACCAACCAGCGGCAGCTCTTCGCCAAGCTGATGCGCGAAAGCGTCGGCTTCTTCTCCGAGCGGCATTCATCCGAATTCCTGGCGCGGCTGACGGCCGGCGCCAAGTCGATCACCGACGTCCTCAACATGCTGGTCAACGCCATCGGGCGCGACCTCTTGATGCTGCTCGCCATGATTGGCGTGATGGTGTGGCAGGATCCACTGATGTCGCTCATCGGCCTCGTCGCGGTGCCGCCGGCGATGCTCGTGCTGCGCAAGCTGGTCAAGCGCATCAAGGGCCTCGCCTATAACCAGTTCACCGGCACCGCCGACATCCTGGAGACGATGCAGGAATCGCTGCAGGGCATCCGCACGGTGAAGGCTTTCACGCTCGAACAGACGATGCAGCACCGCATCGACGAGAACATCGCGATCGTCGAGCGCAATGCCAACAAGATGGCCCGCGTCGCCAATCGCTCCAACCCACTGATGGAAATGCTCGGCGGCTTCGCAGTTGCCGGCTGCCTGCTCTATGGCGGTTACGCCGTGGTCGCGCTCAACGCCACGCCCGGCGCGTTCTTCTCCTTCATGACTGCGTTCCTGATGGCGACCGAGCCGGCCAAGCGGCTGGCGCGGCTCAATATCGACCTCAACAGCCAGCTCGTCGGCGCGCGCATGCTGCTCGAGGTCGTCGACAGCCCGGCGAGCGAGCATTCCGACGACGACAAGCCGGCGCTGAAGCTCTCTGATGCGCGGATCGAGCTGCGCGACGTCAGCTTCGCCTATCGCTCCGGGGAGACCGTGCTCAACCGCATGAGCTTCACGGCCGAGCCCGGCAAGGTCACCGCGCTGGTCGGCCCCTCCGGCGGCGGCAAGTCGACGGTGCTGGCGCTGCTGCTGCGCTTCTACGAGGTGACGCAGGGCGACGTCGTGATCGACGGCCAGTCGATCACGACAGTCTCGCGCAAGTCGCTGCGGGCGCAGACCGCCTATGTCGGCCAGGACGTCTATCTGTTCCGCGACACCATTCGCAACAACATCGCCTTCGGCCGGCCCGGCGCAACCGAGAACGAGATCATCGACGCCGCGAAAGCGGCCTGCGCGCATGATTTCATCATGAGCTTCCCGCTCGGCTACGACACGCCGGTCGGCGAACACGGCACGCAGCTCTCCGGCGGCCAGCGCCAGCGCATCGCGGTCGCGCGCGCGCTGATCAAGAACGCGCCGATCATCCTGCTTGATGAAGCGACCGCCGCGCTCGACTCCGAGTCCGAAAAACAGGTGCAGGAGGCGATCGAGCATCTCTGCCAGAACCGCACCACCATCGTGATCGCGCACCGCCTGCACACCATCATGCACGCCGACGCGATTCTGGTGGTCGAGGGCGGCGAGATCGTCGAGCAGGGCCGGCACGACGAGCTGCTGCGCCGCTCCGGCCGCTACGCCTCGTTCTTCCGCCTCCAGCATCACGACGCCGGCCCCCAGGGGCTGGCGCCGATCAGCGCAACCGCCTAGCATTCCTCATCACCCCAAGAGCAGCGAGACCGCTTCATGAACGCCGCCTCCTACGTCATCCCGCTTCCGCCCCAGGCTTCGCTTCCCGTCGTCGGCGAAAGCGGCCGCTACCCGGTGCGCCGCATCTGGTGCGTCGGCCGCAACTATCTCGAGCACATCCGCGAGATGGGCAACGACGAGCGCGCGCCGCCGTTCTTCTTCGCCAAGCACGCCGACATGCTGGTGTCCGATGGCGCCACCATTCCCTATCCGCCGCTGACCAAGGACCTGCATCACGAGGTCGAGCTGATCGTCGCCATGAAGAGCGGCGGGCTGAACATTCCCGCCGACAAGGCGCTCGACCATGTCTACGGCTACGCCGTCGGCATCGACCTCACCCGCCGCGACCTCCAGATCGCCTCGCGCAAGAAGGAGCGTCCGTGGGAGATCGGCAAGTCGTTCGACGGCTCCGCGCCGTGCTCCGCAGTGCAGCCTGCATCGAAGATCGGCCATCCCTCCAAGGGCAAGATCTGGCTCACGGTCAACGGCAAGGAAGCGCAGAAGGGCGACCTCACCGAGTTGATCTGGAATGTGCCGGAGATCATCTGGCAGCTCTCCCAGCAGGTGAAGCTCGCCGCCGGCGACATCATCATGACGGGCACGCCGGCCGGCGTGTCGCAGCTCCAGCCCGGCGACAAGCTCGAATGCGGCGTCGACGGCGTCGGCACGCTGAAGGTCTCGATCGGCCAGCCGGAATAGGCTCGCGACGAGCGCTGAAGACACAAAGCCCCGGAGCACGCTCCGGGGCTTTCGCATTGAGGACGTCATCGTCATACCCCGCCGCCGCCCCGCGCACTGATTTGGGTGCCTTCCGGACATTGCTGGGCTATGTAGTGCCTGGACGCATTGACAAACGAAAGGACGTCTCACATGGCGAACACGACGGCCGAGCTGGAGGCGCTCCTGATGCAGCGCTCGCTCACCGATCCCGAGCTTGTGGCCGCAGCCGAGGCGGCTTCGGACTTCCGCATCCTGCCGGATGCGACCGTGATCAAGATCGGCGGACAGAGCGTGATCGATCGCGGCCGCGCCGCGGTCTACCCGCTGGTCGACGAGATCGTCGCGGCGCGCAAGGCGCACAAGCTTTTGATCGGAACCGGCGCCGGCACGCGCGCGCGCCATCTCTATTCGATCGCGGCCGGGCTGTGCCTGCCGGCCGGCGTGCTGTCGCAGCTCGGCGCCTCCGTCGCCGATCAGAACGCCGCGATGCTCGGGCAGCTCCTTGCCAAGCATGGCATCTCCGCCGTCAGCAGCGCCGGGCTCTCGTCCGTGCCGCTGTTCCTCGCCGAGGTGAATGCCGTCATCTTCAGCGGCATGCCGCCCTATAGCCTGTGGATGCGTCCCGCAGCCGAGGGCGTGATCCCGCCCTATCGCACCGACGCCGGCTGCTTCCTCGTGGCCGAGCAGTTCGGCTGCAAGGCGATGATCTATGTGAAGGACGAGAACGGGCTCTACACCGCGAACCCGAAGACGGCGAAGAATGCCACCTTCATCCCGAAGATCTCGGTGACCGAGATGAAGGTCAAGGGCCTGCAGGACTCGATCCTCGAATTCCCGGTGCTCGATCTGCTCGCTGCAGCGCGCCACGTTCGCGAGGTGCAGATCATCAATGGCCTCGTCCCCGGCAATCTCACCCGCGCGCTCGCGGGCGAGCATGTCGGCACCATCATCACTGCGAGCTAGAGTGAACCAACGCCATGGCTGACACCAACCAGATCAAGCACGTCGCCTCGCCGCTCGCGCGCCAGACCCTCCTCGATGGCGATCTCACCCGTCCCGTCGCTGGCAGCCGCCCAATCAAGCTCCTGCCTTGGGTGCATGTCGTGAAGATCGGCGGCCGCATCATGGATCGCGGTCACGAGGCGATCCTCCCGCTCGTCGACGAGTTGCGGTCGCTCCTGCCCGAGCATCGCCTGCTCATCTTGACCGGCGCGGGCATCCGCGCGCGTCATCTCTACAGCGTCGGTCTCGACCTCGGACTTCCGGTCGGGTCGCTGGCGCCACTCGCCGCAAGCGAGGCCGGCCAGAACGGCCATATTCTCGCGAACCTGCTCGCACCGGAGGGCGTCTCCTACGTCGAGCATCCCACCATCGCGAGCCAGCTCGCCATTCACCTCTCCGCCGCCCGCGCGGTCGTCGGCAGCGCCTTTCCGCCCTACCATCACCATGAATTCCCGACCTCGCGCATCCCGCTGCATCGGGCCGACACCGGCGCCTTCCTGCTCGCCGACGCGCTCGGGGCCGCCGGCCTCACGATCGTGGAGGACGTCGATGGTGTCTACACCACCGATCCCAATGGCGCCGACGGCAAGAAGGCTGAGCTGCTGAAAGAGACCAGCTTCGCCGAGCTTGCGAAGCTCGAGGGCACGCTGCCGTTCGATCCTGCGCTGATCGAGGTCATGGCCAACGCGCGCCACATCGCACGGGTGCAAGTCGTGAATGGCCTCGTTCCCGGCCGGCTCACCGCGGCGCTACGCGGCCAGCACGTCGGGTCGATCATTCACACCGGCGCCCGCCCGGTTTGATTGCGCCAGCGCATCGCGCTGGCGACACAAATAAACAAAGCCCCGAAGCTTGGCTCCGGGGCTTTTCGATTCTGAAATCGTAGGGCGGATTAGCGAAGTGGATTACGCTTCGCTAATCCACCCTACATGCTCAAATCACCGCAGCGCCGACACCACGATGAGGCCGAGGATCAGTGCCGTCAGCGAGTACTTCAGCGTGTAGTAGACGTTGCGGT
Organism: Bradyrhizobium sp. Cp5.3; assembly: GCF_000426265.1. NCBI lineage: Bacteria > Pseudomonadati > Pseudomonadota > Alphaproteobacteria > Hyphomicrobiales > Nitrobacteraceae > Bradyrhizobium > Bradyrhizobium sp. Cp5.3. The sequence goes on along the minus strand of NZ_AUFA01000028.1, from coordinate 61,364 downwards.
TCCACTCCTTGACCTTGCGGCTGGCGAGATGGATCTCGTAGAGCTTGCCGAACACCTTGTTGAGCGCGCCGACATTCTCGCCGTCGACGTTCTGGGTCGCCGACGCCTTGACGATGTGATGGCTGACCCAGCGGTTGATCGCGGTCATGAAGCCGAACTTCATCGGACGCTCGACGTCGCAGAACAGGATGATGCGATTGACGTCGGTCGCGTTCTCGGCGCTGTGGATGAAGGTCTCGTCGAACATGAAGGCCTCGCCGTCGCGCCAGACGCATTCGACGCCGTCGACCAGGATGCGGCACTTGTTCGAGTTCGGCGTGACGAGGCCGAGGTGGTAGCGCAGCGAGCCGGCGAAGGGATCGCGATGCGCGCCCAGCTTGCCGCCCGGCGGCAGCATCGCGAACATCGCGCCATGCACGGACGGAATCGAGTTGAGCAGCTCCACGGTCTTCGGGCACAGCGTGCGCGCCGAGGGCAGGAAGTCGTCGTACCACTTCAGGTAAAAGCGCTTCCAGCCACTCTTGAAGAACGAGTAGAAGCCCCAGTCGTTGTTCTTGGCCGCCGCGCGGATGAAGCCTTCATCGAACAGGCGCACCGCCTCGTCGCGAATGGTCTCCCAATTCTCGCTGAGCGGCTTCAGCTCCGGAAACTGGTCAACCGAGATCACCGGCTTGTTCGGCACGGCCGAGCCCGCATACATCAGCACGTTGTACGGCGCGAGATAGGTCGAGTGATCGCCGAGCTGGCGCGCGAAGCGCAGCCGCTGCTTGCCCCGGAAGTGAACGTAAATCGTCGATGCCGCAAGCACATAAAGAATGACAAGTTGCGGCGCAAAGAGCTGTTTCAGCATATCCCCGTTCCCAAGTGACCCAGCCGGAAAGCGTGTAGCCCGCCGCGACCCCAGCGGCAAGGCACTCACCGGTGGGTTGCGATGTGACTGTGGATCACAAAGACGGAACCGGGTGCCAAGAAACGGACCGGAAGGAGCCGAATCAGGCCCGCGCCAGCGCCTGGAGCCCCTTGAAGGTCAGGCGCTTGGGATCCCTGACGCCTTCGAGATAGAGCCGGCGGATGAAGGTGATGGCCGCGTCGCGGTCACAGTCGGTCAGCGCGACGACGGCGTCGACTGCAATCTTCTGGGCTTCCATTGGGTTTACCTCGGCCTTGCGAGTACCCCGGCCGGGACAGGCTAGGACTCGCCGGTTAATCCGGCATTAACCGTTGGGACAGGGTGACCGATTCAGCCGGGCGGCCGAATACGCAAAACGACGCATTGGCGGTGCCTGAGCGGCCGGCGCGTGCCGGCCGCCCGCGCCTTCAGCTTCCGGCGATATCGACCACGGCCTGGGCAAAGGCCTGCGGCGCTTCCTGGGGCAAATTATGCCCGATGCCGCCGGTGATGGTCCGGTGCTCGTACTTGCCGGAGAACTTCTTGGCGTAGGCAGAAGGCTCCGGATGCGGCGCGCCGTTGGCGTCGCCCTCCATGGTGATGGTGGGCACGGTGATCACCGGCAGGCTCGCCAGCCGCTGCTCCAACTCGGCATACTTCGCCTCGCCCTCCGCAAGACCGAGCCGCCAGCGATAATTGTGGATGGAGATGTCGACGTGATCGGCGTTCTCGAGCGAAGCGGCGCTGCGGTCGTAGGTGGCATCGTCGAAATGCCACATCGGCGAGGCAAGCTTCCAGATCAGCTTGGCGAAGTCGTGCCGGTTCTTGGCATAGCCTTCACGGCCACGCTCGGTGGCGAAGTAGAACTGATACCACCATTGCAGCTCGGCACTCGGGGGCAGCGGCGTCTTGCCCGCCGCCTGGCTCGAGATCAGGTAGCCGCTCACCGAGACCATCGCCTTGACGCGCTCCGGCCAGAGCGCCGCGACGATGTTGGCGGTCCGCGCACCCCAATCGTAGCCGGCGAGCGTCGCCTGCTTGATGCCGAGTGCATCCATCAGCGCGACGATGTCCGAGGCAAGCGCCGCGGGCTCGCCGTTCCGCATCGTGTCCTGCGACAGGAAGCGTGTCGTGCCATAACCGCGCAGATGCGGAACGATAACGTGATAGCCCGCCTGCGCCAGCGCCGGCGCGACATCGACGAAACTGTGGATGTCGTAGGGCCAGCCATGCAACAGGATCACCACGGGACCATCGGCCGGTCCGGCCTCGGCATAGCCGACATTGAGAACGCCGGCATCGATCTGCTTGATCGCAGCGAACGACGTGTTCGCGCCCGGCTTGACCGCGGGCAGAGCGGCCGACCCCGCCTTGCTGGTTTGCGCCGCGACGGTGCGGCTGAAAACCAGAGGAGCTGCGATGCCGATCGCGGCGGTGGTGAGAAAACGGCGGCGATTGTCGTTTATTTCTTCTGACATCTTCATCTCGTGCGTTTTGCAGGCGCGCAATGCGGCCGACGGGCCGGTCTATCACGTCAGATGTGGGCACAATCGAGACGGCAGCGAACAGCCGGCCTGCGATAACCCCTCTTCCATGCGGGACACGAGTCACAATTCAGCGAGTGTCAATCGCCTTCTTCAGAACCGCGAACTGCTTCTTCAGTCGCGGCGCGGCGAAATCCGTGAAGGCTCGCACTTTCGGCACCGACAGCCGGCCCTGCGGCGAGATCAGATGCACGGGCATCTCGGGATCCTCGTCGCCAGCGAGCACGATATCGAGCTCGCCGCGATGCACCTGCTCGGCGACCTGGTAGGAGTACATCCGCGCGACGCCCCGGCCGGCGACGGCTGAGGCAACCGCGGCATAGGTGCTGTTGATCACGAGCCGCGGCGTGAACTGGACGGTGCGCGGCACCGAAGAGCCGCGTTGCGGCGCAAAGGTCCAGGAATTCGGCAGGTGGGCCATCGCGATGATCTGGTGCTTGGCGAGATCGCCGGGCTCCTCGATGCGCGGATGCTGGTTCAAATACCGCGGCGCGGCCACCACCACGCGGCGCACGTCGCCGAGCTTCGTCGCAACCATTGCCGAATCCGAGAGAGGACCGATGCGGAGTGCGACATCGATGCCCTCTTCGATCAGATTCACCGAGCGGTCGAACAGCAACAGCTTTGCCGACACGGTCGGGTAGGCATCGAGGAAAGCATCGAGGATCGGCCGCAGCACCATCTCGCCCGAGACCACCGGCGCGGTGATCGCGAGGGTGCCGCGCGGCGCGGCGCGCGGGCCGGCCGCGATATCATCGGCCTCCTCCAGCTCGCTTAGCACGCGGCGGCAGATCGCCACGTAACGCTCGCCCTCCTCGCTCAGCTTGATCGAGCGCGTCGTCCGGTGCAGGAGCTCGGCGCCGACCCGCTCCTCCAGGAAGGCGATGGCGCGGCTCACGGCGGCCGGTGAGCGGCCCAGCTTGCGCCCTGCAGCAGCAAGGCTGCCCTCGTCCACCGCGAGGACGAACACCTTCATCGCGTCCAGCCGATCCATGCCCTTCCCGCCACCCCTTCAAACCCCGTCTGCAGGCTAAGCGCTTGAGTGCGCTGGGACAACCGTCCCGGGGACCTATCCGGCATTCGATCGCGCCGCGAAAGAGTGTCTGCCGGACAGCGCGCATTCGCACCCGAGCCGCCGCGGCGTACTTGAACGGCCAAGCCGGTCACTGCCGCGCAGCCGACCGGCTCAAGTTCACGCTCACAGTTCCAACAACAGGAGCCCATCATGGGTATCGAGCAGAAAGTCGCCATCATCACCGGTGCTTCGCAAGGCATCGGCGCGGCCCTCGTCAAGGGCTATCGCGACCGCAACTATCGCGTCGTCGCAACGGCGCGCTCCATCAAGCCTTCCGCCGACGATGACATCCTCACCGTTGCCGGCGACATCGCTGACCCCGGCACCGCCGAGCGCGTGGTCTCGCAGGCCGTCGCCCGGTTTGGCCGTGTCGACACGCTGGTCAACAACGCCGGCATCTTCGTCGCAAAACCGTTCACGCAGTACACGGCGGAAGACTATGCGGCGGTGATGGGCATCAACGTCGCGGGCTTCTTCCGCATCACGCAGCTCGCCATCGCCGAGATGGAGAAGCAAGGCTCCGGCCACGTCGTCCAGATCACGACGACCCTGGCCGATCAAGCCAATTCGAAGGTGCCGTCGGTGCTGGCGTCGCTGAGCAAGGGCGGCCTCAACGCCGCAACGAAGTCGCTGGCGATCGAATACGCCAAGCGCGGCATCCGCGTGAACGCGGTTGCGCCCGGCATCATCAAGTCGCCGATGCATCCGGTCGAGACGCACGCCGAGTACGGCGCGCTGCACCCGGTCGGCCACATGGGCGAGATGGCCGACATCGTCGACGCTGTGCTCTATCTCGAGCAGGCCGGTTTCGTGACCGGCGAGATCCTGCACGTCGACGGCGGCCAGAGCGCCGGCCATTGAACGCGGGAGAGAGATGATCCGCGCGGCCAAGCCCGCGCAGGAGGATGAGATGACCGAACTGAATGCAGAGACGAAGCACCACGCCCGGCCGCATCAGCGGCCGGGATCACGTGCACACTCAACTTCACAATCCGCTTCACAATCTACTTCGCAATCCACCTGGCGATATGCAGTGGCGGGATTGTCCGCATCGCTGGTTGGTCTCGGCCTCGCCCGTTTTGCCTATACACCGCTGATCCCCGCCCTGATCGCTGCAAAGTGGTTCAGCGCCTCCGACGTCGTCTATCTCGGCGCCGCCAACCTTGCCGGCTATCTCGCCGGTGCGCTCGCGGCACGCGCCGTGGCCGCCCGCATCGGCGCGGTCCAATCGCTGCGCGCGATGATACTGCTCGCCACCCTCTCCTTCTTCGCCAGCTCACACCCGATCTCCTTCACCTGGTTCTTCGGCTGGCGTTTCCTCGCAGGCTTCACCGGAGGGATCATCATGGTGCTCGCGGCGTCCGCCGTGCTGCCGCACACCTCGCCCGCCAAGCGCGGCATCGTTGGCGGCGTGATCTTCGCCGGTGTCGGCCTCGGTGTTGCCGCATCGGGCACTCTGGTGCCGCTACTGCTGCAACAGGGCTTGCCTCAGAGCTGGTATGGCCTCGGTGTTCTCGCAGGCCTGCTGACTCTCGCGAGCTGGTGGAATTGGCCGGCGGAGGTGAAGACCGATGCTACGCCCGCGCCTTCTCACGCAAAGCAACATCACACCTCGCTCGCCGCGCGCGCCTTGCTGGTCCAGTACGGCCTCAACGCGGTGGCGCTGGTGCCGCACATGGTCTTCATCGTCGATTTCGTGGCGCGTGGCCTCGGCCAGGGCATCGCGGCGGGATCGCGCTACTGGGTACTGTACGGCCTCGGCGCGATCGTCGGTCCGCTCGTCACCGGCCATCTCGGCGACCGCGCCGGATTTGGGCCAGCGCTGCGCGCGGCCTTTCTGGTCGAGGCGGCCGCCGTGCTGCTGCCGACCGTGAGCACCGCGCCGGTCTCGCTGATCGTGTCGAGCGTCGTGGTCGGCGGCTTCACACCCGGCATCGTGCCGCTCGTGCTTGGGCGCATCCATGAGCTGGCCCCGCACAGCACCGAACAGCAGCGCGCGACGTGGAGCCACGCCACCACCAGCTTTGCGCTGTTCCAGGCGGCCGCGGCTTACGGCTTCTCCTGGCTCTACGCGCAGGCAGGCGGCGACTACCTCGTGCTGTTCGCCCTCGGCGGCGGCGCGGTGGTCCTGGCGCTCGCGATCGATCTCGCACTGGCGCTGACCGCGCGCAAAGCGTGACCGCAACGGCGGCGGCAGTGATCAGGAATACTGCATCACGCCGTCGTCGATACGGCCGTAGCGCAGGGAGACGATGTCCAGGGCGTAATTCTGGTAGAGCCGCCAGGGCCGTTTGGAGCCCTGCTTGGGCATCTTCGCGATTGAGCGCTGCACATAGCCCGAGGTGAAATTGAGCGAGGGCTGGAGGCTGACCGCCGGGTCGTCATTGTGCGGAACGCATTGACGGAAATTGTGCCGGTCCATGTAGTTGATGAGCCGGCAGACATATTCACAGGTGAGGTCGCATTTCAGCGTCCATGATGCATTGGTGTAGCCGAAGGCCGAGGCAAGGTTCGGCACGTCGGCATACATCATGCCCTTGTAGGTCAGCGTTTTCGCGAAATCGACGGTCCGGCCGTCGACGCTGATCTCGAGGCCGCCGACGACCTGGAGCACCAGGCCCGTGGCCGTGACGATGATGTCGGCCGCGAGCTCGCGGCCATCCTTCAGGCGGATGCCGTCGCGGGTGAAGGTCTCGATCTCATTGGTGACGACGGAAGCGCGCTGCTCGCGGATCGCCTTGAACAGGTCGCCGTCTGGCACGAGACACAGCCGCTGGTCCCAGGGATTGTAGCGCGGCGTGAAATGGGTCGCGATGTCGTAGTCGGGTCCGAGCGCCATGCGCACGCCCTTGAGGATCAGCTCCCTGACCTTCGCCGGACGCCGGCGGCTGAGCTGGAAGAAGAACATCCCCCACATCACGTTGCGCCATCGAATCAGATGGTAGGCAAGCATCGCCGGCAGGTCGCGGCGCAGCTTGTTGGCGAGCGGATCCTGCGCCGGCCGCGAGACAACGTAGGTCGGCGAGCGCTGCAGCATCACGACCTGCGAGGCCTTCTTGGCGAGCTCCGGCACCAGCGTCACCGCGGTCGCGCCCGAGCCGATCACGACGACACGCTTTCCCGCGTAGTCGATGTCGTCGGTCCATTTCTGCGGATGCACGATGCGGCCCTGGAAGTCCGCCGTGCCCTTGAACTCCGGCGTGTAGCCTTCCTCGTATTTGTAGTAGCCGGAGCACATGAACAGGAAATTGCAGGTGAAGCGCACGAGCTCGGTCGCGCCCTCGCCCGTCGTGCGTTCGGCCTCGACGGTCCAGCGCGCGTCCGGCGTCGACCAGGATGCGCGCTTGACGCGATGGCGATAGCGGATCTTTGCGTCGATGCCGTTCTCGGCCGCGGTTTCCCGCACATAGTTCAGGATCTGCGGCCCGTCGGCGATCGCCCTTGGATCGGTCCATGGCTTGAAGGAATAGCCGAGCGTGAACATGTCGCTGTCGGAGCGGATGCCGGGATAGCGGAACAGGTCCCAGGTACCGCCGATGCAGTCGCGCCCCTCCAGGATGACGTAGCTCTTGGTCGGGCATTTCGTCTGCAAGTGATAGCCCGCGCCGATGCCCGACAGGCCGGCACCGACGATCAGCACGTCGAAATGTTCTTGCTGCATGATTTCCTCCGCCGCTGAGGATTGTCCGCCTGCAGGTCCTGTCCGTCAACTGGCAATCGACCCGTGGCACAACCACAGGACGTTTCGAACGGCGCATTCAAAACAACGAAGCCCCGGATCGCTTCCGGGGCTTCGCGTCGATGGTCGATCGAATAGGGTCTCAGTAGCGATAGTGATCGCTCTTGTACGGGCCTTCCTGCTTGACGCCGATGTAGTCGGCCTGGTCCTTGCGCAGCTCGGTGAGCTTGACGCCGATCTTGGCGAGGTGCAGGCGCGCGACCTTCTCGTCGAGCGTCTTCGGCAGCACGTAGACCTTCTTCTCGTACTTGCCGTTCTTGTTGTTGGCGAACAGCTCGATCTGCGCCAGCGTCTGGTTGGTGAACGACGCCGACATCACGAAGCTCGGGTGGCCCATCGCGTTGCCGAGGTTCACGAGGCGGCCTTCCGACAGCATGATGATGCGGTGCTTGTCGGGGAATTCGATCTCGTCGACCTGCGGCTTGATGTTGGTCCACTTCAGATTGCGCAGAGAAGCGATCTGAATCTCGTTGTCGAAGTGACCGATGTTGCAGACGATGGCGCGATCCTTCATCGCGCGCATGTGCTCGATGGTGATGATGTCCTTGTTGCCGGTCGCGGTGACGAAGATGTCGGCGCGGGGCGCCGCGTCTTCCATGGTCACGACCTCGTAGCCCTCCATCGCAGCCTGCAGCGCGCAGATCGGATCGACTTCCGACACCATGACGCGGCAGCCGGCCTGGCGCAGCGAGGCAGCCGAGCCCTTGCCGACGTCGCCGAAGCCCGCGACCATCGCCACCTTGCCCGACAACATCACGTCGGTGCCGCGGCGGATGCCGTCGACGAGCGATTCACGGCAGCCATAGAGGTTGTCGAACTTCGACTTGGTGACGCTGTCGTTGACGTTGATGGCGGGGAACAGCAGCGTGCCCTTGTTCGCCATCTCGTAGAGACGATGCACGCCGGTGGTGGTTTCTTCCGAGACGCCCTTGATGTTCTTGGCGATCTCGCCGAAGTAGCCCTTCGGCTTCTCCTTCAGCAGGCGCTTCACCAGCGCGTAGAAGATCTCTTCTTCCTCCGAGCCCGGCTTGTCGAGGAAGGCGGTGTCGCCGTTCTCGGCGCGCACGCCGGCATGCACCAGCATGGTGGCATCGCCGCCGTCATCGAGGATCATGTTCGGGGTGCCGCCGCCATGCCAGTCGAACAGCTTGGCCGTGTAGTCCCAGTATTCGGTCAGCGTCTCGCCCTTGACGGCGAAGACGGGAATGCCGGCCGCGGCGATCGCGGCGGCGGCGTGATCCTGCGTCGAGTAGATGTTGCAGGAGACCCAGCGGATGTCGGCGCCGAGGGCGGCGAGCGTCTCGATCAGCACCGCGGTCTGGATCGTCATGTGCAGCGAGCCGGCAATGCGCGCGCCCTTCAGCGGCTGCTTCGGGCCGAACTCCTCGCGGGTGGCCATCAGGCCGGGCATCTCGGTCTCGGCCAGCGAGATTTCCTTGCGGCCGAAATCGGCGAGCGAAATGTCCTTGACGATGTAATCGGTGAAGCCGGGCTTCGCGTTCATAGGAGGTTTCCTGTTTGTTTAGCTCGTCGTTCCGGGGCGCCCGCGAAACGAGCGACCCCGGAATCCAGCGGTTCGAGATTCCGGGTTCGCCGCCTTCGCGGCGTCCCGAAAATGACGTCGGTGATTACAGCGCGCGCTTGAGCGGTTCGACCAGGTCGGTCTTCTCCCATGAGAAGCCGCCCTCGTTGTCGGGCGTGCGACCGAAATGGCCGTAGGCCGAGGTGCGCGCGTAGATCGGGCGGTTGAGATCGAGATGGGTACGGATGCCGCGCGGCGTGAGGTCCATCGCCTTTGCGGCAGCCTTCTCGAGCTGGTCCTCCGACACCTTACCGGTGCCGTGGGTGTCGATGTAGATCGACAGCGGACGCGCCACGCCGATCGCGTAGGCGAGCTGCAGCGTGCAGCGGTCGGCAAGACCGGCCGCGACGATGTTCTTGGCGACGTAGCGCGCAGCGTAAGCGGCCGAGCGGTCGACCTTGGTCGGATCCTTGCCGGAGAACGCGCCGCCGCCATGCGGGGCAGCGCCGCCATAGGTGTCGACGATGATCTTGCGGCCGGTCAGGCCGGAGTCGCCATCGGGACCGCCGATGAAGAACTTGCCGGTCGGGTTGATGTGCCAGATGGTCTTCGGCGTGATCCAGTCCTTCGGCAGCGCCTCGCGCACATAGGGCTCGACGATGTCGCGAATCTGCTTGGACGAGATGTCCTCGACCAGATGCTGGTGCGAGACCACGATCTCGCGCACGCCGACCGGCTTGCCGTTCTCGTACTGCACGGTGACCTGGCTCTTGGAGTCAGGGCCCAGAACCTTCTCGCGGCCGGAGTGGCGCGCTTCGGAAATGAGGCGCAGGATCTTGTGGGCGTAGAAGATCGGCGCCGGCATCAGGTCTGGCGTCTCGTTGGTGGCGTAGCCGAACATGATGCCCTGGTCGCCCGCGCCCTCTTCCTTGACCTCACCCGGCTGCAGCGCATCGACGCCCTGCGCGATGTCGGCCGACTGCGGATGCAGCAGGATCTCGATGTCGCAGGTCTTCCAGTGGAAGCCTTCCTGCTCGTAGCCGATGTCCTTGATCGCGCCGCGCACGACGCTCTCGATCTGATCATTGGTGACCGACTTCGGACCGCGGGTCTCGCCGGCGATCACCACCTTGTTGGTGGTCGCGAGCGTCTCGCAGGCCGCGCGGATAGCCCAGGGATCGATGCCGGCTTTCGGCCCCTCGCGGTAGAACAGGTCGACGATCTCATCGGAAATCCGGTCACAGACCTTGTCCGGATGGCCTTCAGACACGGACTCGCTGGTGAAGAGATAGGACGCGCGCATCAGTAACCCCTTGTTCCGCCTCTGCTCGGCGGTCGTTTGCGATGTTTACCTTTGGATTGTGTCAATCACGCCGTCGCGAGATGACGTAGGACTCGTCGAGAAACCAGAGCCCGTTGTACTTTCGCAGCACGTCCCTGGCGGCATCCAGAGTGCGGCCGTTTTGAGTCATTTCTGTCAATCGGTCGTCCTCGATCTGAGCGACATACACCGCCGCATTCCACGCTGCAAAGGCCGTCGAAGTTCCGATGGTACCGGTTACCTCGTTGGGCAGAGCTTCCATATCATACCTGAAGATCGAGCGGTTATCAGCATAAGCGTTGAAATTTAAGTCGCGGCCCAACGATCCCAGCTCATACCTGACTGCGCGCAATAGCTCATGACGGCTCACCGCGAAAGGATTTTCTCCGGGCCAGATCGCCTGGATCATTTCCATGCCGGGATCGTGACCATGAGAGTGAATCCCTATCAGGCGCCCCCCTGGCCGCAAGGCCCGCGCCAGGGGCGCAATGATCCGCTTTGCCCGGAAATTGACCGAGGACAGGGCGCGGTAGGGCTGGGATGCAATGACGAGGTCGAAATTGGCCTCGGTCTGGCCCGGCCGCGGAATGGTCGAATCCAGGAGGAATCGGTGGTCCTCGCGATAGAGCACGAGGACGACGGGCCGCTCGTAAAGTGGCATGGCCGTGCGTGGGCTGATCGCGGCGCGCCAGTTCTGCTCCAGGAACGGCCTCAGCTCGGCGATCTGCGTCTCGAACTCTCCCGACGAAGCGCCCCGTAGCGGGACTTCGTGCCAAACGGTGGCAGCCGCCGCTGCAGGCGATGCCGGCGTGAGCCAGGGCGCCTCCGAATAGAACATGTTGGTAAAGACGAACACCGACGCAGGGTGCTCGAAAATGCGATCCGGCACCTTCTCCAGCGTCAGGCGCAGATCCTCGAGACTGAGCTCCTTGCCGGCGACGTAGAACGGCATGTGCGGAAAGCGCTGGTGCGTTGCGCGCAGCACCCGCGCCAGCACCGTGCCGTCGCCGACGCCCGCGTCGAACACCCGTAGTGCCGGTGGGCGCGGATGGATGGTGGCAAGCTCCAGCGCCACGCGGTCGGCGATGACCCGCTTCTCGCTGCAGGTGTGGACGAACAGCAGGTATTTCTGCCGGTTCTCGAAGAAACGGAAATTACCGCGCGGATCGCGCTTCTCCGGGGGCACCTGAAGTCCCCGCGGCGGCGGCATACCGCCGGTCATCGACGCGGCCATATAGGCCTGGATCCGCTCCAGCGTGTCGATGGTGATGCGCTTGCCCTCGCGCAGGCGCTGCACGAGCTTCCCATCGTTCACCGCGCGCCGGCCAAACGTCGATTCCGCCATGTCCGCCTTGCGGCAGAACTCGGTGATTTGGCTCAGGATTTCGTCGTTCTTCATCGGTGGGACGGAAGTGGGCAGAAGGATTGGGTCCTGTCTCCTAGCAAAATCTGCCCACTGATGGAATACCCGACCGAGGCACCTCGCTCTGCCATATCCGGGACAACGGGAGCGATGAACCGCGGCGCACCGCCGGGCAACAAACAAGCGCTCCTCTTCCTACAGGACCATCACCATGCGCCGCCTGCTCGTCGCGCTCTGCCTGCTCACCGCTGCGCTGTGGTCGGCGCCCGCCTTGGCGCAGGCGCGCAATCAGCTCGGGCCGCTCTGCACCACCGACACCACGCCGCCGGACCAGATGATCGACGCCTGCAACAAGATCGTCGCGCTGAAGGTTTTCAGGGGCGGGCAGCTTGCGACCATCTATTTCTGGCGCGCCGTAGGCCGGAACAAGAAAGGCGACTACACCAGGGTGATCGCGGATGCGAGCGAAGCGATCCGGCTGCAGCCAAGCCAAGCCGCCTACAATCTGCGTGGCTCTGCCTATTACGACAGGGGCGAGTACGACATCCCGATCACCGATTTCGACGATGCGCTGAAGCTGGGTCCGCCGAGCAGCACCATCTTCCACAACCGCGGCAATGCCTGGCGCGGCAAGGGCGACTATGCAAAGGCGATCGCCGACTACGATGCCACGATCAAGCTGGAGCCGAAATCGGCGTTCTCGTTCCAGAACCGCGGCATCGCAAAGGAAGCACTCGGCGATCTCGACGGCGCGCTTGCCGACATCAACCAGGCAATCCGGCTCGACCCGACGCTGCCGCAGCCGCTGATCAACCGCACCGCGATCTGGCGGGCCAAGGGCGATCTCGAACGCGCCATCGCCGACGGCAGCGAGGCGATCCGGCTCGCGAAGGAGAAGCCGCCGACGAACATCATGACGCCGCCGAACAGCGTGCTGATCTCCGGCTACATCCATCGCGCGCTCGCCTATGAAGCCAAGGGCGACTACACCCGCGCCAGCGACGACTACAAGGCGACGTTGGCGATCGTGGCTTCGGATGCCGGCAGCAAGGCCAATCAGGCGACGGCGAAGGTACGCCTCTCGCTGGCGACGGACGCGAGCGCGCCGATCCCGCGCGATGCGCCGACGCCTTCAGGACAACGGCAGACCACGCCTGTGCAGCAGGGCAACGCCACGCCGGCGCCCTCGCCTGCACTCACGAGCCCCGGCAAGCGCATGGCACTGGTCATCGGCAACGGCGCCTATACGCATGTCAAGGCGCTGCCCAATCCGCCCAACGATGCGCGTGCGGTGGCCAAGAGCCTGCGTGACATCGGCTTCACGGTGTCCGACGGCATCGATCTCGACCGCGCGGCCATGCAGAGGATGACGCGCGACTTCCTGCGCGAGGCGGCGCGGGCGCAGGTTGCGGTGGTCTACTATGCCGGCCACGGCGTGCAGGTCGACGGCCGCAACTACCTGATCCCCGTCGACGTCGAGCTCAAGGCTGGCAGCGGCATGACGGAGGCGATGATCGACATGGATACGATCATGGCGGGCCTCGGCGACCAGGTCCGCACCAACATTCTGATCTTTGATGCCTGCCGCAACAATCCGATGGCGCAGCAGGTGGCGTCCGCCGGGACCAATCGCGGCATCGAAGGCGCCTCGGGGCTCGCAGCTCCAACAACCCTGGGCGCCGGTGCGACGCTGGGCGCCGGCACGTTGATCGCGTTCGCCACAGCGCCGGGTCAGGTCGCGCTCGACGGCGAAGGCGCCAACTCGCCGTTCTCTGCCGCCCTCTCTCGCCATATCGGCACGCCAGGCCTCGAGGTGCAGCAGATGCTGACGCGCGTGCGGGCGGAAGTGGTGTCGAGCACGAAGAACAAGCAGGTGCCGTGGTCGAACTCGTCGCTGCTGGGCGAGGTTTATCTGGCAGAGAAGTGACGGCGCGTGCGTGCAGGACGCCGAACGCGGACAGGTCACTCTTGCGGGCTCGGATTGCTTGATACAAAGCCGAGTCGCCCGTAGGTTGTCACGCATGGCGCAACCATAGTCATTTCAAATCGCGCCCTTTGAGAGGAAATCAATGAAGAAGTTGCTCGGCGGTTTCGCCGCCATTGTCATGAGCACCACGATATCGGGCGCCCCCGCTCATGCGCAAAGCAAGAATTCGACCCCGCATGCGCTCGACTGCATGGCCAAGGCGGGGTTCACCCACGAGATGTGGGTCGCCAGGCGCGCCGGCACCAATGCTCAGGTTGCCCAGTACATTGCGTGCCGCGACGGCGTTTCAGTGTCACAGGCGAAGCAGACCGGGCGCAGCGACGGCAATTTCGACACCTTCAAGCCGAGCAAATCCAGCAAATAGGTTGGGCGACCGGCGAACGTCAAACACCGGGATGTCCGGGCGCTCAGCGGAGCACGCCGTGGTGCGTGTCATCGCCTCAAAATGCACATGGCCGGGACAAGCCCGGCCATGACGTTATCTGCGCTGCCTGAGGGAGCCTAGTTGCCCCACACTTCCTTCGCGATCTCCACGGCGAGGCTGAGCTTGGCCCACTGCTCCTCCTCGGAGAGGATGTTGCCTTCCTCGGTCGAGGCGAAGCCGCATTGCGGGGAGAGCGCGAGCTGCTCCAGCGGAGCGAACTTGGCCGCCTCCTCGAGGCGGCGCTTGATGTCGTCCTTCTTCTCGAGCTCGCCGAACTTCGAGGTGATGACGCCGACCACGACGACCTTGTTGCCCTTGGGCAGGAAGCGCAGCGGCTCGAAGCCGCCGGCGCGGTCGGAATCATATTCCAGGAAGTAGCCGTCGTAATTGGTGCCCGCGAGCAGGGTCTCGGCGACCGGCTCGTAGCCGCCCGAGGAGATCCAGGTCGAGCGGAAATTGCCGCGGCAGACATGGGTCGAGACCACCATGTCGGCGGGCTTCTCGGCCAGCGCGTAGTTGATGATGCGCGAATAGATCTGCTGCAGGCCATCGGGATTGTCGCCGCGCTCGCGCGCCTTCTTCAGCTCGTCCTGCGAGCAGAGATAGGCCCAGACCGTGTCGTCGAACTGCAGATAGCGGCAGCCGGCATCGTAGAACGCCTTGACGGCTTTCCGATAGGTCTTGCCGAGGTCTTCGTAGAAGGCGTCGAGATCGGGATAGACGTCCTTGGAGATCGCCCTGCGGCCGCCGCGGAAGTGCAGCACCGCCGGCGAGGGGATCGTCATCTTGGCGGTCACGTGGGCCTGGTCGGCGTACTTCTTCAGGAAGCGGAAGTGGTCCAGCATCGGATGGTTGTCGGGGAAGTCGAGCTTGCCGATCACCCGCACCGCGTCATGCCGCGTCTCGACACCCGCGAACTGGATGCCCGTTTCGGGGTGGAACATTTCGCAGCCGGTGAGCTTCGCCAGGAAGTCGAAATGCCACCAGGAGCGGCGGAATTCGCCGTCGGTCGCAAGCTTCAGGCCGACCGAGGCCTGCTTGTGCACGACCTTCTCGATCTCCAAGTCCTCGATCTTGCGCAAATCATCGGCCGAGATCTCGCCCTTCTCGAGCTTCGCGCGGGCCTCCTTGATCTTGGCCGGGCGCAAAAGGCTGCCGACCTCGTCGGCGCGGAACGGGGCTTTGGTTCGTTGCATTCTTGTTTCTCCCGAAATTTCAGTCGGCGCAGGTTGTACTCCCTCTCCCCGCTTGCGGGGAAAGGGTTGGGGTGAGGGGAGTCTCCGCGGGGGGCGGTAACAGTTAGACTCGCGGAGAGTCCCCCTCACCCGGATCGCATCTGGCGATGCGATCCGGCCTCTCCCCGCAAGCGGGGAGAGGCGAAGTTCAGTGGGCGGCCGCCCCGGCGACGCCGAGATGGCGCTCGAGGACCGAGGGGTCGGCCTTCAGGGCGGCGCTCGGGGCGTCGTGGACGATCGTTCCGCGTTCCAATATCACAACGCGGTCGGCAAGCCCCAGAATCTTTTGGGCATTCTGCTCGACGATGATCGAGCAGATGCCGCCCGCCCGGGTGATGCTCCCGATCGCCTTCAACAGCTCCTCGACGATGATGGGGGCAAGGCCCTCGGTCGGCTCGTCCAGCAGCAGGACCTTCGGATTGAGGGTGAGTGCGCGACCGATCGCCAGCATCTGCTGCTCTCCGCCGGAGAGCTGGTTGCCAAAGTTGCTCCGCCGCTCCTTCAGCCGCGGGAACATCTCGTAGACCTTCTCAACCGTCCAGGGACCGGGCTGCGCCACCGCGGTCATGTTCTCTTCCACCGTGAGCGAGCGGAAGATATTGCGCTCCTGCGGCACCCAGCCGATGCCGGCGCGCGCCCGCTGGTCGGGCCGCAAAGCCGTGACGTCGGTGCCGTCGAGCGCGACGCTGCCCGAAAAGCGGCGGGTGACGCCGACGATGGAGTTGATCAGCGTCGTCTTGCCGGTGCCGTTGCGCCCGAGCAGCGCCAGCACCTGCCCCTCGGCGAGGCGCAGGGACATGTTAGGCAGCACCACCGCCTCGCCATAGCCGGCGCGAAGCGAGTCGATTGCGAGCAGGTCAGACATTGACCGCCTCCTCGCCGAGATAGACGGCCTTGACCTGCGGGTCGCGCGCGACCTGCTCGGGCGGGCCTTCGGTAAGCAGCGCGCCGGAGACCAGCACGGAGATGCGGTCGGCGAAGGAGAAGACGAGATCCATGTCGTGCTCGATCAGAAGCACGGTGACGTCACGCGGCAGCGCGCCGACGACGGCCAGGATGTCGTGGCGCTCGCTCTCGGGCACACCGGCGGCGGGCTCATCGAGCAGCAGCACGCGCGGCTTGGCGGCGATCGCGACCGCGATCTCGAGCAGGCGCTGCTTGCCGTATGGCAGCGTCACGGTCGCTTCGTTCATGACGTCGAGCAGGTGGAAGCGCGTCAGAAGATCGGCGATCTCGCCGTTGACGTCGCCGCGCGTGCCCATCCGCCGCCACCAGTCGCCGCCATGGCCGAGACGCTCGGAGACCGCGAGACCGATGGTCTCGAGCGGCGTCAGGTCGGGGTAGAGCTGGTTGATCTGGAAGGTGCGCGACAGGCCGCGCAGCACGCGCTTGTGCACGGGCAGATCGGTGATGTCCTGGCCTTCGAGCAGGATGCGCCCGGAATTCGGCTTGAGCACGCCGGTGAGCTGGTTGATGACGGTGGTCTTGCCAGCACCGTTCGGGCCGATCAGCGCGTGACGGGCGCCCTGCTCGATCCTGAGCGAGAGATCGCGGGTGACGCGCAGGCCGCCGAACGTCTTTTCGAGGTTTTGGGTTTCGAGCGCGATGGTCATGCGTCGCTCTCCGGCACGGCGACGACGGCCTTGCGCCCGGCCACCTGCTTGATGATCAGGTTCGGCACGAACAGCACCCAGCGGTGCAGGCGCTGGCGGCCGACCAGCACGATCACGACCAGCACGAGCCCGATCCAGAACTGCCAATATTGCGGGGTGATGGTCGAGAACCATTCCTGCAGCATACGGAACACCACTGCGCCGATCAGGCCGCCATAGAGATAGCCGGTGCCGCCGATGACCAGCACCAGCATCAGGTCGGCGGAGCGCTCGAACGCGAACACGTCGAGCGAAGCGATCGCCGTGGTCTGGGTGAACAGCGCGCCCGCAATGCCGGCATAGAAGGCGGCAAGCGTGTAGATCGCGATCAGGCGGCGGTTGACGGGAATGCCGATGGCGGCGGCACGCAGCGGATTGTTCTTGATCGCGCGCAGCGACAGGCCGAACGGCGAATGCACGACGCGGCGGGCGAGCAGGAAGAGGAGGAACAGCACGGCGAGCGAATAGAAGAAGCCGGCCTTGCCGAACATGTCGAACGGGATCTGGCCGAAGATCGGCTGCATCTCGATGCCCTGCAGGCCGTCGGTGCCGCCGGTGATATTGGAGAAGCGCTCTGCGAGCGCTTCCAGCAAGAGCGCGATGCCGAGCGTCACCATCAGCCGGGTCAGGTCGACGCCGCGGATGACGAGGAAGCTCGTGGCAAAGCCGAGCACCATTGCGGCAAGGCCTGCGACGATCAGCGCCAGCACGGGCTCGTTGATGATCCCGTGAAGCGCAAGAAGCCCCGCGGCATAGGCGCCGACGCCGAAGAACGCGGCGTGGCCGAGCGAGACGATGCCGGCATAGCCGAGGATGAGGTCGAGCGACATCGCAAACAGCGCCAGGCGCAGGATGTCGGTCATGATCAGATAGCGCGTGGGAAACAGGAAGCCGCAGCCCAGCACGATGAGCCAGAAGGCGACTTCGCCATAGTGCCAGCGCGCCTGGCGCTGGGCGTGGTAACCGACGTCGGAAGAAGCGCTCATCGGCGAACTCAGCGCGCGGCCGTGCGGCCGAACAGGCCGTTCGGACGCCAGATCAGGATCACGATCATCATGGTGTAGATCACGAAGGGGCCCATCTTCGGCACGTAGTATTTGCCGGCGACGTCGCCGATGCCGAGCAGGAGCGAGGCCAGGAACGGGCCGGTGATCGAGGAGGAGCCGCCGACGGTGACCACGATCAGGAAGTAGATCATGAACTTCAGCGGGAAATACGGATCGAGGCCGAGGATCTCGGCGCTGAGCGCGCCGCCGAGGCCGGCGAGTCCGCAACCGAATGCAAAGGTGAAGGCGAACACCTGCGGCACGTTGATACCGAGGCCGTTCGCCGCGCGCGGGTCGTCGACCGCGGCCCGCAAACGGCTGCCGAAGCGCGTCTTGGCCAGCACCATTTGCAGCGCGATGGTCAGCAGGCCGCAGATCACGACGATCATCAGCCGGTAGCGGCCGATGCCGACGCCGAACACGTCGAACTGGCCCTGCAGTGCGGCAGGCAGGTTGATGAAGACCCGCGACGATCCCTGGATGTAGTCGACGGCGGCGACCGACATGAAAGTGAGACCGATGGTGAAGAGCACCTGGTCGAGATGGCTGCGCGTGTAGAGGTGGCGATAGAGCGTGCGCTCCAGCACGATGCCGATCGCAGCCGCGGAGACGAAGGCGAGCGGCAGCGCCGCGAAGAACGGCCAGCCCAGCCGGTTGACCAGCACCATGCAGGCATAGCCGCCAGCCATGGCGAAGGCGCCGTGGGCGAGATTGACGAAGTTCATCAGGCCGAGCGTGACCGCGAGCCCGCAGGCGAGCACGAACAGCAGCATCCCGTAGGCAACGCCATCGAACAGGTTGGTGAGGATTGCGGTCATCGTGCGTCGAAAATCATCTCAGGTGTAGCCGAGGGTGCGCTGTGCGCCCTCTCCCGCTTGCGGGAGAGGGCCGGGGTGAGGGTGTCTCCACAGAGAAACTCCCAATGAGGAGAGAGCCCTCACCCGGCGCTTTGCGATAGCCGAGGCTTCGCCTCGGCGTCTCTTGAAGGACGGCCGCCGAAGGCGGCCTACGCTCTCCCGCAAGCGAGAGAGAGGTGCAGCGAGTTTGCGGCGCGCTACGCAAACAACACGTCCTTATTTCTTGGTCTTGCCGAGATCCTTGACGGCTTCGAAGGTCGCGAACTCGACGTTGTAGAGCTCGCCGTCGACCTTCTCGACCTTGCGGATGTAGATGTTCTGGACGATGTCGCGAGTCTCCGGGTCGATCGAGATCGGGCCGCGCGGGCTCTCCCACTTCTGACCCTTCATCGCCTCGATCAGCTTGGTGCCGTCGGTATCGCCACCCGTCTTCTTCAGCGCCTCGTAGATCAGGTGGATGCCGTCATAGCCGCTCACCGCCATGAAGCCGGGACGGTTGCCGAAAGCCTTCTTGTAGGCGGCGACGAAGTCCTTGTTCATTTGCGAGGGATGGGCCGCGGAATAGAGGTGCGCGGTGACCGTGCCGAGCACGGCGTCGCCCATGTTGTTGAGGAGATCGTCGTCGGTGACGTCGCCCGGCCCGATCACCTTGATGCCGGCCTTGTCGAGGCCGCGCTCGGCGTATTGCTTCATGAAGTTGCCGCCCTGTCCCGCCGGAACGAACACGAAGATCGCGTCGGGCTTGGCGTCCTTCATGCGCTGCAGGAACGGCGCGAAGTCGGGGTTGGCGAGCGGCGTCTTGACCTCTTCGACCACCTCGCCGCCGCCGGCGGTGAAGTGCTCCTTGAAGAAGTTGAGCGCGTCATTGCCCGGCGCGTAGTCCGAGGTCAGCGTCGCGACCTTCTTGATGCCGTTCTTCACCGCCCAATCGCCGATGATCGTCGAGGACTGCGCCAGGGTGAAGCTGGTGCGCACGATGTAGGGCGAGCGCTCGGTGATG
This sequence comes from Bradyrhizobium sp. Cp5.3, assembly GCF_000426265.1. Classification (NCBI taxonomy): domain Bacteria; kingdom Pseudomonadati; phylum Pseudomonadota; class Alphaproteobacteria; order Hyphomicrobiales; family Nitrobacteraceae; genus Bradyrhizobium; species Bradyrhizobium sp. Cp5.3. Next base: position 41,710 of record NZ_AUFA01000028.1, on the reverse strand, counting down.
ATGGAGGTGCCGGCCGCCATCACGACTTCCGGGATCTTGGCTTGCGTCGCGAGCGGCGCAGCGGCGAGCGCCGCCGGCGTCACGCCGAAACCGGCGATGAAATTGACCTTGTCGTTGACGATCAGTTCCTGCGCGGCCGTCTTGGTCTTGTCGGGAATCGCGGCGTCGTCCTTGACGATGATCTCGACCTTCTTGCCGGCGACGGTGTCGCCGTTCTGCTGCATGTAGAGCTTGATCGCGTTCTCGATCTGCTTGCCGGTCGAGGCCTGGCCGCCGGTCATCGGCAGGATCAGGCCGACCTTGACGCTATCGGCCGCCTTGGCGGGCGCGACGGCCGCAAGGCCCGCGATGGCGGCCGCTGCTGCGACCCGAGAAAACTGTTTGCGTTCGAACATCAGATGTCCCTCCCCTTCATTCCTGATCTCTTGTGCGCCGGACCGAGTGCCCGGTCCTTGCCTCACTCTAGCTGACGCGCGGTGATGTCGCGCGTCACATGGCGTCTTTCGCGCCCCCATTGTCAATCGGACGTTTGGCGACCATTCGGCGCAAGCCGCGCGTTCCGATTCCGACAGCGAGGAGCGACGCCGAGGTTACATCGGGGTAACCCGAGCGCCCGGACCTCGGCCGTCTTTATTTGTACGCTTGTACAAATAAAATGGACTTGTCAACGAAAAACCCCCATCGCCAATCAAGCCACTTTGTCGCGAGACTGTCGCGGCAGTCTAAGAATGTGACGAGCGGCGTGGATGGAGGATTTCGTCTTCCCTTTGCAGAATTCGTACATCCGGGCGTCTCCCGCCGGCCCCGGCCTGGTAACGAATTACCCACCTCGAATAAGTCTATTTTACCTTGTTGATGGCTAGTCTCCCGGCGCCGGCTCCGGCCTGGCCTCCGGCTAACTCGTTCCGATTTCCTGTGCCACTTACAATGCCGAAACGTTTCCGTTCCCCCCTCATCCTCCTCGCGCTCGCCGCGGGGCTGTCCGGCTGCGGCACGGTCAACGAGAAGCTCTCGGCCGGGATGGGCGAATACATTCCGCAATGGGCCGGCGGACTGCCGGCGGATGCCCCGCCGCGGCCGGGTACGCCGCAATACGACGCCTACATGAAGGAGCGCGAGCGCAAGCGGCTGATGCCGGCGGCCGACCGCGAAAAGGAAGAGCAGGCGCAGAAGGGCGCCATGGGCTCGAATGCAAGTGCCACTGCGCGCTAGGCGCAAAGCGCTCCACCAATCTGCAATCATTCCGGGTTCGATGGCTGACGCTTCGCCCCGGAATGACATCCCCTAGTCCACGAACACCACGGTCTTGCGGCCGTTGAGGATGACGCGATCCTGCAGGTGATAGCGGATCGCGCGCGCGAGCACGCGGCGCTCGATGTCACGGCCCTTGCGGACGAGATCTTCGGGCGTATCGCGGTGGCTGATGCGTTCGACATCCTGGTCGATGATCGGACCCTCATCGAGGTCGCGCGTGACGTAATGCGCGGTCGCGCCGATCAGCTTCACGCCGCGCTCATGCGCCTGGTGATAGGGCTTTGCGCCCTTGAAGCCCGGCAGGAACGAGTGGTGGATGTTGATGCAGCGGCCGGAAAGTTTTGCCGAGAGATCATCCGACAGGATCTGCATGTAACGCGCGAGCACCACCAGATCGGTCCCGGTCTTGGCGACGAGATCGAGGATCTGTCCCTCCTGCTCGCGCTTGGTCTCCCTGGTGATCGGCAGATGGTGGAACGGGATCTCGCCGAAATCGAGCCCGGCATAGACCTCGCGCGGATGGTTGGAGACGATCGCGGTCGGGATCATCGGCAACTCGCCGGTGCGCCAGCGATAGAGGATGTCGACCAGGCAGTGGTCGGACTTCGACACCAGCAGCATCACCTTGCGATGCGCGGCGCGGTCGCGCATCTGCCACTCCATGCCGAAACGCTCAGCGATCGCGGCAAAGCCGGTCTGCAGTGCCGACAGTTCCACGGCGAGATCGGCCGCGGTGAACACCACGCGCATGAAGAATTTGTTGGTCTCGGTGTCGTCGAACTGCTGGGCGTCGAGAATGTTCTGTCCGTTATGGGCCAGGAAAGTCGACACCGCCGAGACGATGCCGGGGCGATCCGGACAGGAGAGCGTCAGAATATATTGATGGTCGGGCATGGGCCTTGATGAAGGTTTTGGCAAGAATGCGGAACATCCGCGATTTGCGCCCTGCTCTATCACCGACCCCGCCCTTGCGCCAATCCCGCACGCGGAGTCAGGATGAACGGACGATTGCGATTTTCGACCGGAGCGCACCCATGGCCGACCGCCTGAACGGCTACCGCATCCTGATCCTGGAAGCGCGCGAGGAGGCGCAGTTCGCGAAGCTTTTGGCCGAACAAGGCGCCGAGGTCGTGCAGTGCCCGATGTTCGCCATTCACGATGCGCCCGACCCGGCCCCCGTTGAGGCCTGGATCCGCCGCGCGATCGACAAGCCGTTCGACGACCTCGTGCTGATGACCGGCGAAGGTCTGCGGCGGATCATGAAGCTCGCGGCCGCGCGCGGGCTCGACCAGGCCCTGGTCGCCTCCCTCGCCAGATCGCGAAAATTCAGCCGCGGGCCGAAACCCGGCAAGGCGCTGCGCGAGGTCGCTCTCGACGCCCAGCAGACCACGGAGAAGCCGACCACCGAGGGCGTGATCGAGATGCTGGCGAAGATTGACCTGAAGGGGCATCGCCTCGGCCTGCAGCTCTATCCCGAAAAGGACCACAGCGCGCTGACCGGCGCGCTTACGGCGCAAGGCGCCGAGGTCGATGCCGTGCTGCCCTATGTCTACGATCCCAAAGCGGCCGACGCCAACATCGTGGCGGCGATCGATGCCATGGCGGAAGGGCGGATCGATTCGATCGCGCTGACCAATCTCGGCCAGGTCCGCCGCCTGATCGAAACCGCGAAGGCTCATGGCAGCGAGGCGCGCTTGCGCGCAGGACTCGAGCGAACGTTGATCGCATCGGTGGGGCCGGCAGTCTCCGGCGAGCTCGCCGCGCACGGGTTGCGCACCGACGTCGCGCCAGTGGAAGACCACTATTTCATGCGCCCGCTGATCTCGGCGATGGCGGCGGCGCTCGCCGAGAAGCGGCCGAAGGTGGCGGGTTAATTACCGGGTGCCGATACCTAGCCTGCCACTTGCGCGGCGGCCGACATCAGCTCCTGTGGGCTCGGCGCGCCGAACATGCGCTGGCCGCCGTCAGGAACCTCGGTAAAGGTCCAGCGTACGATCCCTTCCCGATCGAGCAGGAACTGGCCGAACAGCTGGCCGGTGCCGGTTGCCGCCATGCGCTGATCGGCTTCGGTCATCTCGTAACCGTCCTTGTTGTTGAGGTACTCGGCGGCCGCCGGCCGGTTCATCGGGCTCGGCAATTCGCCGGGCATATCCACTTTCATGCTCATGACCACGTCCATCCCCACCTTGCGCGGCCACTCGGTCTCGTTCTCCGTGAATTCGATGTTGGGCAGGCCGAACGCGCGATGCGAGACCCGGTCGGGGTCGGACGCGGCGAGCAGGTTGGGCAAGGGATGATAGCGGAAATAGAGCCTGGCCCGGTCGATCGGCGTATTGACGATCGTGAGACTTTCGATGCCCTTCCCGCGCAGCGCGCCGTCAAGCTGCGCCTGCGCCGCAATGTGGCGCCGGCAGAACGGGCAGTGCAGGCCACGAAACAAGCCGACCAGTATCGGACTATGCCCGCGATAGTCCTCGAGCGCGATCTTTCCTTCGCGTGTGATGGCGTCCAGCACGACGTTCGGTGCGCGATCGCCCGGCTGAAGCGGTCCATCGGCATGACGGTCTGACATGGTTGAACTCCCTCCCATTGGCTAGTCAAGAAACGGCAGTACGATCAGCCCTGCGGGATCGAGCCCGTGCCGGGCGCAGACATCATGGGCCAGCGCGAAATACCGCTCGGCCTCGGGCATGTCGCCTCGATCAAGGTTCAGTGTCGCAAGACCATCATAGCACGGAAAGAGCTGCTGCGGCTCGCCGGTCTCGCTCGCCACCTCGATGGCCTCGTTGTAGCAGCGCGCGGCGAGGTCGGGACGGAAGTGGCATTGATGGATCTGCCCGAGCACGATCAGGGGCACCGGGAGATGCTCGCGCTGATCGAGCGCACGGTCGATCTCGATCGCCTTTTCGGCGGCCGGCACCCCCTCCTCGGTACATCTGTCCGTGAAGGTGCAACAGGCGACGGCAAAATTGGCAAGGAGACGCGCCTGGAACCCGAGATCGCCGATGCGATGCGCGACATCGAGGCCGCGCCGGCAAACGTCGATGGCCTGCGCCGGGTCGATGATCGTGTAGAGCACGCCAAGGTTGGTGTAACCGCGACACGCTACGTTGAGGAGGCTGGCGGCTTCGGCTGCCGCGACACTTTGCTCCACCTCGCGCACCGCCTCCTGATGCCGCCCAAGTCGCGCCAGCGCAGCCCCCTTGGTGTTGAGCGCCTCCGCAATGGCGCGCGCCGCCTCGAGCCCCGTTTGCTGGTCCGCGTCCGCCGGCACGGACTGCGCGTACCCGAGCGCCTCATCTGCCCATCTCGCGGCGGCGACGTGGTCGCCCAGGCGAAAGGCGAGACGGCCTCGCTCTTGCTGGAGGTGCGCCCATTCGATCGGCGCGTCGGCCTCGCCGAGCCGTTCAGCCGCCTCGGCATACTGCGCCTCTGCCTTGATGCGTTTGCCGGCGTCCCACAACAAACGGCCGAGCTTGCGAAGAATTCGCGCTTCGCCGATTCGATCGTCTGCCGTGCGGTGCCCTTCCAGCGCGCTCTGGTAATGCTCCTCGGCGATGCTGCGGCGGCCAGCCACGCGACAGAGGTCCGCGATGCGCTCGTGCAGGATCAGGCGTTCCGGCACCCGTTCGCCGCCGGTCGACAGCACGGAGAGCGACTGCTGGTAGAAACGGAGGGCATCGTCATTGGCATAGCTCGCGCGCGCGCGATCGCCGGCCGCGCGCAGATAGCGCGCACCCTTCGACTTGCTTGCGCTGAAACTGAAGTGGTGTCCGAGCATGACGAGATCTTCGAGGCGCTCGGGCTCGCTGCCATAAAGCCGTTCCAGAGCGGCGCCAATCCGCCCATGGAGCTCGATCCTGCGCTGCAAAAGCAGGTTTTGATAGATCACGTCCTGAAGCATGGTTTGCGTGAAGCGGTAGGTCCGTAAGGAAATCGAGTTCGAGCCCGCGACCTCCTCAATGATCTCCGCATCGCATAGAAGTTCGAGGCCAGCTTCGACCCTCGCCCGCTCGCTTGCCGTCGCACCGAGAATAGCCGCATCGAAGCGCGGACCGATCACCGCAGCCTCCTGGGCCAAGCGGCGCACCTCATGCGGCAACCGGTCCAGACGCGCCAGCAACAACGCCTGAATGCTTGCCGGAATATCGGCGGCGGCTTCATCCGACTTCATCCGCCACAGCGCGCCGTCGCGCTCCAGGGCGCCGGCTTCGATGAGGCCGCGTATGATCTCCTCGATGAAGAGCGGATTGCCGCTCGCGCGCTCGAGGATTCGGTTGAATAAATGTCCCGGCGCCTCGCGCCAACCGTGACTGAAATACGCCGCGAGCAGTCTTTGGCCGTCCGCCTCGCCAAGCGGGGGCAGCCGAAGGGTCGTGTGGCTGATCCTGCTCGAACCGAACAGATCCAGCTCCAGCATCGGCCGATGCGTAAACAGCAGCATCAGCCGCGTCCGCTCCAGCCGGTCCATCAGGAATCGCAGTGCCTCAAGAGACACCGCATCGGCCCAGTGCAGATCCTCGACGATGATCAGAAGCGGCGACAAGGCCAGGCGGCGTTCGAAGACGGTGCGGATCGCGAAAAAGATCTGCCGGCGGAGCTGTTCCGGCTCGACATGCCTGAGCACGGCGTCGGGGTCGCCGAGGCCAAGGACGTGCAAATAGAGAGGCATCAGGCGCTCGGCCTCCTCGGCGGCGAGGCCAAGCTCCGACAGCGCTTGCGCAACCTTCGCCTCGGCCTCTGCGGCGCCGGCCTTCTGTGCGATGCCGTAGGCGCTGCGCAGCACTGCGGCGAGTGTGCCGTAGGATTGTTCGCCGAGCGGCGAGCAGACCGCCCGCCGGATCGCCACGCCCGCGAAGCGGTCCTCATCGCGGATGCGGGCGACGAACTCGTTGACCAGGCGCGTTTTCCCGATGCCCGCTTCGCCGACCAGCCGCACCAGTTGAGCCGCCCCGCCGCACGCGCGATCAAGGCTGCCGATCACGCGCGCAAGCTCGGCATCGCGCCCGATCAGCGGCGCATCGAGGCCCAGCATGTCGAGGCCTCGTGCCGCACGGGGCTTCTCGAGCGGTCCCTTCAGACGGTGGACCAGAACGCTGCCCATCTTGCCCTTGAGCGAGACCTCGCCAAGCGAGTCATAGGCGAACGCATGCCGCGTCAGACGGTGGGTCAACGGCCCGACCAGCACCTCGCCCGGAGGTGCCATCGACTGCAGTCGCTGCGCGGTATTCACCGTGTCGCCGGTCACCGAATAGGATTTGGCAACACCCACGCCCAGCCCACCCGCAACGACGTGTCCGGTGTTGATGCCGACATGGAGCAAAAGCGGTGACCCGGCATAGACCTTCGCGCGCTCGCTGAGGCGCGCCGTCCGGCTGATCATGTCGAGGGCAGCGCGGACCGCCCGCTCCGGGTCGTCCTCGTGCGCGGCCGGCGCACCAAACAGAGCAAGCAGCGCATCGCCGATGAACTTGTCCACGAAGCCGCCAAAGCTTTGCACCGCTGCCGTCAGCTCTTCGAACAATTGATTCTGAAGCGTCTGCATCACCTCAGGGTCGAGCCGCTCGCTCATCGCGGTGAAGCCGCTGAGGTCGGCAAACAGCACGGTGATGGTGCGGCGGTTTGCTTCGCTATCGATCTTGTCCGGCTGCGGTCGAAATGCGTGTTGAGCCTCGGCCGTCGGCGCGAGCGGCGGCGAGGACGACCTGATCGGGATTGTCGCCGGGCTCGCCTGCGCACCGCCTTTGGGCGCCTCACCGACAAGCGTGCCGCATTTCGGGCAGTAAACGAAATCCGGTGCGCAGGGAAAGCCACAGCCGGGGCACGCGCTCGGCTGCTTCGTGCCGCACTTCGGGCAGAAGGCAAAGCCGCTCTGAACCTCGGAACCGCAACCCGAGCACGTCATGGCCCAAGACCCTGCCCAGACCTCGCGGAAGCCGCGATGGTGCGATCTGCTGGACCCTACCGAATGGGTCCAGGTTGCGGGCCAGAATGGGCTCGGCGCGCCGGAAGAGCAAGCGGCGGTTGGTCCGCTCCTCCCCGCAACGGGTTGAACAGGGGATGCGCGGGGCACTGGCGGATCGAAAGGGTGGTTGCAGCGCGCCGACCCGTGCGCGGCAGCACATGTCGGCATGCGATAGCGTCAATTGACACAAGCAGCATCACCGCTACGCTGAGAAATAGAAGAACAAATAACAAATAATAAGGGTCAGGGGATCGCCATGAACCCCGTCATCACGTCTTGAACAAGACCGCACGACCATCCGCGCTCGCACCATTCCGGATCCGCAACTACCGCTTTCAATGGCCGTCCGATCTGCTCACCTCCTGGGCGTTCGAGGTCGAGACGCTGGTGCTCGGCTGGTACATCATGGTGCAGACCGGCTCAGTGCTGCTGCTGACCGTCCTTGCATCATTGCAGTATGTCGGGACGCTGATTGCACCGGTGCTCGGGATGGTCGGAGACCACATCGGCCACCGCGATCTTCTGGTCGTGATGCGTCTTTCGTACACCGCACTATCGTCGACCATCATGGCGCTGGCCCTCACCGGTCATCTGGCGCCGTTCAATGTCATGATCATCGTCGCGATCATGGGTCTGATCCGTCCCTCGGATCTCGGCGTTCGTGGCGCGCTGCTCGCCGACATCATGCCGGCCGAGCAGCTGGTGGGCGCGATCAGCGTCGCACGCACGACGCAGGACAGCGCGCGCATTGCCGGAGCGTTGACCGGCGCCGGACTGTTCGCGACCCTCGGCATCGGCCTCCTGTACGTGGCGATTACAGGTTTCTATCTTGTAGCCGCGGTCCTGATGTTCTGCCTGACCCGGCCGAAAAAGTCAGTTGCCACAAGTCATCTCCCGGCGAACAACCGCGCTGTCCCGAGATTGCTGGGCGATCTGAAGGAAGGCATCGTGTACGCCTGGAATGGCCCGGGGATGCGTGCGGCGCTCTGCGTCGCCTTCCTGGCCAATCTCACCGCATTTCCGCTGACGAATGGCCTATTGCCTTTCGTCGCGCGCGACATCTTTCACACCGACCAGACCGGTCTCGGCTATCTGTCGGCGAGCTTCGCCGCGGGCTCGCTGACCGGTTCGATCACGCTCAGCCTGGTGAGCGGCGTGCGCATTGCCCGGCTTCTGATCGGGGCAACACTCGCCTGGTACGCGATGTTGCTGGTGTTCGTCGGACTGAGGACCATGCCGGTGGCCATGGCCTGCCTCGTGCTCGCCGGCATCGCCCAGAGCATGTCGATGATTGCAGCCGCCGTGATCCTGATGCGCACCGCGAGTGCGCACCTCCGGGGCCGCATCATGGGGGTGCGCATGATGGTGATCTACGGCCTGCCGCTCGGGCTGCTTGCGGCGGGCAGCCTCATCGACCTGATCGGCTATTCCGCGATGGGATCGCTGTATGCGGTTTCGGGGCTTATCGCGATGCTGGCGATCGCGATCCGCTGGCGTGAGGATCTCTGGCCGGCGCACGCGCCGGCCAACGGAGGATGATGATGCGTCCGCCTCTAGAGGAGAGATCATGCGTGTTGTGGCGGTAGCAACGGCAATATCATTGTCCTTTGCGTACCGGCATTCCGCCTGCGGGCTGCTCCGCAGCTAATTCGCAAACTTCCCAGCCGGCTTACCACCCTTCACCATTTCCAGGGCATAGGCGTACAGCGCGTCGTAGACGATCCACTCGGCGGCGTTGAGCGCATGATCGTCCTTGTAGCCGAGGCGGCGGAAACCTTCCGCCACCGCCTGTAGCCCGGGTCCTTCGGCCTGATGGTAAAGCGTATTGTCAGTGTCGGCACCATTCACGATCCTACCGAGAAGGACGAGCGCCGGATCGTTTGTCAGCTCGTATTTCTTCAGGATCGCTTCGAACGAACATTCTTTGCCGTGATGGCCAAGTTCGACGTCCTTGACGTCGTACGGAGTGGCGTCGAGCCGCTTTGCCTCGGCCATGACCTTATCGGCCGGCGCAAAGATGAATTCGGCGTCCTTGTCGACGAACTTCTTGATGAGCCACGGGCAGGCGACGCGATCGACCTTGACGTGCTCTCGGGTAATCCACTTCATTTGATCCTCCTGTTCGGTTTCAGCTTGGCAGATCACGCGTCTGCCAGGACGAGAATCCCGCCGTGAGCGGGTTAGACGACGTAGCGCTGGTCCGGCACGACCAGCGCCGTCGTGTGTGCAGCGACGGCGCCAGCGACACCCGGAAATCCCGACAGCGTCATGCGGCGTAGTCGAAGGCTTTCCGCACCGCCTGGGATTTTGATGATGCCAAGGCTCTTCAAGGGCATGGCGACCTCGCGTCGCTTCGCCGCCGAGAGCCGGTCCATCTCAAGAATTGAAAGAGGTTTCCGTCCACGTGCAATCTCCTCGAAAATCGAGCGTTGCACAGAGCTTGGACGGTGTAGCCGTCTGGCGGGGAGCCTGTGTTTCCCCGAAGCGTCAACTTAGGCCTTGCAGGAAGTTCCGACAAGGAGGATCTGCAAAGTCAGTATTTTGGTCGGTGCGAGTTCGCCCATTCGCGGGCATGTAGAATGGGCTGACGTGGCGGTAAGATCGCGCGAAGCTTCTGGGTCGTCGGCAAGCTCTCCATGCGCTCCCACCATCGGCAGAAGGCTGGATATTTCGGGTACATGGCCCTGCCTTCTTCGGTCAGGCTGAATGCAAACGTGCTCGGCAACAGGAAGAAATCTGCGATCGTGAGTTCCGGGCCGAGCAGATAGTGTCGACCGTCGGCGAGTTCGCGCTCGACGGCTGCGAGCGCCGTTTCGACCTTGGGCAGTGCATGCGCCACGACCTTTTCGTCGGAAGCGATCCCGAGTTCCGGAAAGACCAGTCGCTCATGGGTCACGTGATAGATCATGTATGGGTAGACGTAGGAATTGACCACGCCAATCCATTGATTCATGCGCGCCCGCGCCCGTGGATCTCGCGGCGTGAGCCGCGCGCTCTCGAACACCTCATCGATGTAGCTGACGATGGCGCTCGTCTCATAAACGATGAAGTCGCCGTGCCGCAAGATCGGGACGCGATTGAAAGGATGCAGTGCGAGATGTTCGGCCTTGCCCATCATCGGCTCGATGTCCTGGAAGGTGTAGGCCACCTCCTTGTGGATCAGGACGAGCCGCACGATGTTGACAAACGTGCTGCGCGGAAAGCCGTAAACAACGGTCTCGGACATCTCCTCCTCCCAGTTCTTTCACTTGTGGTCGATCGAGTTCGATCAGCGCCAGAACGGCACATCGGCCTGCTCCAGAGCCTCCTCCCGGGTGAGTCCGAGATCGGCAAGGAGGTGGGGATCATCGGCAATCGCGCGGAGGCCGGCGCGCTGATGCATCCGCTCGCTGCTGGCCAGCCAGCGGTCGATCAGTACGAGCCATGAATTCCGTTGATGATCGACCGTCGTTGCATTGCGGCGAACTCGCTCTACAAAGACGCTATTGGCAAAAAGCGTTGACATTCAGTGGCTCCAAATCCCATGGTTTCGCGTTGTCGCCGCCTGCATAGGGCCGGCAGGGCGCAGTCCGCAAAGCATCGTTTCTCAGGCCTGCCCCAATTTTTCTCATGAACTTTCTCAGGGAAGGTTCGCAATGCGTCCGCATTTGCCGCCGCTGAACGCACTGAAGGCCTTCGAAGCCGCAGCCCGGCATGAAAGCTTTACGCGCGCCGCCGAAGAGCTGTGCGTCACCCAGGGTGCGGTGAGCCACCAGGTGAAGTCGCTTGAAACAGAACTTGCGATCAAACTCTTCAATCGCGAGCGCCAGCGCCTGATCATCACCGAGGCGGGCCGGGACTATCTCGCTGTTGTGCGCGATGCGCTGGACCGTATCGCTGCTGGCACCGAGCGTTTGTTGCAGCGGCAGAGCGCAGGCGTTCTCACCGTCAGCACCTCACCCGACTTTGCAGCCAAGTGGCTGGTGCACCGGCTTGGCCATTTCGCGGAGGCGCATTCCGGCATCGATCTCCGCGTCTCGGCCACAATGCACCACGTCGATTTTGCCCGCGAGGAGGTCGATCTTGCGGTGCGCCACGGCGACGGCAATTGGCCGGGTCTCGATTCCGTAAGGCTCTCCTCGGAACGGCTGTTCGCCGTGTGTAGTCCAAAATTGCTGTCGGGCCGTCGCCGCATCAGCGGGGTCGCCGACATCCTGAAATTTCCTTTGATCCACCTGGATAGCCGATCCGACTGGGCGAATTGGCTGCGCGGGGTGGGCATCGATGACGCCGACGTCACACACGGCCCCGTGCTCAATCGTGCGAGCATGGTTATCGATGCCGCTATCAATGGGCAGGGTATCGCTCTTGCGCGGACGACGTTGGCGGCATGGGATCTGATCAACGAGCGGCTGGCGCTGGCATTCCCGGAGTCCTTGCCAGTGTCCAAGACCTATTGGATCGTTTGCCCCAAGGCGACTGCGTCGCTACCGAAGATCGCGACTTTTCGTGACTGGCTGCTCGCGGAGGCGTCGAACGACCTACGCCAGCTCAAATCGCTTACCGGGAGCTCGATGACGAAGCGGCGGTAATAACCAAACCGTCGTAGCTTGCCGAATTATCATTGCTCGGGAGTCCGGTGCGATTTTAAGCCGGGGAACTCTGCCACTCGTCAATGATGGCACTGCTCTGACGCCAGGAACAGAAGGCCCCATACTCTTGTTCACTCGTCCAGCGTCCAGCTCAGGAGAAGGGCTATGATTACTAACAGACTTATAATCGTGGGCGCGGTGCTCGCCTTCAGCGCCAACTCCGTCTATGCGGGTCCCTGCAACACAGTGAGCCGCGATGCAGGATCAGGGAATGTCCCGGGCTATACCGGACAAACCACCGGTTCCACAGCAACTGACCCCAAGCAGCAACCGCCGACATCTTCGATGAGCAAAGCCGCAGAGCATACCGCGACGTCGTCGGAAGACGCGCAGCGCCAGATGCAGAGCCAGCCGACCGCTGCCGAGCAATCTGCGGCAACCAAGCCCGCACCCTCCGCGCAGCAACCGGATAAGACGGCAGGCACGGTCGAGCAAACCCGTCCCGCGCCCACTGAACAATCAAAGAAGGCGACGGCCGGTGCGGCCGAGCCCGCACCGTCCCCGCAAAGGGTGACGGCCGGTCAGGACTGCTAACAGCGGGACAACGGCTTCAAAGCGGAACGCATCGGGGGCTGGCCGAACGCTTTGGCCCTTGATTAGCCCAGGGGGCTCGATCAAACCGAAGTGAATAACCGGCGAAGTTAACAGGCCTCGCATCTGCTGGTTCCTGATTGACAAGCAGTCCCGCTTTGGCAAAGTCGCGGGCTTGGGGATGGCGATCTCCCCATGAGGCGACATGCCCAAGCATCGCGTCCGAACTCCTGAGAAGGACGCAGCATGTCAACCGTCAACGACGGGTTTTCGCCAGATCGTTCGACGCCTTTGCTGCGCGTGAGAAACCTGACCAAGCGCTATGGAAGCGACGGCGCCGCCATCGACAGCGTGACGTTCTCTGCTGTCGCGGGCGAAATCCTCGGCATTATCGGTCCAAATGGTGCCGGCAAGACGACGCTGCTGGAAGCCGTTGCCGGACTTCTACCGGTGAACTCCGGCGACGTCTTTTGGCGCGGAGAGCCGTTACACGCAGGCCGTCGGCGCGACGCTTTGTTCTACCTGCCTGATGCCGTTCGTCCATACCAAGACCAAACGGCCCAGCAGGTCGTGTCATTTGTCGGCGACGTCTTTCGACGCTCAGACGCAGACATCAGGTCGACCATCGAATCGCTCGGATTGCAGCCGGTGCTTCGAAAGCGCGTGCAGGCTCTGTCGAAGGGATACGCCCGACGTCTGATGCTGACCATCGGACTGCTTGCGCCGCATGACCTGTTGCTGATGGACGAACCATTTGACGGATTTGACTTGCGGCAGGCGCACGACGTCATGGACTTGCTGCGTCGCCAGACGGCACGCGGACGCACGCTGATCCTCTCAATTCATCAGTTGCGGGATGCCGAACGGGTCTGCGACCGCTTCATCCTGCTCTCGGCAGGGCAGGTGCGCGGATCGGGAGGACTTGCCGAATTGCGTGCGCAGACGGGACTGCCGAACGGCTCACTGGAGGATATCTTCCTTGCGCTTACGTGAGGCACACGCACGATCGGCCGCACCGATCGCTCCGCTGCTCGCAAAGGAGCTTCGCGAGATCACTTCCGGGCGCGCACTTTGGACCATGTTGCTGCTGGTCTGTCCGCTCGTTGGATACAGCTTCGCCCAGGCAGTCTCGCTCTATAGCGAGTCAAGTGCGGCGGCCCTCCAGTCGCCAGTTCTGGCGAGGAGCCTGTCACCGCTCGATGGAATCCTCGTTCCGACATTCGGCGCATTCTATGTGGCGGTTACGTTGTTGTTTCCTTTCGTGGCGATCCGGGTGCTGGGCCAGGAGAAGGAAAGTGGCGCGTTGCGCCTGCTGGTTCAATTGCCGTACCGGCCTTCGACGCTGATCGCCGCAAAATTCTGTGCTGTGCTCGCAGCATGGCTCATGGTGAGCATCCCTGCGCTTTCCGCGTTGCCTGCGTGGGCCATGTTGGGGGGCCATCTGGCTGCACCGGAGACGCTGAACCTTCTGTTCGGTCATTTGCTCTACGGTCTTCTGGCCGGCGCCATCGGGTTGTTCGCCGCGGTCATCTCCGACAATTCGGCTACTGCCGCCATCGTCACGCTGGCAGTCACGATTGGATCATGGGTGCTGGATTTTACGCTCGCGGGCCGCTCTGGCCTGTCGGCTTGGCTTGCGCAATTGTCGCTAACGCAGGCGCTGCGTCCCTTCGAGCAGGGGCTTCTCTCGGCCGGTCTAGTGCTCGGCATCGCGGCCGTCATTGGTGGGCTCGCCGCGCTGACGGTTGTCTGGCTCCCTCCTGGTACACCGATGCGAACGAAGGTCATCCGTTCTGTGTCTTGTGTGCTTGTCGTTGTTATTGCGCTCACCGTCGCGGCACAGTCAAGGGCGTCCTTGGATCTCAGCGAGGATCGTCGCAACTCCTTCTCGCGTGCGGATGAACGCTTGCTCGCGACGCTTCGACGCCCCTTGGTGATCAGGGTCCATCTCGCCGCTGAGGACCCCCGCTATATCGATCTTCGGCGGAACGTTCTCGCGAAGCTCGAGCGCGCTGTGCGTGACGTCACCGTTATTCTCGCGGGCGACCGGTCGAACGTGGCCAATCCATCAGACGCCTATGGCCAGATCGAATATGTCTACGGTGATCACACCGACGTAAGCCGCTCCACCAGCCCGCGTGAGATACTGCCGCTGCTGTATGCACTCGCGGGCGCACGGCCGCCGGCCGCCGGCGTGGGCGAAGAGTACCCCGGTTATCCATTGGTGGTTAGCGCGGACACGACGCTGCTTTGGTTCTTCGGCGGATTGCCGCTCCTGATCGTGCTCGCGTGGTGGCGGATCCGCCGACTCCCTCCGGACAAGGGTTCTCTCGTTCATCAAGGAGTTAAGCCATGATTGCCAACAAGAAATTCGGAGTGATCATCCTTGCGGCAGCTGGTCTTGCGGCTCTGGCGCTGCCGGGCTTGGCCGCAGAACCAGTCAAGATTGACCTCTCGAATGAAACCGTCGGCGGGGAGCCAAAATCACTGGTGCCGGTGGTTGGCTTCTGGAGGATTGAGGAGGAGAGCGGCAGGAAAGTGCTCACGGTCGATGGTCGCCAGTGGAAGGAAGGACAATCGTCGGCGGGCATCGCCGACAAGGCGCGCGCGCTCTACGGGGAACGCTACGCGGAGTTCCTCGATCGCGTGCAGGCCTATGCCTATTATCCGTACGTGGTTGCGCCGAAGGTCGACAATTTCACCAATGGCGAGATCTCGGTGCGCTTTGAGGGCTTGTCCGGCCGGATCGATCAGGGCGCCGGCATCCTATTCAACCTCAAGCCAAACGGAGACTACCTGACAGTTCGCGCGAACTGTCTGGAGAACAATATCGTGCTGTGGAAGTTCGAGAACGGCAAGCGCTCCTCCGTCAAATGGGTGCGCAACACGCCGACCGCGACGCGGCAGTGGCACGACCTCAAGGTCCGCATCGACGGCACGAAGGTGGAAGGCTATCTCGACGGAAAGCTGTACCTGGAACACACGCTGGCGCAACCGGTGTCCGGCCGGATCGGACTTTGGTCGAAGGCCGACAGCCACATGTATTTCGCCGATTACACCGTAGCTGCCGGCAATTGAATGAGGCACTGCTGGAGGCCTGCGCGGATGAATGGTCGGCCAGACACCACCCAAAACGTCGAACCGCGGCTCAAGCGCCGGTCGGCAATCGCGCTGCTATTCAGTGCACGCGCCGTGCGCGGGTTTGGTGATGGCTTTGCTACGATCCTTCTGCCGGCCTACCTCGTCGAACTGGGTTACTCCCCTTTCCAGGTTGGCGTGGTTGCCACCGGCGCCCTGCTGGGGACCGCGCTCCTCACGCTGGGCGTCGGTCGGCTGGGAGGTCATCGCGACTTGCGGACGCTCTTGCTGCTGGGCGCGCTCACGATGATGCTGACAGGTCTGGCGTTTCCGTTCGCGGAAGCCTTTCCGGTCATTCTGGTCCTGGCCTTTGTCGGCACGATCAATCCCTCGCCAGGAGACATCGGGATCTTCGTGCCGATCGAGCACGCTCTGCTGGCGAGCGATGCGAGCGACCAGAAACGTACGCAGGTCTTCGCCCGCTACAGCCTGATTGGCGGCCTCTCGACGGCGGCGGGCGCCTTGGTGGCCACCGTACCCGACTTTCTCGTTTCGTTTGATGTGCCGAGGCTCGTTGCCCTGAAGTCCATGTTCTTCGTCTACACCGTCCTTGGTCTCATCGGTGCAGTTCTCTATCGTTTGCTTCCGAAATCCTCACCCGCAATTGATCAACGACCGAAGGCTTCGGTCCTTGGGCCTTCGCGGCGAATTGTCTACGGGCTTGCGGCTCTCTTCAGTGTCGATGCGTTTGCCGGCGGCTTTGCCGTGCAATCGCTGGTCGCCTTGTGGCTCTTCAAGCGCTTCGACCTCTCGCTTGCGAGCGCCAGCCTCTTCTTTTTCTGGTCCAACACGCTGTCCGCCTTTTCCTATCCGCTCGCCGCAAGGCTGTCGCAGCGGTTCGGGCTGGTCAACACAATGGTGTTCACGCACATCCCCTCAAGCATCTGCCTGATCGCGGCCGCCCTCACTCCGAACCTGACGGTTGTGCTGGCCCTGCTTTCGATCCGGGCGGCGCTGTCGCAGATGGATGTGCCGACACGTACCTCCTACGTGATGGCGGTTGTCACGCCCGAGGAACGCCCGGCAGCGGCCAGCGTGACTGCCGTCCCGCGCAGCCTGGCCTCCGCCATCAGTCCGAGCCTGGCGGGCGCGATGCTCGGGACGGCATTTTCGGGACTGCCGCTCGTGATCTGCGGCGCTCTGAAGATCGCCTATGACGTCGCACTGCTCCTGTCATTCCGTCACGTGAAGCCGCCCGAGGAAGCCGAGCAGGCGGCAGGGAGAACTGGGCAGATTTCGAGGTTCGGGGGCGTTCAACGGCGGAGAGTGCGATGACTGTCGACAGAGAACGCCGAAATTTCAGCAGCGGCCTCGACCGCCGTGCTGGCCAGCACGCCCGTCCTTGCGCAGGGCAATCCACCGTCGCAAGGCAATCAACCGACAGGAGCCAGGGCGATGCGCACACTGAAGGGGGGACTCGATGCGATGCTTGACCTTTGCTCTTTCAATAGCAGCGCTTGTAGCCACCAATTCTGCCGTCGGCGCGCAAACCTGCAAAGTCTGCGCTGAGCAGCATAAGGCCTGCATGAAGAATTATGCCGGACCGGCGTGCAAGACCGAGTACCGGATGTGTCTGAAGTCCTGCAAATCGAAATGAACCAGACTAGTCGCCGTACCCGCGCAGCCGCTCGATGTCGAGAATGGTGACGCCGCCATATTCGAGTCGCAGCAGCCCCTCCTTCTCCAGCCGGTTCAGCGCGCGGTTGGCATTCTGCCTGGACATGCCGGAGAGTGCGCCGATCTCCTCCTGGGTGATCTCCAGATGGGTCGTCGATTCCGGATAGAGGATCGGGTTGAACAGCGAGGCGATGCTGCGGGCGAGACGCGCAGTGGCGTCCAGCGTGCGGTTGACCTCGAGCATGCCGATGAACTGGCCGAGCCGCTCGTTGAGCTGGCGTACCAGGAAGCGGTTGAAGCCGACGCTGTTCTCGAACAGCCACATGAAGGCGCTGCGCTCCATCAGCGCGACGCGGCTGTCCCGCAGCGCGACCACGTCATAGCGGCGCGGCTCGTTCTTGAGCACGCTGCCCTCGCCGAACCAGGCGCCGGCCGTCAGCCCGGCAAGACTGGTCTCCTTGCCGTCGCGCGAGACCCCGCCCATGCGGGCAAGGCCGCTGACCATGCCGGCCCAATAGGCGAAGGTGTCGCCGCGCATGAAAACGGTCTCGCCGGTGCAGTAGGACCGCTCCGTGATACCGGCGCGGGCGACCTCGATCTCCCGCATCGTGAGCTCGCGCGACCAGGCGGCGACGCGCTTCAGATGATCCTCTGAAATCATGATCCCGAAGCCAGCCGCACCGTTTCGTCACTCCGCTCTGATTGTTGCACTGCAACAAGTTCGCTTTGCCGCCATTCGACCAAAGATGAAGCCGCCCCCTCACCCGAAAAACATTGTCGCCGAATTGTCAGGCGCGAGACATTTCAAAATAGCGCTTTCCCCTATTGAGAGCCACCTTGGGCGATGCGGCTTTTGAACCCGTCGGGAACGAGAGCGGCACCAAGCCGGTCGAGACCAATAGCTGCATGGCCTCACCGGCGCGGCCGTACTAGGATCGCCCAGGCAGAAGCGGATGAAGAGCGCGGCAAGCGCCATCACCGGGGAGGGATTTGTTGGTGGCGACCAGTCTTGAAGTGCGCGGCGTGTCCTTGCGGTTCGGCGGCGTCCGCGCGCTGACCGATGTCGGCTTCGCCATCAAGGAGGGCGAGCTGTTCTCGATCATCGGCCCCAACGGCGCCGGCAAGACCTCGATCGTGAACTGTATTTCCGGTCGCTACAAGCCGACCGAGGGCCAGCTCTTCTACCAGGGCCGCGACATCACCGCGTTGACGCCGAATGCCCGCGCCTCGCTCGGCATCGGCCGCACCTTCCAGAATCTGGCCCTGTTCCACCACATGAGCGTGCTCGACAACATCATGGTCGGCCGCCATCACCTGCTGAAGAACAATTTCATCACCGGCTCGCTCTACTGGCTCACCGGCGCGCGCAAGGAGGAGCTGGAGCACCGCCGCAAGGTGGAGGAAATCATCGACTTCCTCGATCTCCAGTCGGTACGCAAGGCGACCGCCGGCACCCTCTCCTACGGCCTGCGCAAGCGCGTGGAACTCGCCCGCGCCATGGCGCTGGAGCCGCGCCTCATCCTCCTCGACGAGCCGATGGCCGGCATGAACTTCGAGGAGAAGGAGGACATGGCCCGCTACATCGTCGATCTCAACGAGGAGTTCGGGATGACGGTGGTAATGATCGAGCACGACATGGGCGTGGTGATGGACATCTCCCACCGCGTCATGGTGCTGGATTTCGGCCGCAAGATCGCCGAGGGCGATCCGGCCGCCGTTCTCGCCGATCCCCACGTCAAGCGCGCCTATCTCGGCGAGGAGGACGAGGTGCTGGTCGATCCGGACGATGCGCCCGTACAGACGGAGAGCGCGGCATGATGGATTATGCGGGGCGCGTCGCGCAGGCCGACACCTATCCGAAGATGCTTCGGCTCAACGCGAAGGAGCATGGCGACGAGATCGCGCTGCGCGAAAAGGATTTCGGCCTCTGGCGCCCGTTCACCTGGAACGACTACCAGAGGCGGGTGCGCGATTTCGCGCTCGGCCTCGTCGAACTCGGCCTCGGCCGGGGCGACGTCATCGGCATCATCGGCGACAACCGGCCGGACTGGGTCTCAGCGGAAGTGGCGACCCACGCCATTGGAGGCTTGAGCCTCGGACTCTATCGCGACGTTCTGGATGAGGAGGCCTCCTACCTCCTCAACTACGGCGAAGCCCAGCTCGTCTTCGCCGAGGACGAGGAGCAGGTCGACAAGCTGCTCGCGCTCGCCGAGCGCGTGCCGCAGCTGAAGCACATCATCTATTCCGATCCGCGCGGGATGCGGAAATATGACGATCCGCGGCTGATGTCGGCGGAGAAATTCGCCGAGCTCGGCCGGGCGCGGGCTGCGCGAGAGCCGGAGCTTTATGATCGGCTTGTGGATGCGACCAAGGGCGAGGACGTCGCGATCCTCTGCACGACGTCGGGCACCACCTCGCATCCGAAGCTCGCGATGCTCGCCGCCGGCCGCGTGCTCGGCCATTGCGCGACCTATCTCGCCTTCGACCCCAAGGGTCCCGACGACGAATACGTCTCGGTGCTGCCGCTGCCGTGGATCATGGAACAGGTCTACGTGCTCGGCAAAGGCCTCCTGTGCCGGATGAAGATCAACTTCGTCGAAGAGCCCGACACCATGATGAACGATCTGCGCGAGATCGCCCCGACGTTCGTGCTGTTTGCACCGCGCGTATGGGAATCGATCGCCGCCGACGTCCGCGCCAAGGTGATGGACGCGACGCCCTTCAAGCAGCGCCTGTTCGACCTCGGCATGAAGACGGGTCTCGCCGCGCTCGAACAGGGCAAGCGTTCGGGCTTCGCCGACATGATCCTGTTCCGCGCGCTGCGCGACCGGCTCGGCTTCACCCGCCTTCGCTCGGCGGCCACCGGCGGCGCGGCGCTCGGGCCTGAGACCTTCAAGTTCTTCCAGGCCATGGGCGTGCCGCTGCGCACGCTCTACGGCCAGACCGAGTTGCTCGGCGCCTACACGCTCCATCCCGAGGGCAAGGTCGATCCCGATACCACCGGCGTGCCGATGGCCGACAGCGTCGAGATCCGCATCGACAACGCCGACGTCCACGGCGTCGGCGAGATCGTGGTGCGGCATCCCAACATGTTCCTGGGCTACTACAAGAACCCGGAAGCGAGCGTCGCCGACATCAGGGATGGCTGGATGTTGTCGGGTGATGCCGGCTATTTCAACGACAACAGGCAGCTCGTCGTCATCGACCGCATCAAGGATCTCGCCGAGACCTCGCGCGGCGAGCGCTTCTCGCCGCAGTTCATCGAGAACAAGCTGAAATTCTCGCCCTATATCGCCGAGGCCGTGGTGCTCGGCGCAGGCCGCGACGCGCTCGCAGCGATGATCTGCATCCGCTATTCGATCATCTCGAAATGGGCGGAGAAGAACCGGCTCTCCTTCACGACCTACAGCGACCTCGCCTCGCGACCCGAGGTCTATGCGCTGCTTCAGAAGGAAGTCGAGACCGTCAACGCCACACTGCCGCCGGCGCAGCGCATCTCGCGCTTCCTCCTGCTCTACAAGGAGCTCGATGCCGACGACGGCGAGCTCACCCGCACGAGAAAAGTGCGCCGCGGCGTCATCAGCGAGAAATACGAAGGCATCATCGACGCCATCTACCGCGGCGACGCCGACATCCCCGTCGACACCGTCATCCGCTTCCAGGACGGCACCACTCAGCGCGTGCGCACCACGCTACGCGTGGTGGACCTCGGCAACCACGGCCCCACGGCGGAGGCGGCGGAGTGAGCTTGCTTTCAGTCCAAAGCACACTGCCAATTGATATGCCCTCTCCCCCTGTGGGAGAGGGCAGCTCCGCCATCAACCACAAGCACACTCGGGTGAAGGGTCCTCTCTCGGCACCGCCACTACCGAAGCAACCCCTCACCCGACTTCGCTTCGCGAAGCCACCCTCTCCCACAAGGGTAGAGGGGCGGCGAAGTGCCTCCACTCAAACGGTCGTCATGCGCGGGCTTGACCCGCGCATCCATCCTCTTCCGAACAGGCTTCCTTCCACATTGATGGATTGCCGGGTCAAGCCCGGCAATGACGAGCTGGGTCAATCGAAATGAACATCGCCCTCCTCATCCAGCTCCTGGTCAACGGCCTCGTGGTCGGCACGCTCTACGGCGTGGTCGCGATGTCGTTCGTGCTAATCTACAAGGCGACGCAGGTCGTCAATTTCGCGCAAGGCGAACTGTTGCTGGTCGGCGCCTGGGTGTGCTGGGCACTGCTCGCGAAATACCAGGTGCCGTTCTGGATCGGCATGCCGATGACACTGGTCTTCATGTTCGTGTTCGGTATCGCGATCCAGGTCCTGATCCTGCGGCCTATGATCGGCGAACCAATCATCTCCGTGATCATGGTGACGATCGGCCTCTCCACCGTGTTCCAGGCGGCGCTGAAATGGATGTTCGGCGTCAACCCGCAGCCGTTCCCGCGCGTGTTCGAGAGCCAGTCGGTCAATCTGTTCGGACTTCAAATCCAGACCGTCTATGTCATGAGCCTCGTGGTGTCGGTCGCCATGATGATCGGCATGGCCTGGTTCTTCCGCGCCTCCAAGTACGGCCTTGCGATGCGCGCCACCGCGTTCAACCAGCAGGTGGCGCAATCGCTTGGCATATCCGTCAAGAGCGTGTTCGCGATGGCCTGGGCGATCTCTGCGACCGTGTCGGCGGTCGCGGGCGTCGTCGTCGCCGTCGTCAATGGCGTGTCCTCGGGGCTTGCGGGCTACGGCATCAAGGTGTTTCCGGCCGCGATCCTCGGCGGGCTCGATTCCGTCGGCGGCGCCGTGCTCGGCGGCATCATCATCGGGCTTCTGGAAAACATCGCCCAATATGTCGACAGCCAGTATTTGCACTGGGGCAATCTCTACGAGATCGCACCGTTCTACGTCTTGATCATCGTGCTGATGATCAAGCCTTACGGCCTGTTCGGCACCCACGACATCGAGCGGATCTGACCCATGGCTGGCCCTGCCCTCATCCCTGCCGGTGACTTCCGCACCTCCTACGCGGCCGACACCACGATCTTCCCGACGAAGACCAGCCGCAATTTCGCCATCGCCGGCGTGCTGCTGCTTTGCCTCGCCCCGCAATTCTTTGGCGGATACTGGCTCAGCATCCTGATCCAGATCGGCATCTTCTCGATCGCGGCGCTCGGCCTGAACATTCTGGTCGGCTTCACCGGGCAGATCTCGATCGGACATGCCGCCTTCTTCCTGCTCGGCGCCTTCACCTCGGCCTACATCTCCAACAACGCGCCGATCCCGGTGTTCTTCGCGATCCCGCTCGCGGGCGTGATCACCGCGCTGGTCGGACTGATCTTCGGCATCCCGGCGGCGCGGCTGAAGGGACTTTATCTGGTCATCGCGACGCTCGCGGCGCAGTACATCCTGCTCGACTTCTTTTCCCGCGCCGAATGGTTCTCCGGCGGCTCGGTGCCGGCGAGCGCCGAGCCGTTCTCGATCTTCGGCTACACGCTGCGCGGTGATAAGCAATATTTCTACGTCGTGCTGGCTTATGTGCTCGCAAGCTACATTCTCGTCACCAACCTGATGCGCACGCGCGACGGCCGTGCGCTGGTGGCGATCCGCGATCACTATCTCTCCGCCGAGATCATGGGCATCAACCTCACCAAATACCGCACACTGTCGTTTGGCCTCGCCGCTTTCTTCGCCGGCATCGCCGGCGCGCTCTATGCGCACTACCAGCTCGTGGTCTCCCAGGAGGGTTTCGGCATCGAGCGCTCGATCCTGTTCCTGGCCATGATCATCATCGGCGGCACCGGCTCGATCATGGGCACGCTGATGGGCACCGCCTTCGTGGTGCTGCTGCCGGAATCGATGGAGTGGCTGAGCCTGCATTTGAAGGGCGGCGCGATCGATCAGGCCCTCTCGCTCAACACCAACATCACCTTCCTGCGCGAGATCGCGATCGGGCTCATCATCATCGCGTTCCTGATGTTCGAGCCGGACGGGCTTGCGCATCGGTGGCGGCAGATCAAGGCCTATTGGAAACTCTACCCGTTCTCGCATTGAGCGCGGCAACTTCACTTAAAACGATAACAGGAGGAACCAGCCCATGAAGACGAAATCGCTCTTGAGCACCGCATCGCTCGCGCTGGCGATCGCCGCATTCTCGGCGAGCGCGCAGGCGCAGATCGCGATCGGGCATCTCGCCGATTATTCCGGCGGCACCTCCGACGTCGGCACGCCCTACGGCCAGGCCGTCGCCGATACCTTCGCCTGGGTCAACAAGAACGGCGGCGTCGGCGGCAAGCAGGTCAGCGTCGACACCAACGACTACGGCTACCAGGTGCCGCGCGCGATCGCGCTGTACAAGAAGTGGTCGGCGCCCGACGGCAAGGTCGCCGCGATCATGGGCTGGGGCACCGCCGACACCGAGGCGCTGACCGGCTTTCTCGCCCAGGACAAGATTCCCGACATGTCCGGCTCCTATGCCGCGGCGCTGACCGATCCGGAAGGCACGAGCGGCAAGGCCAAGCCGGCGCCCTACAATTTCTTCTACGGCCCGAGCTATTCGGACTCGCTGCGCGCGATGCTGATGTGGGCGGCCGAGGATTGGAAGGCCAAGGGCAAGCCCGGCAAGCCGAAATTCGTGCACATGGGCGCCAACCACCCCTACCCGAACGCGCCGAAGGCGGCCGGCGAAGCCATGGCGCAGGAGCTCGGCTTCGAAGTGCTGCCGCCGCTGGTGTTCGCGCTGACGCCGGGTGACTACAGCGCACAGTGCCTGAGCCTGAAATCCTCCGGTGCCAATTACGCCTATCTCGGTAACACCGCGGCCTCGAACATTTCGGTGATGAAGGCCTGCAAGACCGCCGGCGCCGACGTGCAGTTCCTCGGCAATGTCTGGGGCATGGACGAGAACGCCGCCAAGACCGCGGGCGATGCCGCCGACGGCGTCATCTTCCCGCTGCGCACCGCCGTGAGCTGGGGCGGCGATGCGCCCGGCATGAAGACGGTGATGGAGATCTCGAAGATGTCCGACCCCACCGGCAAGGTCTATCGCCCCGTGCACTACATCGCGGCGGTCTGCTCGGCGCTCTACATGAAGGAGGCGCTCGACTGGGCCGCCAAGAACGGCGGCGCCACCGGCGACAACGTCGTGAAGGGCTTCTACCAGAAGAAGGATTGGGTACCGGCCGGCATGGAAGGCGTCTGCAATCCATCGACCTGGACCGAGAAGGACCATCGCGGCACGCTGAAGGTCGACCTCTATCGCACCAAGGTCGCGGGCGCGACCGACGGCGACCTCAACGACCTCATGGCCAAGGGCACGATCAAGCTCGAGAAGGTCAAGACCATCGAGCTCCCGCGCAAGCCGGAATTGCTGGGGTGGTGACCGCAATCTCGGACGTCATGGCCGGGCTTGTCCCGGCCATCCACGTCTGACCACTCGGCACGAAGTACGTGGATGCCCGGGACAAGCCCGGGCATGACGAGCGCAGCAAATTGGCGGCACACAACATGACCGAAGCCCTCGAAGCAACCCGCGCCAAGCCGACCGCCGTCGCGCCGGCTCCGCTGCTCAGCGTGCGCAACATCGAGGTCGTCTATGACGACGTCATCCTGGTGCTGCGCGGCCTCAGCCTCGACGTTCCCAAGGGCGCGATCGTGGCGCTGCTGGGCGCCAACGGCGCCGGCAAGTCGACGACACTGAAAGCGATCTCGGGGCTGCTCAAGACCGAGGACGGCGAGGTCACGCGCGGCGAGATCCTGTTCGAGGGCTCCGCCATCGCCGGCATCGATCCCGACAAGATCGTGCGCCGCGGCATCTTCCAGGTGATGGAGGGCCGGCGCATCGTCGCCGACATGACCTCGCTGGAGAATTTGAAGCTAGGCGCCTTCACCCGCCGGGACCGCGAGGTCAATGCCGATCTCGACATGGTCTTCAACTATTTCCCGCGCCTGAAGGAGCGTACCGGGCTTGCCGGCTATCTCTCCGGCGGCGAGCAGCAGATGCTGGCGATCGGCCGTGCGCTGATGGCGCGCCCGAAGATGATCTTGATGGACGAGCCCTCGATGGGCCTGTCGCCGCTGCTGGTGAAAGAGGTGTTCTCGATCATCCAGAAGATCAACCGCGATCTCGGCGTCACCATCCTGCTGGTCGAGCAGAACGCGCGCGCCGCGCTTTCGGTGGCGAGCCACGGCTACATCATGGAGCAGGGCAAGGTCGTGCTCGACGGCACCGCGGACGAACTGCGCGACAACGAGGACGTCAAGGAATTCTATCTCGGCGGCGCAGGCGACCAGCGCAAGAGCTTCAAGAACCTGAAGAGCTTCAAGCGGCGCAAGCGCTGGCTTTGACCGTAGCGTTTTCAAGCGTGAAGGAAACGCGTCAAGACAAAAGAGTCCTAGCTCAGCACCAGCTCCGCTTCCGTGACTGCGCAGAGAACATGATAGAACGACGAAGCAGGAATGGTGTCGACCAGCGACGCGCCGTCGCGATCGAACTGATCGTACCAGCCGCCTCTCACGGCATGGCTGAGATAATGTCGTTCGAGCCGCACCAGCGCCGCGCGCGCTTCCTCCGCCGCACCCGCTTCGCCCGACTCGGCCTGCGCGATCCACGCCTTCGCCATCTCGGTCTGCGGCCACAGCCGGCGCGTGCTGCGGCGGATGTTGCCGGCATCATCGCCCTCGTCGACGAGACAGCCGGTCGCCTCATCGCGGTAGCGCAGCGCAGTGGCCAGGAGCTCGGCTCGCCGTTGTCCGGTCGGACATCCCGTGATGCGCTCAAAACCCTTGAGCAGCCAGACCCACTCGGCCTGATGGCCCGGCTCGACGCTGACCGGCTCGATCTTCGACCAATCCTCCTCGAAATACTCCGTCAGGATCCGCTTCTGCTTGTCGTAGAGATTGGCGAGGAACAGCGCGAAGAACTCGCCGGCACGATTCTGGAACGACAGGTCGTGCGTCGCGTCGAAGCACGCGATCATCGCCTCGAACAGGTGCATGTGCGGGTTCTGCCGTCGCGGCAGCGAGACCGGCAGGCTTTCGTGGACACCGCCGTGCGGCGAGCGCAAATGACCGTCGAGGAAGGCGAGCAGCGCATCGATCTCGGCGCGAACCTGCACGTCCCGGTCCAGCGCATAGACGGCGGCCAGTGCAAACAGGATGAAGGCATGATCGTAGGCGTCGCGCCGGCCGTCCAGCACCGCACCGTCGGGCGTCAGCCGGTGCACATAGCCGGGCCGGCCGTCGGGCGCCTTGGCCTTCGCCAGCAGGTGCTCCAGCCCCTTCAGCGCAATGGCGCGGCCGTCCGCGTACCAGCCCATCTGCGCCGCCTTGGCGTAGCACCAGATCTGGCGCGCCTGCACGAACACACGCCGCGGCGCGGCCGTATCCGCCGTGCCATCGCGGTGCAGCCGGTCGACGAAGCCGCCTGCGGCATGGTCCCAGCCGATGGTCGACCACAACGGCAGCGCCTCGTCCATCATGCGGCGCTTCAGGCGCGCGACGACATCCGCCGTCTCCTCCGCCGCAACGATCCGTTCGTCCGCCACCTTAACCTCTCCAGGCCACCGCAATTGCCGTCTGATACCGATGCCGGCGGCGGCGCGCAACGGATGCCACCCCCCGAGGACCAGCCATGACCGCCCATTACGACGCCCTGGAGACGCGCGAGGCAGCCGCGCGCGAGGCCGAGCTGTTCTCCCGCCTGCCGGGGGTGCTGCGGAGCGCGATGGCCGCGCCTGCCTATGCCGAGCGGCTCGGGGGCGTCGACCCGGCCTCAGTGACCTCCAGAGCGGCGCTGGCGCGCCTTCCGGTGCTGCGCAAGTCGGAACTGCCGGCCCTGCACAAGGCCTCCCAGCCCTTCGGAGGCTTCGTGGCGGCTGCCCCCGGCGCGTTCGCCCGGCTGTTCACCTCCCCGGGTCCGATTTTCGAGCCGGAGGGGCGGCAGGCCGATCCCTGGCGCGGCGCCCGGGCGCTTTTCGCGGCCGGGTTCCGGGAAGGCGATGTGGTGCTCAACACCTTCAGCTACCACCTCACCCCCGGCGGCTTCATCTTCGATGCCTCGGCGCGCGCGCTCGGCTGCGCCGTGATCCCGGCCGGCCCGGGCAATACGGAAGCGCAATTCGAGCTGATCGAGGCCTACCGGCCGGTCGGCTACAGCGGCACGCCGGACTTCCTGAAGATCCTGCTCGATGCTGCAGCAGCCTCCGGCCGCGATGTTTCCTCGATCAAGCGCGCATTGGTCTCGGGCGCCGCGTTCCCGCCCTCGCTCCAGGCCGAGATCAAGGCGCGCGGCATCGACGCCTACCAGGCCTTCGGCACCGCCGATCTGGGTCTGATCGCCTTCGAGACCGAAGCGCGCGAGGGCATGGTCGTGAACGAGGATCTGATCCTGGAGATCGTCAAGCCCGGCACCGGCGATCCCGTTGCGGAAGGCGACGTCGGCGAGATCGTGGTGACCTCGCTCGACCCGCACCATCCCTGGATCCGCCTCGCACTCGGCGACCTCACTGCAGCGCTGCCCGGCCCCAGCAAATGCGGCCGCACCAACATGCGCATCAAGGGCTGGATGGGCCGCGCCGACCAGACCACCAAGGTCAAGGGCATGTTCATTCGCCCCGAGCAAATCGCCGAGATCGGCAAGCGCCACCCCGCCCTCGGCCGCCTGCGCCTCGTGGTCACCCGCGAGCGCGAGACCGATGCGATGATCTTGAGGGCGGAAACGGGCGCGCCAAGCGACGCGCTGCGCGAGGAGCTCGCCGCCAGCTTGCGCGCGGTCACGAAGCTCGGCGGGAGCGTTGAGCTGGTGAGCCCTGGTTTGCTGCCGAACGACGGCAAGGTGATTGCGGATGAACGGTAGGAGCGCATGGCTTCCTGCCGGTCTTCGTCGCGGGTTCCGCAATTGGGTTCGTTCTGCCAAATTTGCACAAGCTGTGGTCGGGTCGTCTATAGGCCGACTTTCGCTCTCTAGGATTGGGTTCGTTCTGTCAAAACTGAAGTTTGCAAATCAATCACCTATTTCTTGCGCAGCGCCGAGGCACTACGCTTGGCATAGCGCTCCAGAACGTCCAGTCGGCGTACGAGGTGATCGACGCCTTTACCATCGCCTTCCCATAGTTGCGTTTCGATCTCAAAGGTGAGTTTGACCCGCTCGGCCTCAATGCGCGAAACCCGCTCGGACAACGCTTCAAGATCGAGGCCAGCTTCGGACATCGCACCTTGATTTCCAAGCGCTGCCGCCAAGCCGTGGCGGAGCGCGTTCATCCTGGAGCGCGCTTTGCCTGACGCGGTCCGCGGTCCGGTGCTACTCGCCGCGTTCCTCCTGTTGGCGGCGATCTGCTTTTCGGTCGCCATTAGTTTGCCTCGTGCTTACCGATCGCCTCAGACCGCACACGGGAGACAGCGCCAAGCGCCGCCTTGCGCAGTTCCTCGGCGCGCTTGGCATCGCGGCGATCAATCTCCTTCAAAAACGCCATCAGCTGCTTCTGGGCAGCATTGATCTGGCGATCGATCGATGTGAGCGAGGGCAGCGCGAGCTGAAATGCCTCAATGTCAATCGCGTCCGGTGTATAGCCTACGCGAGTGAACCGCGCCTCGACCTTGTTCTTGCCCTCCTTGGTTGCAAAGTACTCCTTCCTGCGGTCGTAGATCTCGAAAGAGCCGATGGAACCGGGCTCGGTCTCACCATCTGCCAGGCGGATCAAGCTCACGACGGCCTCGGGGCGCATGTGCGAGATGATGGCGCTGCGCACGCGCTCAAGTCCGATGGTACGAAATGTCAGCGTTGTCGCCTGAAAACAGCATGACGTACTCGGCGGCCGGGCGGTGGCCGCCCTGAACCGCCGCCGCCAATTCGTGGAAGAGTGACCTGAATTCGGCGGCACTTTCGTTCGGGCCGATCGGTGGATGGTCGAGCTGGCTCTGGATGAAGCTCGGGATGGGCTGCGATTGCAGGATCGCTTGCGGGGATTGGCTCGGAACGGGACCACGGACATGCATGGCAAGCATACACCGCGCGAAGAAGCCGGACGATCGGGCAATGCACCCTGGTTCAGCGCCAGTCATTCTCGGCAGGTACGGTATGTCGATTGAACGTTCGCCGATCTTGGGGCTTGACGTCGGAACGTATTGAGATTCTATTTTATCTATCGTGTAGTCGGCTCTTGACGAAGAGTTCTAGTTCCGAACCGTCGAAAAGGTAGCCGCGCATCCCGGCTCTTGTCGCCGCCTCAACGTCCGTGAGCTTATCTCCAATGAGAAAGCTTCGAATGGGATCAACCTGGAAGCGTTCCATAAGGGTCGTAATCATGCCCGGCCCGGGCTTTCGGCAGTTGCACGACCTACGATAAAGCTCGACGGTGGCCTCGGGATGATGCGGACAATACTCGAAAGCATCGATGCGGGCGCCGATTTCGGCAAGCTCCTCTGCCATCCACGCGTGAAGAGCTAGGATATCGGCTTCCTTGTACAACCCTCTCGCAACGCCCGACTGGTTGGTAATCACGAACGCCAGATATCCGGCATCGTTGACTGCCTTTACGGCTTCCCGCGCACCCGGCGTCCACCTGAACTTCGCTCTCTCGTAGAGATAGCCGATGTCCTCGTTGAGGACGCCATCACGGTCAAAAAAGACGGCGGGTCTCTTCATTATCGCACACTTACGGACCGAAGCAGGCATTGCGATCGAATTCCTGTCGCGCCAACTGCGTTCGTCGAAGAACCGCGCAAGAAGCCCACGGCCTTATGCTGGCGATCTGCTTTTCGCATTCTCTTGCCGATAAAGTCCATCTGCGGCAAAGCTATAGTCGAATAAAACCTACGCTGCAGCTGGATGGGCATGGCATGGTCGTGGCCAAGAACTTCTATCCAGCAGCTACACTCCATAGTAGCCGCGATACAACTTGACGAACTTGCCAATTCCGGCGCTGGAAGAAACCTCGACTTCATCCGCCATACTGTTGCTTTTCAACGAACGTATTCTTGCTCGACCCGTTGCTGCGCTTTTAGGAGCGTTTCTCGATTTACTTGTAGACGGATCCGCGCCGGTCGACTGAATGCATATCGGAAGCATTCAGCTAACCCTTCTAGAGCAGGCATTCTGCTGGTGGAGAACAAACGATCAGCGCTTAACAGCGTTGGCCACTACACCGTTGCTACCATAGAATACACTGATGTCAGTTAATCCTTCGCAGCGGGCAACTAACTCGCGGACCTCTTCAAGGGTGCGAGGCGTATCATAAACTGGCGATAGCGCGTCGAACGTGTCGAGGATCGCCCACTCCAGTCGTTGCCGACTGTTCAGACCCGATCGGAGGTAATTCCAGCAGGGAATCATGGTCAGCGCAGCGATTTTCGGACCAAAGTAGGGAATACGTTGGATTAGTGTGTTGATAGGAAGCCAGACCGGCATATAGGCACGGATAATGCGCAGAAGCTTGTCCGGCTCCATGCCAACCGTCCAGCGGCGCCAGAAGTATTTCGGCTGATTGAACGGGTCGAGCGCTGATGTCTTCAGATAATGATCGATGCTGATGCGGCCACCGGGCTTCAGCTTTGAGACAAGCGATCTGATAGCCTTCTCAGCATCCGGAAGATGCTGAATAACGCCATAGCAGAACACGAAATCGAAAGATCCGTCCGGCACCGGAATGTCATAGATGTCCGCGCGCAGGAACGTCACGTCGCCCTTCCAGGCATTGTTCTCCCTGTTGACATTGATCGCAACCGACGCATCGAACGTAGTGACAATGGCGCCCGCGTCTAACAAAATTTCGGTGAAGCGTCCGGCCCCAGATCCAGCTTCGAGAATCGACTTGCCATAGAGTTCCTTCGGCTTCCATCTCGTGTTCGAGAAGAACCGCGTCAGCGTGAGGGAGAGGCCGGTGTGGCTGTCTAACTGCGTCGTCTTGAATTTAGCCCACTGGAAGCCAAAGCTCTCGCTAGAGCTTGGTTGTGACGGCCTGGAGCCTGGCCGGCTCCTCAAATCGGTCGCTGCGGAATCCGCCGGTTCTGTTTCAGATAGAGGAGAGTTCATTTGCCGTCTCGGAGATTTGCTTCACCCATTTAGCACCGCCGCCCCGCACTTAACAGTCGATCGACGTTCCCAAATCGTTTCATACAGAGCAGCGTCGTCAAGCACCTCCGACAGGAGCGCAACATCGAACTGCTCAAAGCTGAGAAGGCTCGAAATGCTATGGCCGCCATAAAAAACGGCATTTTCGGAACGCCCTCCTCGACTTTTCCGACTAGGTCTTCACTGTGGTCGCCGCCCTAGATTTCGCAGCCCGTCTAGATCAGATGCCTACTCTTTACAATGCAGCCAAACCGGCGGCTGCAAGTGTTAGTTGCGAAAAACTGCTTCCTGGTCTATACGGCGGCCGACAGGGGAGGAGCGATGTACCAGGAAACGGATTGGTCGGCGCTGCGTGACGCGGTAACAACGCAGGGCGGAATTGTGATACCTAATTTCCTGTCCACCCACACGGTCGCTTCGATCGAAAAGGAGATCGGTCCTTGGCGCAAGCAGATTAACTTCAACGATATCTACGGATCGAGCATTCTCGGCAGCAATCGTTGGATTCAGCATCTCGGCATCGCCAGCCTGTCCGCGCTGAAGCTTGCCCTAGATGAGCGAATTCTTGAGCTGATGGAATCGATCTTTGGCGAGCCTTGTCTCCTGGCCGAGTTCAGCTATCAGGAGAAAATCGAGCCCGATCCGTCGCATCTCAAGATGCATACCGACTTCGACGGCGGCATTTTGATCTTCTATTATCTATCAGGAGTTGACTCCGAAGTCGGTAGCACTCGCTTCATTCCGGGTACCCATGAAATCGGCGGTTCGTTGCAGACCGATGGAAAGCCCTTTATCGACGAAAAACATTACGTTCCTCGTATGAAAGATATTCAGCAGGTGCACGGCGGACCCGGAACGGCGTTCGTCTTCGACCAGGACGTCTGGCATGACCTACCGCCGGTGAAAAAGGCCGGCCGTCGCGTGATCTGGTGCTTATACCAACCGCAGAGCCATCCTCAATGCGCGATTGATCACCTCTATCGCCAAAGCTTCCTTGCCGCGCTAAACGATCGGCAAAGGCAAGCATTCGGCATCGGGCAGCCAGCGTTCGGGCGTCTAGGTTATTTGCGATCCATCGGTCGGCGGCTTTGGATTGGCGACGTCAAACTAGCGGCCAAATATGCGCTCAAGCACCGCCATATCGGTCGCGAACCGACACTTGTCAAAACGGCACCGCTTCGGCTGCCGCGCGTGCGGGCGCCCCGGCCCAGCAAATAGAAGCCTGCACTTCCTCACTAGGGGAAGTGGTGAATCATGCTTGGCGCAGTTCAGGTCCCTGGCTTCGACAGAACACCGCACGGAATCTTCGGACTGCAGTGGACCGAGTTCCCTGCCCAAGAGGCGGCCTTGTGCACCATTACAAGGCACCGTGCGGCGCGTTGGCCGCGCAGCATGACCGCTAAAGTCTGGATCCAACCATTGACGGAAGAGAATTCCAACTTCGCCTGATTCTCTGCACGGTCCACGCTTTAGAGGCGGCTTCCTCAATTGCGTCTATCTCATCGGATGTATTGAGGTTGGCTTCTCGCAGCAAAGAAAGCGCGAACGAGATAAATCCGAGAGCCATACTGATTGCAGCAAGCCTCTGTTTTATCTCTGGCAACATTTCGGTACGGTCAGGATCAAGCACAAAAATGGCGTCACCAGCCATGAGCATGCGACGATCGGCACTTTTAGGCACTCTGGCGCTTGCATGACGACGATAAGTCGGATGGCCTAGATCGAGATCAAGTAGACGATAGCCGTGAGCGTTAAGAACGACTTGCTGGTCGCCGAGCAGCCCATGATTATGGTAGTATGGAAAAGTCTGAAACTCAGAATATATAACGAGGGCGCGATGCTCCCGGAGGAGACGGCGAGCGCCCTCCAAGCATTTGGCTTCACCCCCCTCAACATCGAGCTTGAGAAGATCTACGGTTCGATTCCCTACGATGTTGTCTAATGTATCACAGACCACCTTGTCCGTGCTCAGAAGCCGGGTATGCACTTCATGGAATGATCCAAAAGGGCCCTTGTCCAAGAAAACAGCATCGGCAACTGGCTGGACCGATTCACCCATCAACGTGCAGAAGTTGGGTCCTGAGGTAAGATAGAATGTCCGCTCCTCCTTCTGGTCCCACATCGCCACCGGATGGTATTCCTCAACCTTGAAACGAGAAATATCTGCGCCGTGGGCTAGAGCGTCCGTCCGACCATCGCGCAACTTTTCAAATTCCGTCCTGCTCGGCTCGAAGCCGATCAGGTGCGCGCGGCCTGCGAAGGATGACGGGAGTAGGCTCATTCCATTCCGAGCACCGACATCGACAACGATCGGAAGGCATTCTGCGCGATCAAGCGGGGCAAAAACGATAGCCCCAATCGTGAGAGCATTCCTGGTCCCGAAGTCCAGCGGATTTCGTCGCAGATGACGAATGAGACGTCTGATCACCCTTGCCTCTCTATTCTCTTACAGGACTACAAGTTACAATCTCTTCTCTACAAGCATTTTCCCCGCCACAGGAATGCGCTACGTGGATATCGGTCCACCACTGGCTGGGGCCATCTTGCAAGCTGCCTGGTTCCACCTCTTGCGCTCACGCCACGGTTGCGAGAGCATTGATAGTTGAACGGGATCGCGCTGAGCGCGAAAAGAAATGAGCCAACGAACAACTCCCTCGCATCTAATTTTTTTGGAGGACATCCCGATACGGATTGGGGACGAGCTCTTGCGATTTGTTACAGCATTGTCGGGCTGGGCGGCATCCTACTACTAGGACTCATGATCTTAGTCGACCCGTATGATAGCGGCGCCTCGGGTTACTCGGGATCCATGGCACGACGATGCCTTTCCTTCGAAGGCAAAGGTCAGCTAGGCACGTGACCAAGATTTGACTCCGGAGTTTTCGGCAACTCGATCGGCCGGTTGATCAGGCCGGATAAGCTTTCCGAGACCACTGACAAGCAGTTCGTTCAGCTCGTCATCCCCGGTTCGCTGCCCGACGGACAATTGGCCGTATTGGACTTCTTTTTGAGGCATCATACCCATCCCAGCGCACTGGTCGTTCTTATCGATGATCCCTGGTGCGCACATAGCTCTGTACGCGCGCCCGGCGACGTCTTCCCTTACTGGCTGTATGGCGACAGCAATCTGCGCTACTTCAGTCACCTCCTGAATCGGCGCACCATCGAGCTGACCGCCCGACGCATCAAGATCGGGCGAGGCTGGGGTACGCACAACCGACACGATGGCTTCGCTGACTACGAGGAAATTCCTCGGCAAGAGAAGCACAGGCCAGACGAAACGCCGCGACCAGCCTCTTCGCCGTATGGCGCTCCGGTAAGTGATACTTTCCCGTACAGAGACGAGCTGAAGGCGGTCACCGACCAGCTTGCTCCGGATGTGGGGGTGGTGCTTGTGGTGCCACCGAATTTCCACTGTCTTGCCCGCACCTGGCACGCAAGAAGCTCGGGAGCGCGCGGCCTGCAATTCCGCATTCCGCGCTCTTGTCGCCGGTCGTCCGCATAGCAACCTCATTGACTATCGGATTGACAATGATCTGACTCGAGATCCCGCGACGTTTGGGCCGGCCTTGCCGCAAAGCATCCTGACGGCGATCAGCGGCCCCGCCTCGAGGCCTGACCCGCGGCAAGGGGAACCTCGGGTCCCCTGCGCAAGAATCGCTGCGCGTCGCTTAAACGCGACCCGATCGCCACCCGTCCAATGAGACGCCTAGAAAAACCAGCGATGACGCAGCTTCGCCAGGCTGCCCCGGAAAGTCGCTGTATTGCAGTCATTTGCGACCGGGCGAATGCCGGTCTTTTTCTTCCGCTCGTCGCATTAGCGCCCCGTATTGACTGTTGAATGTTTGAATGTTTCTTCTTTTCCGGTCCGAGAGCGGAACACGAGATGGCCCAAGAGATAAAATCGCTCGCTATAGCCACAGCTCCCTTCGCTGAGAAACCGCGCCATGCGGGAAAGTTTCGGCGCTTGCTGGCTCGACTATCCTCGCTTCCCTCAAGAGCAATCGACAAGATCGAATGGTTCGGCCTGACCACGCAAAAAATCGCAAACACTTTGCGTTTCGAGCATTTTTGGCGTGAGAAGATTGCGAAAGATCATCGCGTGACGATCGTACCGACGTTCAACAAGACAACCGGAAAGCACCCCATTTGGAATGTCGCGATAAACTGGATCAACGCGAATTCCGCGTCGGGCACGATCCTTGAGTTGGGCACCAACAATGGCGGGTCACTGAAGTATTTCGTCGATCACCTGCCACAGACATTTCGTTTGGTTGGTTTTGATTGCTTCGAGGGTCTGCCGGAATCCTGGGATGGATTGCCGGCCGGATCGATCAAAGGCTTTGGTGGTCCCGTTGAATTATGGGCGGATGAGCCCGAAAAGCGCCGTGAGGTCGTCGCGAACCTTGAACGCGGGATTATGTTTCCGCCGCCCCCACAACCAAACGTCGAGATCGAGTCGGGCCTGTTCAGCGAGTCGGTGACGCGCTATCTGATCAGGAGCGGGTGGCCTCGCGATTTGCGGTTCATCCATTTTGATGCAGATCTGTACATTTCGACCCGACCTGTCCTGGACACGATCTGCGGGACGCTCAGATATCGATATCTGATTTTGTTCGACGAGTTCTACTCGGTGAACCACGAATTCAAGGCGTGGTCTGAATTCGTGGATCTTTACAAACTTTCGGATTGGCGTGTGCTCTCGGCCAGCGAGGACGGCTCCCAGCTATTGATCGAAATGAATGTGCACGCTCCTCTCGGTTGAACGATCGCGATCGAGCGGCCCCCATGAGTCGCAACTTCGCTTTCTAGCAATTCTGGATAGACGTCGCCTATTGCAACCAAGAATTTACGATTCTTTAATGAAGCTTTGCTCAATGTTAACGATGCCGAATCGAGGGGCCGATTCATGCTCGTGGACGTGGTGCAGAACTTCGAGACATTCCTCCACACTGACACGGTGATGTACGGTGCCGCCGCCGTAGGGCTCTGCGCTTTCGTAGGGCTGTACTACGTCGGCGAGTATCTGTTCGGCGACCGAGATCCCGAGCTGGATTTCTCGTCCGACTAGCCCCTTCTGCTGGCTGGCTGAAGGTTCAGTCACCGGTAGTACCTATGAAGTCGAGGATTAGAGGTTCAGCCCGGCGTCCGACGAACCGGCTTCCTGCGACCGAGAAGTGCTCATCGTCGTAGTAGAGCGAAACGTCATTCTCGCGGTTGATGCAGGTCTCGCCGCACAGATAGTCCTCCGGACGTAGCAGGGTCACATTGTTGAGGTGACGATCACGGACCCGCTGGAGCATCGCGTTTATCGATGCAGTGCGTTCTCTGACCTGCGCGAGCGTCGTCTCCGGGCACTCGGGGCGCATTTTGCCCATCAACATCGAGCGCTCATAACTGGCGCCATTGATAGGACAAGCAAGCGGCACCTGTTCACCGATCAGGAGGAAGCGTCGGCTGTGGCCACCGAGCCGAGCCATTGTCCGCTCGATTGCGGTCTCGAAGGCTCCGTTCATCTCGTCCTGCGTGCTGACGAGGGAGCCGTCCGGTAGTCTGAGCGGCGCGTAGCCGGTCCAGGCCTGACCGATAATGATCGGCGTCATTTCGCTGGCCAGCCGATCGAGCGTGCCTTCACGAAGACCAGCACAGTCGCGCGTCTTGTTCTCGCTGGAGCTAGTCAGGCCCTCCAGCATGAGACACCCGAAACTGGGCGGAGCATAGCCGGCTCGGTTGAGCCTCTTCAGTATCGGGTCAAGAGCACCAACGTACTGGTTCACCAAACTGTCGCCGAGGATCTCAACGGCGCGCGCCATGCCCGTCGCGCCGAACAGGCAGCCATCGCCACTGACGGTCTTGCACGGCGCCATGCCAAACTGCTCGAGCTGCTTGCGGGCGAGTTGCTCCGGCGAAAGCCGGGCCGGCCAGCCTTGCTGCTTGTACGCCATCAAGGCGGTGCCGACGATAGAAAGACCGACGATGCAACAGGAAGCCACAAATCGCACATTTGAAGGCCGCCTTCGGCGGAACAGCTGCTCGACCCACATGTACATCGAGGTCGCGATCACAAACATCAATCCAAACAGGCCGGCGATCTCAATTGAGCCCATCGGCCCGGACTGAAATTGCCGATAGAAGAATAGAGTGGGCCAATGACACAGATAGAGCGAATATGAAATCAAGCCTATGCTGCGCAGCGGCCAAGCACTCAGAGCGGCCGCTAGCCGCGACTGCGCGCCTGATAAGATGATCAGCGCGGCGCCCCCACACGGGACCAGCAGTGCGCCTGGCTGAAGTGGCTTAGCGCCAGGAGGCAGCCAGAGTAGGATCAGCACGGCGAGAGAGCCAACGCCAAAGAGAGCGTCCGCAGCTCGAGGTTCGAACCTCCTTTCCGCGAATAGCACTGCGACGCCCAGGCAAAACTCAAATATCCGACACTGAGGCAGGAAGAATGCCGCGGATGGATCGATTGCGTGGGTGATGATGGCGGTGAGCAGAGAGAGCGCACCAATCGCGCCAACGGCAAGCGGAATACGATGGGTGCCAAGCTTCCTTTGAGTAACGAGCAAGAGAGCCGGCCAAACTAGGTAGAATTGCTCCTCGGCGGAAAGCGACCAGACGTGCAGCAGACCAAGCTGGTCCGATGCTGCCGCGAAGTACTGCCGTGACTCCCGCCAATATTCGACGTTGGAGATTGAGAGGACCGCCGATGTGGTCTCCTTCGCCAACGAGCGGAGCGCCTCTGGAGAAAACAGCGCGACGCCAACCGCGAAGGTGGCAAGGACCGTGAAGTAAAGCGCTGGCAGGATTCGCCGAGCTCGACGGAGGTAGAAGTCGGCGAAGGAAAACTGCTCTGCGCCGACTGCCAACAAAATGTTGCGGCTTATCAGATAGCCAGAAATGACAAAGAATATATCGACGCCAATGAAGCCGCCTGGAAGCGCGTTGGGAACCGCATGAAAGGCGATAACCGCCAGGACAGCTATAGCGCGCAGGCCGTCGATGTCTGGGCGGTACGTATTTCGCAACCCGGTCTCTGTGTCTCAATTCTAGAGAGACACGTTGGGTAACACTCCACTTTGGTTCCGACAAGCATTAGAAATGCCCGTTAACGCTTGTACTACGGCTTTCGACGGGTGGCCTAGGGCCCGCAACGGCGCCAGACCTCAGTGATCTGAGCTTTGGGTGGGATCGCTGTGAGCGGCGTCACCGACGTGTGGCATGCCCCTTGCTCGATTGGAGTGCACTGGGATTTCAGCGCTCAGTTTGAGAATAAACGCTGCCGGGACATGAATTTTCGAGCCCCACAGCGTTCTATTTCGAGACCAGTGCGACAGCCGCCGCCGATGCGCGGCCAGCCGCTGCCGGCTGCGCTTCCTCTGCGATCGGCGCCGACGCTTCATTCGCGTCCCGCCTTGTAGCCGGCGATGTATGTGCTGAGCAAATCCTCGAGCATGCCCTTCGTGTGAAAGATCGCAAAGGCCAATTGCTCATCAAGGCCGTCGGTGTCCGACATGACTCTCGGGCGCCAATTCAGCGCTTGACCACAGCCTTCATACGTCGCTGGCTAGCAGAACTCGAGACGGATCTGCATGCCATGAATGTCCGCCACGGTAACGCCCAGGCACCATCGAACGAAACCAAACAAGCAAAGACCGTCCAAACCGAATAGCCCACAATGTCGACCGCGAGCCGTATCGATTTGTGGCGGAAGGCGAATGAATTTGTGAAACAAGCTCCCCTCGGCCATGGTGCCGGGAGACGCTTCCCTGG
Organism: Bradyrhizobium sp. Cp5.3; assembly: GCF_000426265.1. Lineage (NCBI taxonomy): Bacteria > Pseudomonadati > Pseudomonadota > Alphaproteobacteria > Hyphomicrobiales > Nitrobacteraceae > Bradyrhizobium > Bradyrhizobium sp. Cp5.3. The sequence continues at coordinate 2,754 of NZ_AUFA01000028.1, read as the reverse complement.
AGGCAGACAGGCCCTCTCCATACGGCCAGGCCATTCCTGATCCTCACAATCAGTTTCTCGCGATCGCTATTCAGGCCGGCCTCTTGGGCACAGCAGTCTTAATGGTCATGTGGGCGGTGTACCTCAATTTCTTCATGGGCCGAGCTGTTCCTCACCTTTCGGGCAGGCCGTCGTGGTTCAAAACGTCCTAGGATCGCTGTTCGATAGTCAGCTCTCCCAGGTCACGCGGGGCATTGTATTGCTTGGCCGAGGGGCTTCTTCGACGCGAGCCGTTGGCGCTGCGAGAATCCGATCGCGATATGCCTGCTGCGGTCCAAGAGTGCCTGGCAAGTGAATAGATCCGCCATTTTTTTTCGACCGTGACGGCGTCCTCAACGAGTACATCGGCTACCCCTCGAGAGCGGATACATGCCGACGAGGCGCAATACGTCTCGCGCGCCCTGCGAGAGCACCGGCAGGATAGCTTCGCAAAGTGCCGTCATGTCCACGATTGTCTCCTATCCGCAGCCCTTGCCGAGCGGGTTTGCCGCCCAACGCAAAAAGAAATGAACGGACAATCCACCCGCGAAACATCCGTGGGCGAATATCGCAAGAGTCCATTTCGCGCCGATCGTCGAGATCGTGTCGGATTGACCGGGGTGAATCAACGCCTCTGTTTCGAAATACTAGAACCATGCGATGATGAAGATCGGGCCGATCAGCTAGTGTCAGGCTTTCTTCATGCCGACACCATCTCGAATCGTCCACATCGCATTTACTGCCACGTCAGATGTCGGTCCCGACGGCAGGCTGTCGCACCACGGATTCCATGGACGCCCAATTATGCTCGGCGCACCAGGCGTCGTATTCCCGCTGGGTGATGCCCCGGGAGGTCCGGCCGCCGTGGTCCCGCCGGGTCGTCATCGTCGCCGCTCTCGGATTGAAGGGAGGAATCTCAGGCTGGCGTCGAAGTTGGAAGCGGCCATGGCTGTCCTTTCGGTTTCAGGGGCAGACCTCGTCATAGGTGTGGCGACTAACAACGCACCACGGCCATTGCTAGGGACAATCCTCCATGGTAGCGGTAGCCAACCATTCAATCAGGGCGGGGAATTCAGTGCTCACATGAACAGGCACTATGACGCGCTTGACGCGGTTCGCTTTGTTGCGGCCATTGTTGTAGCCCTTCATCACGATTCGGTTCCCATCCTGATGGATTATCTGGGCCATTATGGATTTGATTCCGCTGAAACCCTTTACCGGAGTGCCCTCTTCGGTACAGCAGCTGTCAGCATATTCTTCATTGTCTCGGGCTTCTGCATTCACGCCCCCTACGTCGAGGCGCCGCCAGTGAGTTGGAGGGCCTATTTTGCGAGGCGATATATTCGCATCGTGCTCCCCTTCTGCGCGATCCTGATTCCAGCTTTCTTCCTCGGCGTCAGCTACAATCCCTACGCGGGCTTTATAACCTGGAGCCTGATCTGCGAGATTGTGTATTACTCGCTCTACCCCATTCTAAGAGGCGCTTGGCGCAGGTTCGGATGGGTGCCAATTATCATTATAAGCTATACGATCAGCTATTGGTGCCTAGGAATTCCGTCTTTGGTCGACGAAGGCGGCGCAGCCTTCTTTGCCCTCCTCAGTCTGAGAGACGTTCTCCACAATCTGCCGATCTGGCTTCTGGGATGTCTGCTCGCAGACCTCGCGGTGCGACGTCGCTCCGTCCAGATTGGCCTTTTGATCTGGCCATCGCGCGCAGTGTTGGCGCTTACTATGTTTGCGACTGGATGGCTTCACTACACTCAGACTGTTCACTACATTTATTCACTTCCGGTGGCCGCGCCGATCTTTGCAATGTGCATCTGGTGGGAGATCCACGCCAATGCGGCCGCATCAGTTCTCGTTCGTGGCGGCCGTTGGAGCTACTCGCTCTACCTAGTTCACCCAGTTGCGTTTTACGGCATCATGCCGCATTTGCAGATCTTCGCGAACAATAAGCAATGGGCCTTCGGCGTTCTGATTTGCCTTATTGTCGCCTACGCCTTCTACAGAGCTGTCGAACTCCCAAGCCATCGTTTGGCTCGTCGGATTCACGACAAAATACTGAATCGATCAAGACAGCTAGTTCAGGATACCAACACAAGCAAAGCCAGTGCCACAGCTATTGGCTGAACCCTTCACCGTGCCGGTGGGAAACCAATCCACAATGGTGGCGGTATCCACGATCGGCATGATTACGAACCTCAAAAAACGCTTCCAGGTTGATCTTGTTCGAAGCTTTCTTATTGGAGATAAGCTCACCGACGTTGAAGCGTGCGGAGATACGCGGCTACCTCTTCGAAGGTCCGGATCTCCAGCAATTTGTCAAAAGTCGCTTGCCTCGCGACGAGTGAGGACCCACCTCACTCAGCCTCCCGCCCTCCTTGGGACCATAAAAGCTTCTCCCGATGGTGATCGACTAGTGGCTCGTCACAGTGGTTTTGACGGTTTGATACCGAGCCAATCTAGGATCGGCAAGTTTTCTGGTGGCACGAGGATTTCGATGCTTCTGGGGGCACCGGCTTGACGGCGAATGAGGCCGTTGCGTTCGAGCGTGACAATCATCTGATGGACTGAGGGCGGGCTGACGCCGAAGTGGCGCTGCATATCGGTTTCGGCAGGCGGCCGTCCGAACATGTACGAGTAGGTATAGATGAAGGCCAGGTAGTGGCCCTGCTTTTCAGTAAAGTGCGCGGCGCCTGATTTTTGACTCATCGATCGATTCGTCCCGGGCCTCCG